>NZ_JBHXSK010000014.1:0-176116 GCF_042716195.1 Streptomyces sp. NPDC058683
CCGGCGCCGACTCCCCGCGCGCCGCGGCCGGCCGCCGCCGAAACGGCGGCGAACCCGGAGCGGCGACAGGTGCCGCCACCGGGACGGGCGGCCGGGGCTCGGACCGCCGAGCCGCGGCCGGGGCGGCGGCGACTGGTGGCACTTCCGCAACCGGCGGGCGCGGTTCTGCCCGCCGGGCGGGAACCGCCGGGGCCACGGGTGGTGCCGGCGGCGCGGGCGGCCGCGGTTCCGAACGCCGGGCGACGACCGGCACTGCCGCTGGCAAGGACGCCCGCGGTTCCCGCCGACGAGCGGCGGCCGGCGGAGCCACCGGTGGCGCCGCCGGCACCGGCGGCCGCGACTCCGGACGCCGAGGCGGCCGCCGCACCTCGGCCACCTAGTCGACCTCGACGGCGAGGGTTGCCGCCGGGTTCCACGGCGACCCGGTCGCCGGCGCAGGGGACGGTGTCGTACCGGGCACGGAATGATTGCGGCATGGGCTTCCCGGCCCGATGGCGCCGGGGCTGCGGGCAGCATGACGGCCCATGAGCAGAGACCGCTACGTCGACTTCCTGCGCGCGTGGGCCATCGTGCTGGTGGTCCTCGGCCACTGGCTGATCACAGCCCTGGTCCGGGAGCCCGGTGGACAGATCACCGCCCCGGAGCTGTTGGCGACCGTGCCCTGGACCCAGTGGCTGACGCTCGAGTTCCAGATCATGCCGCTGTTCTTCCTGGCCGGGGGCCATGCCGCGGGCGGTTCCTGGCCGCGTGCCCAGGCGGCCGGCGGGACGGCCGCCGGGTGGCTGGGGCGGCGGGCGCTGCGGCTGCTGCTGCCGACGGGCCTCTACAGCGGTCTGGTGCTGCTCGCCGTCGGTGTCTGTTCGGTGGCCGGCGTGGACGCGGGCACGCTGTCGCTGGTGGGATGGGCGATGGCCATGCAGTTCTGGTTCCTGCCGGTGTATCTGCTGCTCAGCGCCCTGACGCCGCTGATGTACGCGGCACACCGGCGCTGGGGACTCCTCGTCCCGCCGGTGCTGGGGGCGGTTGCCCTGGTGGCCGACGTCCTCGTGGTGACGGTGCACGCGCCGTATGTGGGACTGCTCGACTACGTGCTCGTGTGGGGTGTCGCCTACCAGCTGGGCTTCTGCTGGCGGGACGGTCTGCTGACCGGGCGTCGGCCCCTGCCGCTCGTGATGGCGGCGGGCGGCGGGGTGGCCTTTGCCGCGCTCGTGACCCTCGGACCGTTCCCGGTCAGCCTGATCCTGGTGACCGGGCAGGACCCCAGCAACACCGATCCGCCGTCGGCCGCGATGCTGGCGTGGGTGGTGACCCAGGTCGGGCTGTGCCTCCTCGCCGCGCCGGCGGTACGGCGACTGCTGGAGCGCGAGCGGGTGTGGCGCGTGGTGCGCCCCGTGGGGGCGGCCAGCATGACCCTGTATCTGTGGCACATGCTGCCGGTGCTGGTCGTCGCCGCCGTGTTCTACCTGACCGGCCTCGCGCCCGAGCCGGTCCTCGGGTCCGCCGCGTGGTGGGGGCTGCGGATCCCGTGGCTGCTGGTGCTCGGCCTCGTGCTGGCCGGCGTCGTGACCGCGCTCCGGCCCCTGGAACGCGGGCTGGCCGTGCTGTACGAGCGGACCACTCCGGACGTCGGCCTGCGGCATGCCTGGCCGCTGTGGCTCGGCCTGGCCATGGACATCACCGCTCTGGGCCGCTTTGCCGTACAGGGCTTCGCGCCCGACGGCCGGCTCCCCGTACTGCCCACTGTGGGCCTGGCGTTGGGCACGGCGCTGGTGATGCTGACCCGGTGGACGACGACGGCACGCCAGCCGGACCTGCCCAGGACGGCACGGGCTCCGGACCGGGTGTGAGAGCGGCGGCCGGACGAGCACCGTGATCGCCGGGTGACTCCGGGAAACCCCGGCGTGCGGCTCGCTGTTCACTCAGCAGGCAGCGGCTCTCCGCATGCGGTCCGCCCGCCCCGCCGCCACCGGACTTCGCCCGGCCCCCGCGACCGAATTCATCCCCGTCACCGCACCGCCTCCCTACGCGGCGAACGGTCCCGGCAGTTCCCCCGACCCCCGCTGGATCAGCCGGGTCGGCATGACCACCGTGCGCGGTGGTGAGACGTCGCCGTGGATCCGGGCGAACAGCAGATGTGCCGCGCTGGTCGCGAGCGCCACCGGGTCCTGGGCGATCACGGTGACGGGCGGGGTCAGCCGGTCGGCGAGTGCGAAGTCGTCGAAGGCGACGAACGCGAGGCCGGCGGGGAGGACGGTGAGGGCGCTGAAGGCGAGGATCTCGTTGCCGGCCAGCAGGGCGGTCGGCGGGTCGGGCAGTGCCAGCATCCGGGTGACGGCCCCGGCCGCCTCCGGGCCCGGCCGCAGGCCGTCCCCGACCAGTGCCGGGTCGGCGGCGATCCCGGCCGCGGCGAGCGCGGCCAGGTAGCCCCGCCGACGTTCGCCGAACGTCCAGATCCGCGGTGTGTCGCCGATGTACCCGATCCTGCGGTGGCCGTGTGCCACCAGCCGCCCCACCGCCTCCCGCACCGCGCCGAAGTTGTCGACCACCACGGCGTCCACGTTCAGCCCGGGCGCCGCCCGGTCCACGCAGACGATCTTCGTGCCCTGTGCCTGGGCCGGCCGCAGGAAGCGGTGGCTGCCGGCGGCCGGGGTGAGGATCAGGCCGTCGACCCGGCGGGCGGTGAACGCGGCGATCACCTCGCGTTCCCGGCGCAGGTCGGCGCGGCTGGAGCCGATGAGCATGACGCTGCCGCGCTGCCGGGCGACGTCCTCGGCCGCGGAGGCGACGGCGGCCATGAAGGGATCGGCGACATCGTCGACGAGTAACCCTATGGTCTGGCTCAGTTCGTGGGTGCGGCGCAACTGGCGTGCCACGTCGTCGCGTTGGTAGCCCAGTTTGCGGACCGCGGCCTCCACCCGGGCCGCGGTCCGCGGGGCGACGGCCGCATCGCCGTTGACGACCCGGGACACCGTCATCGCGCTGACGCCCGCTTCCGCGGCAACGTCCTTCATGGTCGGCCGGGTGGCTGCCACGCCACGTCCTCCACCTGCGTCACGTTTGAGCGTCGACTCGTTAACGTTACCAACTCGACGGCATATCAACAGACGTGCAAATAGGAGGAGTTGAGAAGCCGGAGGACCCGGTCCCGGATCGGCTGCACCACCCTTGACACCCCGCTGCGAGCGCCCCAAGAATCAGCCAAGCTGTTAACGATACCAACCAGAAGGCACAACATGGCCTCTGCAAGGGAACCACTGCTCACCGCACATGGCGTGGTCAAGCGTTTCGGCCACGTCCAGGCGCTCCAGGGCGCCGATTTCACGGCATACCCTGGCGAGGTCGTCGCCCTCATCGGCGACAACGGCGCCGGCAAGTCCACTCTGGTGAACGTCCTGTCGGGCGTCCTCGCCCCCGACGCCGGCGAACTCCGCCTGGACGGAGCGCCGGTGCGGTTCTCCGGGCCGATGGACGCACAGCGGCAGGGCGTGGAGACGGTGTACCAGGATCTGTCGCTCGCGCCGGATCTCGACGCGGCGGCCAATCTCTATCTCGGCCGGGAGATCGTACGCGGCGGCCTGCTCGGGCGGGTCGGCGTCCTCGACCGGCCCGCGATGCGCCGGGAGGCGGTCAAGGCCTTCGCCGAACTCGGCGTGGAACTCAAGGATGTGACAGCTGCTGTGACAACGTTGTCCGGCGGGCAGCGGCAGTCCGTCGCGGTGGCCCGGGCGGTCGCCTTCGCCAACAAGGTCATCTTCATGGACGAGCCGACCGCCGCCCTGGGGGTGGTCCAGCGCGCCCGGGTCCTGGAGACCGTCCGCAGGGTCGCCGACCAGGGCATCTGTGTGGTGCTGATCAGTCACAACATGCCCGAGGTGCTGTCGGTCGCGGACCGGGTGGAGGTGCTGCGGCTGGGCCGGCGCGTCGCGTCGTACACCGCGGCGGACACCACGATCGAGGAGCTCGTCGGGGCGATGACCGGGTCGCTGGACGGCCCGAACGGGGGCAAGGAAGCGGAGGGCGCACGATGACGGCCGAGAGCGAGAAGGCCCCTGTGGCCGTCGGCAGCCGTGCCGGGGTGCCGGACTGGCTCCGGCGCGCGGCAACGCTCAACGAACTGTGGACCTTTGTGATCCTCCTGGCCCTGGTGGTGTTCTTCACCATCGCGGCGCCGGGCAAGTTCTTCACCACGTACGACATCACCCAGATCGCCGTGAACGCGGCCATCTACCTGGTGCTCGGCGTCGGCATGACGTTCGTGATCATCACGGCGGGCATCGACCTGTCGATCGGGTCGGTGCTGGTGCTGGCCGCGGTCGCGGCGGGCGAGTACAACATCCATCACGGCGGTCCGGCGTCGGGCTGGGGCACGGTCGCGCTCTGTGTCGTGATCGCGCTGGCCGTGGGCACGGCGTGGGGCGCGCTGCAGGGCGTGGTGGTGGCCAGCGGCAAGGTGCCGCCGCTGATCGTGACGCTGGGCGGGCTCGGCGCGGCGCTGGGGATCGCCGAACTCGCCACCGGCGGCCAGGACCCGGCCGGCGCGTCCTCCACACATCTGCAGAACAGCCTCGGCTTCGGCAAGCTGCTCGGGATCCCCTGGATGGTGATCCTGGCCGCCGTGGTGACCGCGATCTTCGGCGCGGTGCTGGCCGCCACCCGGTTCGGCGAGCACACCCTCGCCATCGGGTCGAATCCGACCGCCGTACGGCGGGCGGGCATTCCGGTGGGCCGGCATCTGGTCAAGGTGTACGGCCTGATGGGGCTGCTGGCCGGGCTCGGCGCGGTGATGTGGCTGGCCTCGTACGGCACGACGTCGATCGCCGGGCACTCCACCGACAACCTCAAGGTGATCACCGCGGTGGTGCTGGGCGGTACCAGCCTGTTCGGCGGGCGGGGTTCGGTGCTGGGCACGGTGATCGGTGTGTTCATTCCGGCGGTGCTGACCACCGGGCTGATCGTGATCGGCGTCCAGCAGTACTGGCAGGACGTGGCGGTGGGCGTGGTGCTGGTCGTGGCCGTCTACATCGACCAGATGCGCAGGAAGACCCGGGAGCGCGCATGACGCCGTCGCGCATGACCGCATCGCGCGGCACGGAATCGCACAGGACAACTCGATCGCGCAGGACAACTCGTTCGCGTAGGACAAGGAGAACTCTGTGATGGGGAGCATTCGCAGCAGGCGCGGGTTGCTGGTCGCGGTGGGCACGGTGCTGGCCCTCGGCGCGGCCTCGGCATGCGGTTCGTCGGACGACGGTGGCGGCTCGGGGAGTTCGGGCGGCGCCAAGGGCAAGAAGGTCCGGCTGATCACGGGGGTGAAGAGCGACCCCTTCTACATCACCATGACCTGTGCCGCGCAGCAGGAGGCCAAGGCCAAGGGGATGGACTTCGCGGCCGACGGTTCCGCGCAGTGGGACGTGTCGGTGCAGCGCCCGCTCCTCGACTCGGTGGCGGCGGCCCGGCCCGACGGGCTGCTGATCTCGCCGGTGGACACCAGCGCGCTGACTCCGTCGCTCAAGCAGATCCAGTCGGCGGGCACCAAGGTGGCCCTGGTGGACACGACGGTGAGCGACGACTCCGTCGGGATCACCCGGATCTCGTCGGACAACGAGAAGGGCGGCCGGGTAGCCGCCGACGCGCTGGCCAAGCTGATGAACGAGAAGGGCTCGGTCATCGTCATCAGCGTCAAGCCCGGTGTGTCGACGACGGACGCCCGGATCAAGGGCTTCACCGAGGAGATGGCCAAGTACCCGAACATCAAGGTGCTGCCGACGCTCTACGACAACGACCTGCCGGCCACCGCGGCCTCCCAGATCCAGTCGACGCTCGCCGCCCACCCGGACCTGGGCGGGGCGTTCGCGGGCAACACCAACACCGGTACGGGCATCGCCACCGGGCTGAAGCAGGCCGGCAAGCAGGGCAAGGTGAAGGTGGCCGCGTTCGACGCCGAGCCCGACGAGGTCGCCGCGCTGAAGGCGGGCACCCTCCAGGTGCTGGTCGCCCAGGACCCGGCGGCGATCGGCCGGCAGGCGGTGGACCAGCTCGCCGACGCCTTCGAGGGCAAGTCGGTGAGCAAGACGATCGGCACCGACATGGTGGCGATCACGAAGGACAACATGAACGACCCGTCGGTCAGCAAGTACTTCTACAAGTCGCAGTGCTGAGACGAGTGTCTGACGTGCCTGTCTTACACACCTGTCTCACCTGCGTGTCTGACATGCGTGTCTGACACGACCTTCTGACGTACGGTCAGCGGCCGGGTGGACCGATCCTCTTGGGTCCACCCGGCCGCCGGTCGTTCTGCCGGCCCGGCTCAACTCGACGAGCAGGACTCGCCGTTCAGTGTGAAGGCGAACGGCGCGGAGTTGCTGCCGCTCCAGGTGCCGAGGAAGCCGAAGGACAGGGTGCCGTTCGCGGCGACCGACTGGTTGTAGTCGGCGGAGTCGGCGGTGACCCGGCCGCCGCTCTGGCTGACGCTAGCGTCCCACATCTGGGTGACCTTCTGGCCGTCCCGGAAGGACCACTGGACCCGCCAGCCGGCCAGGGCCCGGGTGGTGGTGACGGTGACGGTGGCCTGGAAGCCGTCGGTCCACTGGTTGACCAGGTCGTAGGAGACCTGGCAGGTGGCTACCGCGGATTCCGTGGGCGAGGGAGCGGGAGCGGCGGAGGCGGTGGCCTTGCCGCCGGTGCTCGCCGTGGCGGTGGAGGTGCCCTGGGGCTCCGGGTCGGGGTTCTTGTCGACCGGCTTGCCCGTGGTGGCCGAGGAGGACGGTGCGGCGGAGGCCGTGTGGGTCGCGGTCGGGGCGGCGGACGGGGGCGGCACGGAGGCGGGGTCGGCGACCGGCTGGCGGTCGTCGTGGGAGGCGGCGGCCGTGTCGTCGCCGGAGCCGTTGCCCATCGGCATCATCGACACGCCGAGCGCCACCAGCGAGATCATGACCGCCGCGCCGAGCAGCCCGTGGCGCAGCACCCGGCCCCGGCCGGTGCCCTCCTTGGGGTCGCCGCCGTCGTGGTCGCCGGTGCCTGGGCGGCCCACGCCGAGCCGCACCTCGGCGGCACGGCGGCGGCGCTCCAGGTAGGCGAGGCCGCCCCACCCGATGATCCCGCCGGCGAGCGCCGCGGGCAGTCCGCCGCCGTGCAGCCGCAGACAGGCGGCGGCCTCGGCGCACTGCACACAGGTGGCGAGGTGCCGGGAGAGGTCCTCGGGCGTGTCGGCCCCGGCGGACCGGGTGACCGCGTCCAGGAGGCGGGCGTAGCTGCGGCACTCGGCGGCCATCGGCGTGTCGAGGTGCGCGCGATGGCAGCGGTCCCGGAACAGACCGCGCACCTGCTCCAGTTCCTGGGCGGCGACGGCCGGGTCGATGCCGAGCCGGCGTGCCACCGAGGGCAGCGGCAGCGCCTCCACCTCGGCCAGCCACAGCAGTGAGGCGTCCGACTCCTGCATGTCGCGCAGGCCGCGCAGGGCGACGGGCCGCTGCAACGGCGGACCCGTGAATCGCGCGGCCTTCTCGGAGTTGAGCCACAGCCTGAGGTCCGGGTCGAGCTTGTGGCCCAGCCCTTCGACCTCCCAACTGGAGGACGTGGTGCGGACGGCGGTGAGCAACAGCGGGATCATCGGCAGCCGGGCGGCGCGCCGTCCGAGGCTGCGGACGGGGGTGAAGTCCGTGTCACGGGCCTCGCGCATACCGAGGGCGAAGGCCTCGGTGGCCAGTTGATTGGCCGTCAGAGAACCGGACGTGCACAGGTCGGCGTAGGAGAGCACCGCGTCCCAGCATTCGGAGAACAGCGCTGCCTCGGCGGCGTCCTGGGGGATCGGCAGGTCGGGCATGGGTCTCCTGCATCGAAAGCGAGGTCAACTCACCACATCGGCAATGGAGTTGGGGGGAACCTCGCGGCAGGACCCGAGCTTTTCACGTCTCCTGCACAACTGACAAGCGGCATATTCAATACCGGTTACCGGTGGTCGTGCCACGGATCGTCCCCGTCACCCGTACCACCGGCCCCCGGTGTCACGTCAACCGCCGTGCTCAGCCGCCCGACCGCGCCTCGGCCACCACCCGCCCCCACCCGTCGCGCGCCCGCACCGGGTGTGCCGACCGCGCGGGATCCTCGCGGTCACCGTACCGGGCGAAAGGAGCGCTGACGGCCGATGCGGGTGCATGGCCGTGGATCGCGGTCCGGCCGGAGAACGCGTTCGTGTCCACCGTGGTCCACAACTCCGACCTCCTATACGCACCGCAACCGCATTCCGACTCAGCGTCCTCGTCAGTCTCTCGAATTTCGATGCCCTGGAGGCAAGCGCGGTCGCCGCGGAGGGAGGCGGGGAAGCCCGGCCGACACCCTCCGGAACGCCAAGGAGGGCGCCGGCGGTCCGCCTGACGCCCTCCTGTGTCCGGTGGCCCGGGAAGGAAGCTACACCTTCGTCGGTTCCTCCGCGGGAAGGCTGTCCATGAAGGAGCTGACGGAGAAGACGGCGTTGCCGGGGCCGGGCGGGCCGTAGCCGGGGGGCGAGGACAGGCCGAAGTCCTCCATCGTCTGACGGTAGGCCTGGAGCAGGCGGATGTGGTACTCCAGCGGGGCGCCGTGCGGGTTGGCCTTGCCGAGCGGGGTCGTCGGCTCGGGGCACCAGGTGGTGAAGCGGGGCGTGATGCCGTGCGACATGAAGAAGCGCAGGCCCTCGGTGGTGGACTCGATCGCCTCGTCGACCGTCTTGAACCCGAACGGCTCGGCCATCTCCACACCGGCCACGAAGTTGGGGATCACGTTGCGCGCGCCGAAGACGTCGGCGGAGTCGAGGATCCGCTTGTGCCACTCGTCGCGGCCGACGTAGCGCTCCTTGCCCGGGCAGTACATCTTGAAGAGGTACTCGTCCCACACCTCGTAGTTGGGGTGGTAGATCTGCACGCCGTAGTCCTTGAAGCGCTGGACGTCGTCCTTGGGCAGCGCCTGGGCGACGACCTTGCCGATCCAGCGGTTCGGGAAGTGCTCCTCGATGGCCTTGGCGTACATGCCGTAGAAGTCGGCCTCGTCACGGCCCTGGAGCTTGGAGGTGATGGCGCCGCCGGTGAGGGTGTAGGCGGTGGAGGTCTTCGCCGTGTCGTACCGGTCGATGATCTCCAGGGCCTCCAGGACCTCGTCGACGTCCTTCACTCCCGTGTACGGCCGGCCGGCGGCCTTGTGCTGTCGCCAGTTGTGGTTGATGTCGCAGTACTGGCACTCCTCCTTGGCGCCGAAGTACTGGCAGACCCGGAAGACCGTGAGGTAGATCAGGTAGCCCCACTGGATGGTCGGGGCGACCTCCATCACGGACTTCCCGCTGGCGAGCTTGTGCCGGTAGTACTCCGGCATCGGCGGCACCCCGACGTCGGCGATCCGCTTGCCGTCGAGGTAGAGCCCGAGCAGCCCCTCCTCGTCGGCGGCCACGCGGTACGGCGAGGCGGGGTTCACGCGTACGGACACGACGGTCCGCCGCAGGTCGTACGGGCCGCCGGTGAGGATGATCTCCTCCGGGGGCCGGCGCAGTGCGGCCTCGCCCAGCTCGGGCAGGGTGCCGTGGTCGAAGGAGAAGATGAAGTACGACTTCGGTTTGACCTCGCCGTTCTCGTTGTCGCTCAGGGCGGACGGGTCGAAGGCGACACCGCCCCGGAGCAGGTCCTCCTTGAAGACGGCTTCCCTCGGTACGTGCGGGAACCTCTCCATCAGATCCTCGACCAGCGCGGTACGGCTGCCCATCCCGTGTCTCCTTCCGACTCAGGCGTTCGACTCCTCACGGTATGCCCCCGCTCGTGCGTCGGCCGTGCCGGGTCCCCTCACGTCGTGCGATTAGTCCTGGTCGGTGATGTTTCGTCACTCTTCCTCAGCTGCCGCCGGCCCGCCGTGTCGACTCCCGCAGCACCACATGCGTCCCCAGCACCAGGTGCTGCCCGTCCGGCAGGTCGTCGCGGTGCAGGGCGAGGCGGACCGCCGCGCGGCCCAGTTCCTCCTGGGGCACGTGGACCGTGGTGAGCGTCGGGTAGACGTCCCGGGCGACCGGGATGTCGTCGTACCCGGCGACCGCGATGTCGTCGGGGATACGGCGGCCGGACTCGCGCAGGGCCTGGATCACGCCCGAGGCGATCATGTCGGTGGCGGCGAAGACCGCCGTGAACTCCCGTCCCGAGGTGAGGAGTTCACGGGTCGCCTGGTAGCCGTAGGAGCGGGAGAAGACGCCGTCGGTGATCAGGTCCGGGTCGGGGGTCAGGCCGAGGAGTTCATGGGCGCGGGTGTAGCCGGCGATGCGCTGGGCGCTGGTGGAGAGGCCCGGGACGCGGCCGAGGTAGGCGATGCGCCGGTGGCCGCCTGAGAGGAGGTGGCTGGTGAGGGCGAAGGCGCCGCCCTCGTTGTCGTAGTCCACGACCGTGGCCGGGACGCCGGGGCCGAGCGGCGGCCGGCCGACCAGGACGAGCCGGGAGCCCGCCCGGTCCAGGGCGTGCGCGAAGTGGGTCATACGGTCGTGGTACGCCTTGTCCTCCAGGGCGCCGCCCACCACGATCACCGCGTCCGCCCGCTGCTCCCGCATGGTCTCGACGACGGCGAGGATGCGCCGCGGGTCGCCGTGCGTGGTGCAGAGCATGCAGAGCCGGCCCTCCGCCGAGGCCTGCTCCTCGACCCCGCGGGCGATGTGCGCGTAGAAGGGGCCGGTGACGTCGTCGACGACGAAGGCGACCGTCTTGTTGGTGGCGCCGCCGAGCGCGCGGGCATGCGCGTTGACCACGTAGTCCAGCTCGCGCATCGCCTTCAGGACCTTGGCGCGGGTGGTGGCGGCCACCGGGTAGGTGCCGCCCAGCACCCGGGAGACGGTCGACGCGGAGACCCCGGCCCGCGCGGCCACGTCCCGTACCGTCGAGGCGTCCCCGTTCGGCGCCGGCTGTGTCCGCTTCGCCACCGCTCGGCTCTCCTTCGTCATGTGTTCAGGTCACCCTACGAGACGGTCGTCACGCGGCCCGTTCGAGGACCGAGTGGTCGACCGCGTACCGCAGGCCGTCGCCGGTCAGCAGCCGTTCGGCCTCCGCCACGACGGTGAGCCCGAGCCTGGCCAGCTCGTTGCCCTGCGAGCCGGCCAGGTGCGGGGTGAGGAAGGCGTTGGGGAGGTCGAAGAGCGGGGAGCCGGCCGGCAGCGGCTCGGGGTCGGTGACGTCGAGGATCGCGGTCAGGCGGCCGGCGCGCAGCTCCTCGACCAGGGCGTCGTGGTCGACGAGCGAGCCGCGCGCGGTGTTGATCAGCACCGATCCGTCCGGCATCAGGGCCAGTTCGCGGGCGCCGACGAGACGGCGGGTCTCGGGGGTCTGCGGGGCGTGCACGGTGACGATGTCCGAGGTGCGCAGCAGCTCGTCAAGGGGCAGCAGGGGCACACCGAGCCGGCCGGCCTCCGCCTCGTCGACGTACGGGTCGGCGAGGCTCACCACCAGGTCGTGGGGGCGCAGGAGTTCGATGAGGCGGCGGCCGATGCGGGAGGCGCCGACGACGCCCACGCGGCGGTGGAAGTTGCCGATGCCGGGGACGATGCCGCCGTAGGGGTAGGTGCGCCGGGTGCGCAGCAGGTCGCGGAAGGCGAAGACGTCCTTTCCGGCGAGGAGGATCATCGCGAGGGTGTACTCGGCGACGGGCAGCGCGTTGGCGGCGGCCGCCGAGGAGACGAGGATGCCGCGCTTCCACACCTCGGGCGTGGTGAAGCCCTTGACCGAGCCGGCCGCGTGCAGCACGGCGCGCAGTGCGGGCACCGCGTCCAGGGCCGCCGCGTCCAGGGTCGGGCAGCCCCAGCCGGTGACGAGGACCTCGGCGCGGGCGAGCGTCTCCCGGGCCCGGGGATCGGTGAAGTCGTCCACCACCAGAGTGGGATCGATTTCTACGCACGCGCGCAGTCGTGCGAGCACCTCCGGCGGGAAGATGTGCGGCACGTTCTGGGCTGTCATGGCGAACACTGCCTGGGGACGCTCGGGCAAGGAAGTGACCTTCCGGCTCGGTGACGCGCGGATAGCAACCGGTCTCTACCGTAGGTCTCGGCGAATGAGAGGGTCAATGCACACGCACTCTCCGACGGACGAGCGGCGGGGACCACAGGGATGGGAAGACAGCGATGACGGATCCGGCGCAGACGGTCACCAACTGGGCGCGCAACATCACGTACACGGCCAAGGAGTTCCACCGCCCGGACTCGCTCGACGCGCTCCGGTCGCTGGTGGCGGGCGGTGCGCGGGTGCGGGTGCTGGGCAGCGGGCACTCCTTCAACCGCATCGCCGACCCGGGTCCGCAGGGCCTGCTGGTCTCGATCGCCGGGCTGCCGCCGGTGATCGAGGTGGACACGGCGGCCCGTACGGTCCGGGTCGCGGGCGGGGTGCGGTACGCCGAACTGGCCCGCGCGGTCGACGCGTACGGTCTGGCGCTGCCCAACATGGCCTCGCTGCCGCACATCTCGGTGGCCGGTTCGGTGGCCACCGGCACCCATGGCTCGGGGGTGGCCAACGGGTCGCTCGCGGCGCCCGTGCGGGAGGTGGAGCTGGTCCTCGCCGACGGTTCGACGGAGACGATCGCACGTGGCGACGCCCGCTTCGAGGGTGCCGTGACCTCGCTGGGCGCGCTCGGGGTCGTCACCGCGCTCACCCTCGACCTGGAACCGGCCTACGAGGTCGCGCAGACGGTGTACGTCGAGCTGCCGCTGGCGGGGCTTGACTTCGAGGCCGTGTCCGGAGCCGGGTACAGCGTGAGCCTGTTCACCGACTGGCGGGAGCCCGGCTTCCGTCAGGTGTGGGTGAAGCGGCGCACCGACCGGCCCGCCGTGGACTTCGGCTGGGCCGCGCCCGCGACGGAGGCGATGCACCCGGTGCCGGGCATGCCGGCGGGCAACTGCACCGAGCAGTTCGGGGTGCCGGGGCCCTGGCACGAGCGGCTGCCGCACTTCCGGGCGGAGTTCACGCCGAGCAGCGGGGACGAGTTGCAGTCGGAGTACCTGCTGCCGAGGCCGGCGGCCGTCGAGGCACTGCACGCGGTCGAAGCCGTCCGGCAGGCGGTCTCCCCCGTTCTGCTGACCTGCGAGGTGCGGACGATCGCCGCCGATCCGCAGTGGCTCAGCCCCGCCCACGGCCGGGACTCCGTCGCCCTGCACTTCACCTGGGTCGACGACCTGACGGCCGTACTCCCCGCGGTGCACCGGCTGGAAGAGGCGCTGGCGCCCTTCGAGCCGCGTCCGCACTGGGGCAAGGTGCACACCGTCCCCGGCGAGGTGCTCCGCGGCCGCTACCCGCGCCTCGAGGACTTCCGCGCACTGGCCCGGAGCCTGGACCCCGAGGGGAAGTTCGCCAATCCCTTCGTCCACGATGCGCTGGCTCTGTGACGGAAACCAATTTCACGGACTTAATAAAGCCCTTTTCCTAATACCTTGTCGAAAGCCTGCCGCAGCCCATAGCCTTGCGCCGTGTGAAGCACACATCACGGGACATCCGCACCGCGAACCGCTACGAGGTGCTGCGGCACATCATCGCCGAGTCTCCCACCTCACGGCAGGAGCTGGCGTCCGTCACCGGGCTGAGTCTGGCCACGGTCGCCACGCTCGTCGGCGAGCTGCTCGACCTGCGGATGATCACGGAGGTCGGCTTCGAGGACTCGGCGGGCGGCCGGCCCCGGGGACTCGTGGCGGTCAACGCCTCGGGGGGCGCGCTGATCGGCGTCGACATCGCGGAGACGTACGTCCATGTGGAGCTGTTCGACCTCGCGCTGAACGTACTGGCCCGCGCCGAGGAGGACATGCGCCCCGGCGAGCACCGGCCCGAGCAGGTGGTGAGCCATGTCGCCGCCACCGTCGGCTCGGTGGTGGCGCAGGCCGGGGTGGAGGGCGCGCGGGTGCTGGGCGTCGGGGTGAGCGCGCCCGGGCAGGTGGAGCGGGACACGGGCATCGCCGAGTACGCGCCCAACTGGGACTGGCACGACGTGCCGTTGCTCGACCTGCTCTCCGAACACATCGCCTACCCGCTCCACCTGGACAATCCGTTGCGCGCCTGCGCGGTGGCCGAGCAGTGGTTCGGGGCGGCACGCGGGCGCGGCGACACGGTGGTGGTGAACCTCGGTACCGGGGTCGGCGCCGGGCTCGCCCTCGGCGGCGGGCTGCACCGGGGCGTCAGCAACAGCGCCGGGGAGTGGGGGCACACCACGCTCGTCCTGGACGGGCGGCCGTGCCACTGCGGCAACCACGGCTGTGTGGAGACCTATGTCGGCGCGCCCGGCATCATGCTGAACCTGCGCGAGTCGAGCCCGGACAGCCCGCTGCTGCACCCCGATGACCAGACGGCCACGATCGAGGCGCTGGCGCGGGGTGTGGCGGCCGGTGACCCGGTCGCGGTCCAGGTGGTACGCGACACGGCCCGGTACATCGGCGCCGGGGTCGCCAACCTGGTCAACCTGCTCAACCCCGAACTGGTGGTGCTCAGCAGCTGGGTCGCCCGCAGGCTCGGTGAACCGCTGCTCGGCGAGGTCCGCGAGGCCGTCCGGCGGCATGCGCTCGGGCGGCCGTTCGCCGCCGCCGAGATCGTCCTCTCCCCCATCCCCACCGACCCGGTGTGCCTCGGCGCGGCCACGTTCGCGCTGGAGGGCGCGCTGCGCTCCGTGGGGCAGCGCAACGGGGTGCGCCCGGGCCGTACCCCGTCCGCCTCCCGGTGATCGATTAGTCCAACTCGCGGGTCCTTTAATCCATTGCCGGGCTCGTCGGCGCTCTGCGACCGTCGTTGCGTATCCGCGGCCGGTCGGCCTCTCCAAACCGGCCGGCCGTACGTCGTGTACGGAACGAGGGAGTCCCCAGCGTGGCCGGAAGCATCGAGGTCCGCGGCCTGTCCCGCACCTTCCACACCACCGTCCGGCGCCCGGGCCTCTCCGGCGCCCTGCGATCCCTGGTCAACCCCGAACGCGTCGAGAAGCACGCGGTCTCCGACATCACCTTCGACGTCGCCCCCGGCGAACTGCTCGCCCTGCTCGGCCCGAACGGCGCGGGCAAGTCGACCACCATCAAGATGCTCACCGGCATCCTCACCCCGAGCTCCGGCCACGCCCGGGTCGCCGGCGTGGTGCCGTACCAGGAGCGGGAGCGCAACGCCCGCAACATCGGCGCGGTGTTCGGGCAGCGCACCCAGCTGTGGTGGGACCTGCCGGTGCGGGAGTCGTTCGCGATCCTGCGGGACATCTACGAGGTGCCCAAAGCCGAACACGCGGCACGGCTGCGGGAGTTCGACCAGCTTCTCGACCTCTCCTCGTTCTGGGACACCCGGGTCCGGCACCTCTCGCTGGGCCAGCGGGTGCGCTGCGACCTGGCGGCGGCCCTGCTGCACGATCCGCCGGTGGTGTTCCTGGACGAGCCGACCATCGGCATGGACGTGGTGGTGAAGGAGCAGGTCCGCGAGTTCCTGCGGTACCAGGTGGCCGAGCGCGCCCGTACCGTGCTGCTGACCACGCACGACATGACCGAGGTCGAGCGGCTCGCCGAGCGGGTGGTGCTGGTCAACCACGGGCGCCTGGTGCTCGACGGCACCCTGGACGAGATCCGCCGGACCTTCGGCTCGACCTGGCAGGTGCGGGCGACCCTCGCCGATCCGCACACCCCGGTCGGCCCGCTGCCGGGCATCACGCTGGTGCGCCGGGACGGCCCCCAGGTGGTGTTCGGCCCGGACGGCCCGGCCGCGCCCACGGTCCACAAGGCGCTGAAGCTGGTCATCGAGCGGTACGAGGTGACGGACGTGGCGGTGGACGAGGCCGACCTGGAGGACGTCATGCGGGCGGCCTACGTGCAGGCCGAGGCGGTCTGAGATGACTCTGTCCTACGGCTGGCGGGCCGCCCGGGTCACCCCGCTCGGCGAGCTGTACACCCCGCCCCGGATCACCGGGGTCCTGCTGCGGCTGACCGTGCAGGTGGTGCTGGTGGCCTCGCTGTGGCGCGGCCTGTACGCCCAGTCCGGTACGACCGCGGGTCTCGACCGGGGCCAGGCGGTCACCTACGCGGTGATGGCCGTACTCGCCTCCCGGCTGCGGGAGCTGGACCAGTACGCGGGCCGCGACACGGTCATGCAGCACGTGCACTTCGGCACGATCGTCTACTGGTACCTGCGCCCGATGCCGCCCCGGCGCTACCACGCCCTGCGCGCGATCGGCGAGCAACTGTACGGCCTGACGTGGGCGTTGGCCGGGTACGTGGTCTGTCTGGCGATCGGAGTCGTGCAGCCGCCGGGTTCGGCGGCGGTGGCGGGCGTGTTCGTCCTCAGCCTCGCCCTCGGCCAGTTGGTCCTCTACCACGTCATGCTCCTCATCGACCAGCTGTGCTTCTGGACGCTGCGGAACACCGCCGCGATGCTGATCCTGGTCTTCGCGCAGAACCTGCTGTCCGGGGTGTACGCGCCGCTGTGGTACTTCCCGCACTGGTTCATCACGCTGAGCTCCTTCCTGCCCTTCCAGGCGACCCTGAGCGTGCCGCTGTCGCTGTACGTCGGCCGGATCCCCCTCTCGGACGCCCCCTTCCAGCTCGGCATCCAGGCCGCCTGGGTCGTGGCCCTCTACCTGTTCACCCGGTTCGTGTGGCGGCGGGCCGCCCGCCGCGTGATCTCGCAAGGAGGCTGAGGCCGATGAACGCCGTACGGATCATGTGGCGCATCACGCGCCTCAACTTCCGCGCCCAGCTGGAATACCGCACCGAGTTCCTGATGATGATCGCGATCGGCGCGGTCTGGCAGGTGTCGGTGATCGTGTTCGCGACGGTGCTGCTCACCCGGTTCGCGGGGATGGGCGGCTGGGACAGCAGCGACGTCCTGCTGATCCCGGCGACCCGCATGCTGGCGCACGGCCTGTTCGTGCTCCTCCTGGGCCGCGTGCACGGCCTGGGCCGGAGCATCCAGGAGGGCAGGATCGACGCCTATCTCCTGCGCCCGCTGCCCGTCTACCGCCAGGTCCAGCTGGAGTTCTTCCCCACCAACGCGATCGGCGACCTGACGGTGGCGGCCGGCCTGATGGTGGGCGCGCTCAGCCGCAGCGACCTGGACTGGACGGCGGGCCGGATCACCTATCTCGTCGCCGCCGTCCTGGGCGGGATGCTCCTGGAGGCGGCCCTCTTCACGGTGGTGGCCTGCGCCTCGCTGCGCTACCCGGCCGCCGACTACTGGGGCCGCTGGCTGGAGGAACTCCTCGGCACCTTCGGCAGCTACCCCCTGAACGTCCTCCCGCGTGCGGTGGGCGGCCTCCTCACCTACGGCCTCCCCCTCGCCTTCGTCGCCTACTTCCCGGCGGCGGTCCTCACCGGCCACGGCCACTCGACGGGCGCCCCCTACTGGCTGGCGGCCGGATCCCCGCTCCTCGGCCTGCTCGCCTACCTGGCGTCGCGCCGGCTGTGGCGGTGGGCGCTGGGCCACTACACGGGGGTGAACGGCTGACCGGCAGGCGGGACCGTCAGCCGAGCAGGACCTCCCCGACCCGCTCGGCGAAGGCAGCCGGTTGCTGCACGGTGCCCAGATGCCCGCCGGGGAACTCGGCGAAGGTCCCCCCGGTGTGTTCGGCGACGAACTCCGCCGTCCTGTAGAGGAGTTGGTCGCGGGAGTCGGTTCCGGCGGCCACCGTGAGACGGGGCAGGCCGGCCGGCGGCCGGTAGCCGGTGAAGGGGCCCAGGACGTGGTCGAGGAAGATCCCGAAGGGCGTCGGCTCGCCGGCGGCCGGGCGCCCGCGCTCCAACTGCCCGATCAGCTCGGCCCGCAGCCGCTCCCCGTCCGGCAGCAGGGTGACGCACGGCGGCTCGTGGGCGATCACGCCCCGCAGCCGCCCGGGACGGCGGGCCAGCAGGTCGAGGGCGGTGATACCGCCGGAGCTGGTCCCGAGGACGTACGCCGCCCCGTTCTCGCCCGCCACCTCCGCCAGCACCCGGTGGGCACCCTCACTCCAGTCCGCCACCCGCTGGTCGGCGACCGGTTCGCCGAGACGGCCGTGGGCGAGGCCCAGCGGGTCGTACGTCACCACGGTGAAGTGCGGTGCCAGGTGCCCGATCAGCGGGTCCAGGCCCATGGGGTGGCCGGCGCCACCGGGGAGGAGGAGCAGGACGGGTCCGGTGCCGGTGATGTCGTAGGGGAGTTCAGGCATGGGGGTCGGTCTCCTCGTGGGGCCAGTTCTCCAGGGCGATGTGCAGGGCGCCGATCGCCCGGTCCCAGGACGCGCGGACGTCCCTGGGGGCGTTGAAGCCGCCGCCCGCCTCCAGGACGCAGTAGCCGTGGAAGGTGGCGCGCAACAGGCGTACGGCGTCGGTGAGATCGGGTTCGGCGAGGCCGTAGCCGCGCAGCATGCCGTAGGTGATCTCGACGGTGCGGCGCATGGCGGGATCGTCCGGGTCGACCAGGGCGGGGTCGATCCGGATCTGGGTGGCCGCGTAGCGGCCGGGGTGGGCGAGGGCGTAGGCGCAGTAGGCGCCGGCGTAGGCGGCGAGCGCGTCCTTGCCGGAGCGTCCGGCCACGGCGACGGCGATGCGGTCGATCAGCTCGCCGCCCGCGAGCCGTGCGATCCGGTGCCGCAGGTCCTGGAGGCTTCTGACGTGCGAGTAGAGACTCGCGTCCTTCACCCCGAACCGGCGGGCCAGCGCGGACAGCGTGACCTGCTCGAAGCCGGCCTCGTCCGCGAGTTCGGCCGCCGCCGCGACCAGCCGGTCGACGGTGATTCCGGCACGGGCCATCCGACTACCTCCCTGGTATTCCTAGTCTGCATCCTAGAGATCCTAGTTTTCGGGGTCCAGGCGATTTCCGCCCGGAGGCGGTCGGCGTAGGGTTGCCGGGACACGGGAGGGGGAGCCGTGACGTACGAGGCGCGGCGGGCCGGGCGCACGAAGGAGTCAGCGGCAGGGCAACCGCTGTGGAGGCAACGGGACTTCGGCTTCTTCTGGCTCGCCCAGACGCTGTCCGTGCTCGGCGACTCCTTCAGTCTCGTCGCACTGCCCCTGCTGGTCCTCCAGGCGACCGGCTCGGTGGCCCGGATGGGCCTGCTCACCGCCGTCGGCGGGGTCGCGATGGTGCTGGCGGCGGTCTTCGCCGGGGTGGTCGTGGACCGGGTCGACCGGCGGAAGCTGCTCATCGCCTGTGATCTGGTCCGTATGGTCCTGTACGGCCTGGTCCCGGTCGTCTGGCTCACCGGGCCGCACCTCTGGCTGCTGTACGTGGTCCTGCCGCTGTGCGAGGCCGTCGGCATGCTCTTCGCCGTCGGATACGTCACCGTCGTACGCGGGCTCGTCGACGTCACCCGGCTCACCGAGGCCAACGGGAGGGTCAACGCCACCGCGGCGGCGGCCGGTGTCCTCGGTCCCCTGGGCGCGGGCCTGATGGCCGCCTGGGCGGGGCCGGCCGACGCGGTGGCCGTGGACGCGGCGAGCTATGCCGTGTCGGCCGCCCTCCTGTTCCTGGTCCGGGTCCGGGAGCGCGCCGGGGACGACCGGCCGGCCGCGAAGCGGGGCGTGTGGCGCGACCTTCGCACCGGGGTCGGCCACCTGGTCCGGCACCCCGTCCTGCGGTCGGTCACCGGGCTGCTCGCCGTCTTCAGCTTCCTCAGCCTCGGCATCAACGACCTGGTCATCTACCACCTCAAGCACGACCTCGGCCACGACGACGGCACGGTGGGAACGGTGCTGGCGATCGGCGCGGTCGGCACGATCACCGGGGCGCTGCTGGTGGCCCGGCTCCGGCGGCGGCTGGGCTTCGGGCCGACCTGGATCGCGTCGATGACGGTGTGCGGACTGGCCTTCGCCGGGGTCGGCCGGGTGCACTCGGTGCCCGTGGTGGCCGTCCTGTGCGCGGTCTATCTGGCCTGCGTGGGGGTGGCGGGCACCTGTTCCATGTCCCTGCGCCAGGAGATCACCCCGGAACCCCTGCTGGGCCGGGTCACCTCCGCCCACTGGACCCTCCAGTACGCGCTGGCCCCGGCCGGCGCCGCCCTCCTCACCTGGGCGGCCGAGCGGTACGGCACCGCCGCCGTGGCCGCCGTCGCCGGTGTCTGCTGCACACTGACCGGCCTCGCCGCCCTCGGCACCCCGATCAGAAGGGCGGCCCCACTGCCCGCGGCAGCCGCGCCGGAACCCGGCAACCTTCCTCGTGTCGGCGACGACCAGGAGGCATGACTTCCGCACCACGCACCACACGTCACCGCCGCGTCCACGCCTTCCGCAAGCCCGCGATCGGGGCCCTGGCGGCCGCCGGTCTGCTCGCCGGCGCCTGGTACGCCACCGCCGGCGCGGCGACGACCCCCGACCTCCAGGTCACGTCCACGGCGGTGAGCCTCGGCGCCAAGTACCCCTATCTGTCGGCCGGTTACAACAACACCCGGGAGTGGAACCGGACCGCCACCGCGGTCGCCCCCAACGGCACGATCCGGGTCGCCTGGCCCGCCGCCGACGGCGTCCATGTCACCCCGCTCACGGCGGCCGGCAAGCGGTCCGGGGCCGACACGGTCGTCAAGGGCGCCAAGGAGGTCGGCGGCCTGGTCGCCCACGACGACGGCTTCGCCCTGCTCACCCGGGTCTCCGACACCAACAAATGGAAGGAGACGGCGGCCGCGATCGTCCGCTACACGGGCGCCGGGAAGACCTGGTCCGCCAAGCTCACCGGCACCGCGTCCCACGACACCTCCCCCACCCTCGACGGCCAGCTGACCTGGAACGGCTCCAAGTACGGCGCCTACTTCGTGGTGCACGGCGCGGGCGGCTTCGCCGACGGGCACTACGGCGACAAGCTGTCGTACGTCAGCGCCAAGGGCGCCAAGCTCAGCGGCGGCTGGAGCTGGGGCTGCAGCCACAACGAGGGCATAGCCCTGCACGCCGAGACCTCCGGCGCCTTCACCTCCCTCTGCTTCGACGACTGGCGGTCGGGCCTGTTCGTCTCCACCGGAATCGGCGCCCCGGACGTCGCTCCGGTGGTCCAGCGCGAGCAGTGCTGGGCGGGCTACTGCGGCGGTACCTTCCCGGGCCGTACCGGCGACCTGGTGAAGTCGTCGACCGGCAGGTACGCGACGGCGTTCGCCTCCCGGGGCGCCGCCTCCGCGAAGAAGAACCCGGACGACAGCAGCGGCCGCGGCTGGACGGTCACCCCGAAGACCGCCACCCACCAGGTCGCCGTCGCCTTCCTCAAGAACCGCAACTCCGGCCCCGGCAAGGCCGTGTACCTCACCAGCGCCAAGACCGTCGAGAACGTCAATGTCCACCTCGCCCCCTACGGCAAGGACAAGCTCCTGCTCTCCTGGGAGTCCCTGAAGAACGCCAAGTGCTCGGCGGGCACCTGCACCGGCACCTTCACCGGCACGCATCTGCGGCTGGTCGACTGGAACGGCAGGTTCGTCGGTGCCGGCAAGGTGGTGAGCGCGCGGATCACCGGTGACATCGCGGTCCTCAAGGACGGCGCGCTCACCTGGGCCTACGCGCCGGCCACCCCGAGCTACGGCACTCCGCTCACCGGAGCCTCCCCGACCACGACGACGCTGCGGATCGCCCGTCTCACGCCGTGACGGACGCCGCCCCACCCAGCGCCTCGACCATCCGGCGCATGACCTCGACGGGCAGCGCCGGATTGCCGGCGGCCTCCTCGGCGGTGTCATGGTGCCGCAGCAGTTGGGTCAGCAGCCTTACCGGCAGGTGAGGGTGGCGGGTGGCCGCGTGTCGGATGTTCTGGTGGGGGTCCTCCAGCAGCCGCGCGGCGGCGACGGCGGGCAGCCGGGGGTCGGTCGCGGCACGGTAACGCACTTCCTCACTGGGATCGCGGCTGAGCCGTTCCACCAGGCCGGGCGTCGACTCCGGGTCGTCCAGGGCCAGTCGGCGCATGCGCGGGCTCGGGTCGTCCGCGTGGCGGAGGAGGTCGTGGCGGGGGAAGTTGGGGTGGCCGCGGGGGCGGTCGGGGACGCTCAGGCTGCCGGTCCACCACTGCCACACCCGCAGCAGCATGTCGGCGGGTGCGTCGTCGCAGGACTCCGCGAGAAAGAGCTGTACGACCCGGTCCTCGTCGTCGGCGAGGCGGGCGACGACGTCCGGTGGCAGGTGCCGGGCGCGGGCGACGCTTCGGCGGACGAGCGGGTGGCTGGAGGCGGCCAGGCGGCGCATGGCCTCGTGGTCGTCGTGGAGCGCCACGACCCACGGGAGTGCGTGGTGGCGGCTCTCCGGAGGGAAGTCGACGAGGACGGCCTCGCGTTGCTCCTCGGTGAGGTCGCCCCGGATGGCCACCGCCCAGCGCACGCGGGCGTCGGGGTCCTCGGTGAGCAGGGCGACCAGGTCGGGGTCCAGTCGCGGGTTCCGGGCGAGGGCACCGCGCTCGTCCGGTTCCCCGTGCCGTGCCAGGTGTTCCGCGAGACCGCGCTCCAGCCGGCAGCTCTCCAGCACCTCGGTCTTCAGGCGCCGGGACTCGTACACCGAGCGGGGCATCGGGTGGTCCCGGTGGTGCAGCGCCTGGGCCCGTTCACGTACCGTGCCGTCGGGGTCGGCCAGGAGCGCCGCCCGTGCCGTCGCGTCGAGATGCGGCCAGGCGACCGGGCAGGCCGCCGCCCGCACCTCATCGTCGGGGTCGGCGGTGGCCAGGGCGACCAGCACGGTGGTGGGCAGGTCCTTGAGGCGTACGGCCTCGCGGCGCACACGTGCGGACGGATCCGCGGCGAGCCCCCGGCGGGTGTCCTCGGGCAACTCGGCCCGGCGGTCGGCGGCTATCAGCGTGAGGACCCACCGGTACCGCTCCTCCCGCTCACCCTCGATCACGCGCACCCACTGCTCGGGGGTGATGTTCAGCTGGAACTCGGCCGCGTGCGACCGGATCTTCCAGTCCGGGTGGGCCAGCATCGCGTCCACGACGTCCGCCGGCATGGCGCCGTACCTGGCGAAGTGGGATCTCTCCAGCAGCAGCGGCCGAAGGTCCTCCGGGAAGGCCCGGTTGTGCGAGAGCCCGCGTGCCCAGGCGTTCAGCAGCTTCTCCGTGGGTCCGGGCCCCCGGAACAGCCCCTCCCAGGCGGCCGCCCGGTCCTCCTCGGTCTCGGCGGCGGCCGCCCGCGCGGCCGCCTCCTGCCGCTCCCTGATCCGGTCGACGGCGACGAGCCAGACCGTGTACTCCTCCGTCGTGGCTCCCACCAGGGTGTCGCCGTCCAGGGACAGCGTCAGGAACTCCGGCTGCCCGGGCCGCTCGCCGAGCACTCCGGCGAGGTCCCAGCGGTCGGTGAGCCGGACCCGCACCCAGCTCCTGTTCGAGTTGCCGTAAAAATCGACGAGGAACGCCCCGTCCCCGTCGAACAGGCCCGCTTCGGAGGCCAACCGGTGCCACTGTGCGTTGAGTTCGGCGACCGGGTCGGGACGGTCCAGCGCCACCTCCGCACTCGGCCGTGCCTCCCACGCGATCACATGACGCCAGGCGACCGGCGGCGGCACCACGTCCTCGACACGCGGGCCCTCCATGAGCTCCAGCCCGGCCCGCCCCAGCAGTTCGATCAGTTGGTCTCTCCACCCCATGATCCGCATACTGCCCGACGCGGCTCAGTCCTGTGCGGTGTGCTCCACATCCACTCCGGAGTCCTGCCACCGGACCCGCAGGCCGGGACCGCCGCTCCACAGGACCGTCAGTTCCCGGGTCCCCTCGGCGCGCACGGTCACCGTCTGCGCCAGCGGCTCGGTGTCCGTCGCACCGGTGAGCCGGCCGAGCGCGACGAACAGGGTCTCCCCCGCCCCCGTGGCCCCGGTCAGCTCGGCGTCGAGGCCCACGACGGGCAGCAGTTCGGCCCGGAGCCCCTCCCGGGCGGCCCACCCGGTCACCCGTACCGGTGTCCCGGGCGCCGCCCCCGCCACCAGGAAGGCGCGCACCTCCACGGCCCCGCGCACCAGCACGGCACTCGTCACGCGGGCCCCCGAGGCGGCCGTGTGCCGGGAGGCCACCCAGCCCGGTCCGACGCCCAGCGGCTCGATGTCCGTACGGCTCGGGTCGCCGTCCACGATGACACTGTTGTCGTACGACGCCGAAGGCTGCGTGACGGTCGAGTAGCCGAGCCGGGTGTAGTACGGGTCGTAGCGGACATCCTCGCTGCCGTGGTTGTGGAGGCGGACGACCCCGTCCGAACTCGTGGACTGCAGGAGCCAGTTGGCGGGCGCGATCGGCGTGACCGCGTCGGCGCGCTCGGCCGGGCCCGGTTCCTCCGGCGCCGTCCACACGTCGTGGTCCGCGGGGAGCAGCAGGCCGAGGAAGCCCTTGCTCGCCCAGTACGGGGAGGCGGGGCCCGAATAACCTTGCAGGACGGCGGAGTCGGGGCCGTGCCAGCCGAGGGTCAGGAGGCCTCGCTCGTCCAGGGCGCCCCGGTCCAGGAAGTACTTCAGCGCTCCGGAGGCCAGCCGCCGGGTCTCCCCGGGAGACAGGGGCGTACGGCCGGTGAGGGCGCCCAGCCAGAGCGGGGCCGTGGTCGCGAAGCGGTAGGTCAGCGAGCGGCCCTGGTGCATCGGGGCCCCGTCCCCGCCGAACAGACGGGCGTAGTCGGCGAGATGGCGTTCCAGGCGGCCGCCGTACAGGTCGAGCAGCTGCTCGTCGCCGGCCAGCCAAGCGTGCAGCACCGGGTAGAGGTGCATCGCCCAGCCGTTGTAGTAGTCGAACTTGCGGCCGTCGCCGTCGGTGTACCAGCCGTCGCCGACGTACCACTCCTCGATGCGGGCCAGGCCGTGGTCGACCGCCTTGTGCGCGGCCTCCGGCTCATGGCCGACCTCGGCGAGGAAGCCGCCGACCGTCACCGGGAACAACTCCCAGTTGCAGGGCCAGGGTTCGGCGGTCAGCGCGTCGGCGAGCCAGGCCGCGACGCGCTGCTGCACCCCGTCGTCGAGGCGGTCCCACAGCAGGGGGCGGGTCAGGCGCAGGGCGAGGGCGACGGAGGCGGCCTCCACCAGCGGCTGGCTGCGGTCCTTGATGCGGGGCCAGACGCCCGACACGCCGGCCGCGAGCCCGTCGGCGTACCGCTGGAGCGCGGTCTCGTCCCGGCGGAAGGCCGCGAGGAGCAGGGTGCGGGCGTAGCCCTCCAGGCCGTCGGAGAGGTGCCCCGACCAGCTCTGGTGGTCGCCGGGGAGGTGGTAGAGGGCACGGTCCGGGGTGGCGTACGGCTCCACGGCGGCGAGCAGGGCGTCGGCCGCGGCCTCCCAGTGGGCGCGGGTGTAGCCGGTGCGCGGGCTGGGCCCGCGGTCCTCGGGAGGCAGCTGCATCGGTGCTCTTTCTCGCTCGTACCGGACCTCGTGCCGGACCTCGTGCCGGACCTCGTGCCCGGCCGCGTACCGGGCTCCGTTCCCGACCGCGTGCCGGACTTCGTGCCGAACCTCGTGCCGTTCGAACCTGGGGCGCCCCGGTTCCGGTCGGGACGCCCCAGGGGCTCATTCCACCCGCACGGTGCCCCGGGGCACCAGATGCCGGGCGAGCAGTTCGTCACGCACCAGACCCGCGTAGAGGGTGGCTCCGTACGCGGAGGTGTGCGTGTTGTCCTTCTTCTCGTTGTACAGGTACAGCGCCTTGGAGCCCTCCACGCCGAGGGACTCCACGAGCGCCTTGGTCTTCGCCGTGAGGTCGATCAGCGGAACGTCCTCGGCGGCGGCGACCGAGCGGATCACCCCAGGATGATTGACGCCGAGCCCGTTGACCAGAAGCGCGATGTCGTTGTTGAGCGTGCCGTCGGAATTGAACCAGCGGCGCACGATCGGTGTCACCAGCACCGGCCGCCCGCCCTTCTCCCGTACGCCCGCCACCAGCGTCTCCAGATTCGCGCGGTAGGTCGCCTCGTCGGTCGTCTTGTCGTTGTGCGCCAGCTGGATCAGGACCAGGTCTCCGCGGCCGATCAACGGCTGGACGGTACCCCAGAGTCGGGGGTTCTGGAGATAGGTCACCGTACTTTCCCCGGAGTCCGCGTAGTTGGCGACGGAGACACCCCGGCGCAGGAACTGCGGGAGCTGCTGGCCCCAGCCGGAGTACGGGTCGCCGGGCTGGTCGCAGACGGTGGAGTCGCCGACCAGGAAGAGCTGCCGGGCGTGCCGGGCGGGGGTCACCCGGATGCCGGCGAGCGCGGGTGCCGAGCCGCCGATCGCCAGGTCGAGGCCGGGCGTTCCGTCGGGTCCGGTCGGCTCCCCCTCCGGCGTCCGGACGTTCACGGTGAAGCTGCGGGTGACGTGCCGGCCCGCCGCGGCGGGTGTCTCGGGGAGCAGCGAGCGCCGGGTCTCCCCGCTGACGCTCGTGCTGGACGCGGCCGCGCCGCCGAGCCGGACCGTCACGTCGTAGTCGCCCGGCGGGACGTCGAAGTGGCAGGCACCGGCGGTGCAGTCCGCGAGGGAGAGCGGCGGCCGCCGCTCCTGGGCCTGGGCGGGGGTGCCTGCCAGGCCGGTGGCTGCGCTGAGGACGACCGCCGCGGCCACGGCGGCGCGGACACCGTTGAAACGTCTCACTCGGGACTCCTCCGTCACGGCGACAGGGCCTGGCGGGGACCGTAGCGCCATCCACAAGCGCTTTCTAGACCTTGGACCGATTTCACAAGACTGCCAACCCCGGGAGAACGAAAGCCCTTTCGCGAAATCGATTCAACTGCCACTCTCACAGTCACCCGCAACCCCGCCCCCCGAAGGAGGCACCCCCATGTCCGGAGTCAACGGGAGACCCCTCGGACGCCGTACCTTCGTCCTCGCCGGCGCGGCCGCCGCCGGCACCGCCGCCCTCACCGGCCCGCTCGCCACCGCCGCCTCGGCCGCGAGCTTCGGCTGGTCCGACGACGGCTCCAACTACGTCGTCGACACCGGCGCCAGCCTGGTCTTCAAGGTCAGCAAGACCAACGGCGACCTGACCTCGCTGGTCTACAAGGGCACCGAGTACCAGGGCTACGGCGGCAAGAACTCGCATGTCGAGTCGGGCCTCGGTACCTCCACGGTGACCATCGCCCAGTCCGGCACCACGATCCTGATCTCGGTCACGTACGGCACGCTGAAGCACTACTACGCGGCCCGCAGCGGCGAGAACAACGTCTACCTGTGGACCAACAAGGCCGACTCGTCGGTCAGCGCCACCCGTTACATCGTGCGCGTCAAGGCCGGCCTGTTCCTCAACGACGAGCCGGACTCCTACACCTACGCGCCCACCGTCATCGAGTCCGCGGACGTCTTCGAGAAGTCCGACGGCCAGACCCGCTCGAAGCACTACTCCAAGCTGCGCGTGATGGACTACAGCTACGTCGGCTGGACCACCGGCAGCGTCGGCCTGTGGATCGTGCGCAGCAACCACGAGAAGGCCTCCGGCGGCCCGTTCTACCGCTCGCTGCTGCGCCACCAGAGCGCGGACGGCGGCGGGCTGTACGAGATCCTGTACTACGGCGAGAACCAGACCGAGGCAGAGCGCTACGGCCTCCAGGGCCCGTACGTCATCGCCCTCACGGACGGCGGCGCGCCCTCCTCCGCCCTCTACCCGGGCACCCTCACCACCTCGTGGGCGGACTCGCTCGGCCTCTCCGGATACGTCGCGGCGAGCGGCCGGGGCAAGGTCGCGGGCGTCGGGATCAGCGGCCGGAACACGGCCTACGCCTATACCGTCGGGCTCGCCAACTCCGCGGCGCAGTACTGGGGTTCGGCACGCTCGTCGGACGGCTACTTCTCCATCGGCGGCGTGCTCCCGGGGACGTACACGCTGACCGTCTTCAAGGGCGAACTGGCGGTGTACACCACGTCGGTGACGGTGACCGCGGGTGGCACGACCACCCTCAACACGATCGCGATCCCGTCCTCCAACGACCCGGGCAACGCGTCCGCGATCTGGCGGATCAACAACTGGGACGGCACGCCGGGCGGGTTCAAGAACGCCGACCTGATGACGTACGCCCATCCCTCGGACGTGCGGGCCGCGTCCTGGACCGGGAACGTGGTCATCGGCAGCGGCACGGAGACCTCGGCCTTCCCCTGCTATCTGTGGAAGGACGTCAACAGCGGGATCATCGTCTACTTCAGGCTGACGGCCGCCCAGGCCGCCGCCGCGCACACCCTGCGGATCGGCGTGACGACGGCCTACGCGAACGGCCGGCCGCAGGTCGTCGTCAACGACACCTGGACCTCCGCCGTCCCCTCGCCGCCCACCCAGCCGAGCACCCGGTCGCTGACCGTGGGCTCCTACCGGGGCAACAACTACACGTTCACCTACAGCGTCCCGGCGTCCGCCTGGCTGACGGACACCAGCGCCTACAACACGCTGAAGATCTACGTGGCGAGCGGCTCGGGAACGACGTCCTTCCTCAGTGCCGGCACCTCGGTCGACGCGATCGACCTGCTGGCCTGACCTGATCCGGCATCAGGTACCGCGCGTCCACTGCTGGTTCGTGCCGCCGTTGCACGTGTACGTGATGACGGCGGCCGAGTTGGCGGTGGACGCGCCGTTCACGTCCAGGCACTCACCGCTGGTCCGGGCCTTGATGCTGACGTAGGAGCCGGAGGTGACCACCGACCACTGCTGGGCCGTGGCACCCGTGCAGTCCTCCTGGGTGACGTCGGTGGAGTTCTCCTGGAGGCAGAGCGAACTGCCCCGGCCCATCAGCTCGTAGTAGCCGGAACCCAGGTCCTTGAACCACCACTTCTGGTTGGTACCGCTGTTGCAGGTGTACTGGCTGATCGCGACGCCCTCCCACAGGGACTGGTTCGGGACGTCGGCGCACTTGGCGCTGTGCCGGGCGATCAGGGTGTTGTAGGTGGCGCCGGTGCCGGAGACCGTCCCGGCGGTCGTGTCGACGGACACCTCCGGGTACCAGGACATCGACATCGTGGTGGTGGTCGGGAAGGTCAGCGGCAGCCAGACGTAGCGGGAGTCGTTGACGGTGCCGCCGAAGGAGTTGCCCCAGCGGTCGCCCAGGTAGAGGTACGAGGTGCCGGACGTGCCGGTGACCGGGAGGACGTACGCGGTCTGGGAGTTGTAGGCGGTGGAGTCGCCGACGTTGGTGAACGCCGTCCAGGGGCCGGAGAGCGAGGTGGCGGTGGCGTACTGCTGCTGGTTGGCGCTCCAGCCGGTCGCACCGGACGTCAGCATGAAGTACACGCCGTTGCGCTTGAAGAGCGCCGGTGCCTCGCGGTGGCCGCCCGCCCAGGGGTTGGCGACCAGGCTCGCGATGGCGGTGTAGTCGGCGGTGAGCTTGTAGATGTGCAGGTCGTAGTTCTCGTTGGCCGCGGAGACCATGTAGGCGGTTCCGTCGGTGTCGACGAAGGTGGTGATGTCCCGGGACATGTACTGGCCGAGCGGCTGGAAGCTGCCCTGGTAGGTGTAGGTCCCGTCGACCGTGTCGGAGACGGCGACGGCGGCGCGGGCCTCGCTGTAGTCGACGCCGTTCTCCTTGTGCATCCACATCACGAACTTGCCGGTGGCGGCGTTGTAGATGACCTTCGGGCGTTCGATGTAGGCGGTGCCGAGTTCGGAGGCGGAGGACTGGGTGAGGACGTGGTTGCGGAACTCCCAGGTCTTCAGGTCGGTGGAGCGGTAGGCGTCCACGTACTTGAAGGTGTTGTCGGAGTTGCGGTCCTCGCCGAACCAGTAGTAGTACGAGCCGACCTTGATGACCCCGCCGCCGTGGGCGTGGACGATGTTCCCCGAGGTGTCGGTGAACTGTGTGCCGTTGGTGACGGTCTGGGCGGCGGCCGCGGCCGGGCCCGCGGTGGCCAGGGCGCCGATCACCGCCAGACAGAGGGACAGCAGGATCGCGTACGCACGTCTCATCTCACACACGCTCCTTCAGGTTCGAGATCACGAACGGCGGTTGCCATCACGAACGTTGTGATCGCCGAAAAGGTAAGGGTGTGTTACAGACAGGTCAACGGGTCTGACGAGACAAGGGGGAAAGCGATTTCCAACCGATCGCGGCCCGGCCGCGTTTTTCTGTTATCCGGCGCCTTCCACCACGTCTCCGATGACGTGCGCAGCCACCTCCACACCACCGCAGCGGCCGTCGGCGCCCTCGCCGCCCTCCTGGCCTCCGCTCCCCCGGCGTCCGCCGCCGGCCCCCGGGACGTCACCGCCGACGTACTGGCCGACCGGGACGTGACCCTCACCGGAGACACGGTCGTCACCGTGCCGGCCGGGACGACGACGTACGACGGCGTCCTGCACGGCGAGGGCACGCTCACCGTGCGCGGCGGCGGCACGCTGGTCCTCACCAAGGACAGCGACTTCGCCCTGCCGAAGTCCCGGCAACGGCAGGTCGTGCGCACCCAGGGCGGCAACCACCCGTACACGACGGTCACCCGCCCCGACCCGCCCGCGATCACGGTCGAGCGCGGTACCACCCTCCAGTACGGCACGGGCGGCGGCACCGGCCTGATCGGCCACTTCCCCTACAACACCCCCGGCTACCGGCTGAACCAGCTCAACGTCCGGGTCGACGGCACCCTGCGCCTGTCCCTCACCCGTACCTTCAACATCGGCACGATCAGCGGTTCGGGCCTGGTCACCCAGCCCCGCAATATGTGGGGCACCCTCGACCTGGCCGGCACCCACCCCTTCTCCGGGGTCATCGACAACGGCACCGGAATGGCCGTCGGCCGCCCCGAATACCCGGTGGCCCTCCCCCACGCCCGCGCGATCCTCAACCAGGGCTCCTGGATCATCGACACCCCGCTGAACCAGACCGTCACCCTGCGGCAGGACTTCTACCAGCGGGAGTACGGCAGTGACGTCAACGTCCACTCGCGGCCGGGCAGCAAGGTGGTCCTCACCGGCCAGTACAGCTACAGCGACCGGGGCGGCGACACCCACCCGTCACTCAGCGACCCGGCCCTCAACTGGAAGGCCGTTTCCCACCAGTTGAACAAGCGCGGCACCAACATCGAGGGCGCCGACGTGCGGTGGGGCGACGGCACCACCCGTCGCATCTTCATGCCGGGAACGAAGGACACCGTGTACATCAATCTGCACGCGGCCAGTGGGCGTCGATCGCGGCTCACCTTCGACTACGACGGCCCGGTGACGCTGGGCGCCCCGATCGGCGGCGGCCGCTACCACGACACGCTCGCCGCGCCCGGCGCCGGGGACATCGTGATCGCGGGCACGCGCGGCAACGACGTCACCTTCGCGGCCGCCCAGGACTACGACGGCTCGACCACGGTCGAGAAGGGCGCGGTGCTGCGCCTGGGTTCGGGCGCGAAGGGCGGCGACGGCTCCCTGCTGACCGGCACCGAGCGGCGCCGGATCGTGAACGACGGCACGCTGTACGTCCGCAACACGTCGGCTCCCGTGACACTGGAGTACGTGAGCGGCGCGGGGTCACTGGTCCAGTCGGGCACGGCGACGACCACGCTGAGCGGAAGCGCGGTGACGTACACGGGAACGACGACCGTGAGCAGCGGCACGCTGGCGCTGCGGTCCGGCACGACTCTCGTGCACAGCAAGGCGATCCGGCTGACGTCGGCGACCGCGCGGCTGGACGTGGGCCGGGCCGCCCTGCGGGTCGCCACCGCCCTGTCCGGCAAGGGCACGGTGCGGGGCTCGGTGACCAACGACAGCCTGGTGGCGGGCGGGTTGACGGTGCGGGGCGACTACACCCAGCACAAGCAGGGCGAACTGGTCCTGCGGGACAAGCCGTTGAAAGTGACGGGCCGCCTCGCCCTGGCCGGCGCCCTCGACATGTCCGCCGCGGGCACCTCCCCGGCCGGCCGCATCACGGTGATCGACCACACCGGCACCGCCCGCACCACCGGCTCCTTCGACGGGCTGCGCGAGGGCGCCGAGGTCAAGCTGGCCGACACCGTCTACCGGATCACCTACCGGGGCGGCGACGGCAACGACGTGGTCCTGGAACCGCGGCCGGCGAAGGCCGCCCCGAAGACCGACAGCGCCGGCGCCCCGTCCACCGCTCCCCCGACGGTGACCACCCGCACCGCCGCCGACTCCTCACAGGCCTTCGGCTGGTGGCCGTACGCCCTGGCCCTCGGACTCCTCGGCGGCCTGATGGTCCCGGCGGGCCTGCGCACGCGGAAGAAGGGACGGCGGAAGGGCGGCGGACGGCACGCGGCATGACCCGCGACCGGCACCCGGTCGGCCGCGGGCCCTGCCGTCAGCCGTCAGCACGGATCGGCGGGCGGGCGGCGCGCACCTGGACCGGCCCCCTCTTCGGCGCGCCGCTCCGCCACCGGGACGGTCGTCGCCGGACGATCAGGTGCGCGCAGCGTGTCGGGCGTGCGAGCGTGCGTGCGTCTCGACGCGTGCGGGCGAAGACGAGTGTGCGGGCTCTTCGGGGGACGGCGGCACGTGGGGCGGTGCGACCTCGTTCGCCGGATCCTCCGCACCCGCCGTCGCGCTCCCGTTGACGACGGGGCCCTTCGCGACGCGGGACACACGGTGGCCGAACAGGACGGCTGCCACTCCCAGCACGCTCCACAGGGCAAGGACAGCGATGTGGCCCGCGCTGTCATTGCCGTCGAAGTAGGCCGTACCGCGTATGAGGCTCGCGCCGGCGCCCGGCGGCAGCCACTGGCCGATGTCGTCGACCGCCTTGGGCAGCAGCTCCGGTGCGGACGTGCTGCCGGAGAACGGATTGCCGACGAAGACCATGAGCGCCGCGCTCAGCCCCACCCCCGCCGAACCCACCAGCGAGACCACCCCGGCGGTGGTGGCACTGATGGCGAGAACGGTGAGTGCCAGGGAGGCCCAGGTCGCGAGGTGTTCGTGCGGCAGCGCACCGAGAAAGCCCTGGGCGACCACGTAGACCCCGAGGGCCGCCGCTCCGCTCACCACGACCAAGGCCGGGAGAAGTGCCACAGGTCGCAGCCTCAGCGACATCGCGACCAAGGCGATGATGACGCCGCAGATCGTCATCGGCAGCAGCGACGAGCTGAACACCACGCCCCGGGGGTCGGCTGCCGAGATCCGAACGACGTCCACGGCCCTCACCCGGATCCGCGCCGGCTTCTTGGCGCCGACCTTGCCTCCCTTGGAGCGTGCGGACGTGCCGTGGGCGGACGTGCCGTGGGCGGACGAGGCGGCCCGGTCCGCGGCCGCCTTGGATGCCCGGGCGGCCAGCTGCCGGCCCGTGTCGCCCAGCAGCTGGGCGACGGTCGGGCTCGCGGCGGTGGACTCCAGCACGGTGAGGCTGCCGGGGGTGACCACGAAGGCACCGTAGACGTCCCGCTCCCTGACAGCGGTCCGCGCCGACTCCTCGTCGGGGTAGAGACGGAAGTCGAAGGCGCCCGGCCTGCTGTGCGCCAGTCCCTCGACCGCGGCCTGGCTCGCCGCGCTCGTACCCACGATCCCCACGGGCAGGTCACGCGGCGCTATGCGTGCCGCGGGCCACGCGTAGGCCAACACTGCCAGTGAGATCACCAGCGGCAACGCCACTGCCATGATGGCCACACGACGCCATGACTGGTTTCCCGCCAACGGGGTCTGCACAGTCTCGCCTCCCAAAAACGAACGATCATTCTTCAGGAATCCAGTCTGCTAGGCTCTGCGCCAGCGAGTCAAGACGAACATTCGTTTTTCTTTGGAGAGGATGCCCCCATGCCGAAGGTGTCCCAGGAGTACATGGACGCTCGCCGGACCCAGATTCTGGATGCGGCCCGACAATGCTTCCTGCGCGACGGATTCCACTCGACGTCGATGCAGGATCTGTTCGCCGAGTCCGGGCTCTCGGCGGGCGCGGTGTACCGGCACTTCGCGAGCAAGGACGAGATGATCCTGGCCATCGCCGAAGAGAACATGCGTGAGGTCCTGACCCTGGTCCATACCGTCGCCACGACTCGGCCCAGCGGTTCCGTGGGGGCGGTCGTCGCCGATGTCCTCGACCTCGTGTCGGCCCGGTCCGCGGAACACGACACCGCCAGGCTGGCCGTGCTGGCATGGTCCGAGGCCCTGCGCAACGCCACGCTGGCCGGACAGTTCAGCACCCTGCTGACCCAGATGCGCTCCGATCTCGCGGAGGTCGTACGAGAGCACCAGGAAAGCGGCGCCCTGCCCGCCGAGGTGACCGCCGAGTCGATCGCCGGCGCGCTGGTCTGCGTCCTACCCGGCTACATCCTCCAGGTGGCCATGCTCGACCCCACGCTCGTGGCGGGGGTGGGCGACGCGGTGCGGGCCCTGTGGCCGGCCCCGGCCACGCCCTGACCGACTCCGCCGTCGGACGAGCAGGACCGACCACCCGGCGGCACCGATCAGTCCTGGGTTGAGGGTCCGGTAGAGAAGATCGGCGGCCGTGGCGGCCACCATCGGCATTCCGCCGTGATGCAGCGTCAGGACCAGAGCCGCGTCGAGAGGGCCGAGTCCCGCGGGCAGCAGCGGCAGGGCCGACACGGCCGTCATCGCGGCGACGTAGGCGAGCAGTACCTGGTCCGAGGCCGGGGCCGAGCCCACCGCGTGGCACACAGCGAGCACACACACGAGATCGCCGACCCAGTTGATCAGGGCAGCGCCGAACCCGAGGACCCAGAAGCGGGCCGGCGGCCGCAGGGCGGCCAACTCCCCCAGCAGGCCATCGGCCGACGTCTGCCCGCCCGCGCCGCGCCGCAGTCTCCGCCACACACGGAGCAGGGCGCCCACCGGCCGGCGCAGTACACGGGTACGGCGGACCAGCGCGAGCGCGACGACGGTGACGCCACAAGCCACTGACACCTGAAGGGCCGCCCCGGCCAGCCGGGCACTGTCCCCGGCCAGAGCCCCGCCGATCCCGGCAAGCACGACGAGTGCGACCGCGCCCAGCACGCCGGTGACGGCGTGGGTGAAGCCGATCAGGGGCACACTGGCGCCCCAGGTACGCATACGCCGCGTCCGGTAGGTGATCGACACCAGGCTGCCGCCGGGCAGAGTCGCACTGAGAGCGTTCCCGGCGAACACGGCGGAAGCCGCGGCGCGCAGCCCCACGCGCAACCCGCCCGTACCCAGCGCCAGGCGCTGCAGCCGGGCGAAGGCCGCCATCGACACCATCTCGCCGACGACGGCCAGCAGGAACCAGGCGGGTTGAGCGTGGGACAGCCGGCCTGCCGCACGACGTGCGTAGGGCGCGACAAACGCCAGCTCGGCACAGAGCAACGTCACGACGGCGCCCGTGGCGAGCGCGACGCGCGGTCGGGAGCGCGACCGGGATGCCCACCCGTCGTCCTCGTCCGCCGGTTCCGCCCGGGCTTCCGCTTCCGAAGCCGCGGCCCGGTCGTCTCCGCTGCCGCCCGGCTCGGTCCGGGGCGAGCCGCTCATCGCCGCACCGGCCACGGGGGCAGCACGCGCGGCAGGCCCTCCGGGCGCACGCGGCCCCCGCCGTCCGCGACCGACGGCAGCGGACCGACGACATCCGGCCGGCCGGACGGGACGGTGTCAGCAGCGCCGCCGAGCGCCCCGGCCTGCGTCGTGGCCATGCCGCCACCCCTCCCGAAATGATCGTTCTCTTTCGCCCCCATCCTGCGGCTCTGACGAGACCGGGTCAATACGAACATTCATTTTTCTTACGCCCGACACGACGTCGGGACTTGTAAAAAAGAACTGTTCGTTTTATTTTCGAGAGGCGGGCGTCAGGGGACAGTCGCCCGCGGCCCGCCCGACCGAGCGACGGTGGCGGGCGGCCCCGTCCCTGCGAGAGGCCGTAGCGGACACCGCAGGGCGGGGCCCTTTTCATGCCGGCACGGGCGCCACGCGTCGTGGCTGTCACAAATCAGGGCGCCATCCTGTCAATCACCCCACACGGCGCAAAACGGTCAAACGCGCGCCTTCCGGAGCTAAGGACAGAGTTCGATGCCCAGCACTCACCAGGCGACACTCGGTAATCAGAGGAACACGCGCGAGATATCCGACTCGGCGGTCGCGATGCTCGACGAGCAGGGGACGGTGCTCGGATGGACACGGGCCGCCGAGCGGCTCGTCGGATACCCCGCCGGGGACGTGGTGGGCCGGTCCGCCGCACTCGTGCTGCCGTCCCCCGAGGAGGCGCCGACGATTTCGGCGTTCGTCGAGCTGTGCCGCGCCCAGAGGGGCTGGTCGGGCACCACGGCAGTGCGCCACCGGGACGGCCGCATGCTCACCGTCAGCCTGCGGATGTCGATGCTGTGGGGGCAGGACGGAGCGGTCCGGTGGCTCGTGTCCGTGACCGACATCCGCAAGCTCTCCCAGGAGGCGATGAACGGATCGGTGCGGGAGTCGCTCCTCACCCGCGCACCGATCGGCGTCGTCGTTCGTGACACGCAGCTGCGTTGCGCCTGGGTGAACGACACGGTGGAGAGCCACGACGGCGTCTCCCGTGACCGGCGGCTCGGGCGCCGGGTCGCCGACGCGCTGCCCGGTGTCGAGGTCGAAGCACTTGAGGCAGTGATGCGGCAGGTACTCCGCAGTGGCACCACCAAGGTCCACGAGTTCCGCAGGTGGGTGCCGACGAGCCCGCGCCCGGGGCGCGCCCTCGTGGCTTCGTTCTTCTGCCTCCTGGACGCCGAAGGCCAGGCGCTGGGGGTGTGCGCCATCAGCGTCGATGTCACCGAGAGCCGGCGGGCGCACGAGCGCCTCGCCATTCTCACCGAGGCCAGTACGCGTCTCGGGGGCACCCTGGATGCGATGCAGACCAGCCAGGAACTGGTCGACCTCGCGGTGCCGCTGTTCGCCGACTTCGCCTTCGTCGACCTGGAGCATTCGGTCCCGTCCGGCGAAGGGCCCCCGGTCCGCGTCGGCCCGATCGGCGAGCGCCTCCCCGTCTTCCGGCGGGCCGGTCTGGCCTCGATCCGCCAGGGGGTCCCGGAATCCCCGTGGGTTCGCGGTGAGCCGGTCCCCGTGCCGCCGGCCGCGCCCTTCACCGACGTGCTGCGCACCGGAAGATCCCATCTGGAGCCGGTCCTGGACACCGCTCCGGGCACCTGGATCGACCAGGATCCGGTGCGGGCGCAGAAGATCCAGGAGAACGGCATCCACTCCCTGATGGTCGTGCCCATTCGTGCGAGGCAGGTCCTGCTGGGGGTGGCGGTGTTCATCCGCACCGAGGACCCGGTGCCGTTCCAGGAGGACGATCTGCTCCTCGCCGAGGAACTCGTCAACCGCGCCGCGCTGTCGCTGGACAGCGCTCGCCTGTACGCCCGCGAACACGCCACGGCACTCGCGCTCCAGTGCAACCTGCTCCCTCAGCGCCTGAGGGGCGGCACGGCGGTCGAGGCGGCCTCGCGCTATCTGCCCGCCGACCTGGACATCGGGGTCGGGGGCGACTGGTTCGACGTGATCCCGCTGTCCGGCGCCCGGGTCGCCCTCGTCGTCGGCGACGTGGTCGGCCACGGCATCAACGCCACCGCGGCCATGGGCCGGCTCCGCACCGCCGTACACATGCTCGCCGAGATGGAACTGCCCCCCGACGAACTGCTGACCCGCCTCGACGACACGATCCAGCGACTGGGCGAGGGAGTCCCCGACACCCCGGGCCAGATGACCGCCGTGATGGGCGCCACCTGTCTGTACGCCGTCTACGACCCGGCCACCCGGAAGTGCACCATGGCACGGGCCGGGCACCCCCCGCCCGCGATCATCGACCCGCGGGGCCGGGTCGTCTTCCCCGACCTCCCCGCCGGAACCCCCCTCGGTATCGGGGCGGGGGTCCCTTTCGAGGCCGTGGAGCTGGAACTGCCCGAGGGAAGTCTCCTCGCCCTGTACACCGACGGCCTGATCGAGACCCGCGACCATGACATCGACGCGGGAATGCACCGCCTGGGCACCGCCCTGGCACAACCGCGGCGCTCCCTGGACGACCTCTGCACCCGCGCGATGGAGACCGTCCCGGGCCAGGCCCCGTCCGACGATGTCACCCTGCTCCTCGTTCGCACCCTCTCGCTCCGCCCGAGCCAGGTCGCCTCCTGGACGCTGCCGTCCGACCAGGCCGCGGTCCGCTGCGCCCGCCACATGGCAGCCCGTCAGCTGGCCGAATGGGGCCTGGACGGTCTTGAGGACGCCACGGAGCTGATCGTCAGCGAACTGGTCACCAACGCCGTCCGCCACAGCACCGACCCGATCGGTCTGCGACTGATCCAGCATCAGGCCCTGACCTGCGAGGTGTTCGACACCAGCGAGTGCCTGCCGCGGCCGAGTCGCGCACACCCCACCGACGAGAACGGCCGCGGTCTCTTCCTGGTCGCCCAGCTGTCGCGCAGATGGGACTCCCGGCCGGTGTCGGGCGGCAAGGTCGTCTGGTCCGAACAGGACCTGGCCCCGCCTGACAGACGCGGGCCCGCGACCCCTCGCCCGCACCGCAGGAGCAGAATCGCCCGGGGACGGCAGTGGATCGAAGCGGTCTTCGGCACCCTCAGAAAGCCGGCCACAGCCCTGGCCGGCACGGGGGCCGGGCATCCGCCGGAGCGTCCGCCCGAACCGGCCGGCGCGTGTTCGACCCGGCCGGGGTGACGGACGGCGGCTTCACGGGCTCAAGACCCCGGTCTCCGTACGGAGGGCGGTCTGTTCACGCAGTGGACGCGGTCGGTCCGTTCGCCACCGGGTCGACTAGCGTCGGAGGCATGACCAGCGACAACTCCCCCGGTCTCGCCGACGCCCTCGCCGCCGGGACGGTCGTGCTCGACGGCGGCATGTCCAACCAGCTGGCCGCCGCCGGGCACGACCTGAGCGACGAACTGTGGTCGGCACGGCTGCTGGCCGACCGCCCCGACGCGGTCCGCGACGCACACCTCGCGTACTTCAGGGCGGGCGCGGACGTCGCGATCACCGCCAGCTACCAGGCCACCTTCGAGGGCTTCGCCAAGCGCGGGATCCCGCACGAAGAGGCCGCCCGGCTGCTCGCGCTGAGCGTGGAGATGGGGCAGGACGCGGTACGGCGGGCGCGGGCGGAGGGGATCGTACGGCCGCTGTGGGTGGCCGCCTCGGTCGGGCCGTACGGGGCGATGCTCGCGGACGGCTCCGAGTACCGGGGGCGGTACGGGCTGGGCGTCGACGAGCTGGAGCGGTTCCACCGGCCACGGCTCGAGGTGCTGGCCGGGGCGGGGCCGGACGTGCTGGCGCTGGAGACCGTGCCGGACACCGACGAGGCGGCGGCGCTGCTGCGGGCGGTGCGGGGCCTCGGGGTGCCGGCCTGGCTGTCGTACAGCGTGGCGGGCGGGCGGACTCGGGCGGGGCAGCCGCTGGCGGAGGCGTTCGCCCTGGCCGCCGACGTGGACGAGGTGATCGCGGTGGGGGTGAACTGCTGTGCGCCCGAGGAGGTGCCCGGCGCGGTCGAGGTGGCGGCGCGGGTCACCGGGAAGCCGGTGGTCGTCTATCCCAACAGCGGGGAGGTGTGGGACGCGGAGGCTCGGGCGTGGACGGGGCGGTCGCTGTTCGACACCGGGCAGGTCGAGGGGTGGCGGGACGCGGGGGCTCGGTTGATCGGGGGGTGCTGTCGGGTGGGGCCGGAGGCGATTGCCGGGATCGCCCGGGTGGTGTGAGGGGCGCCGGTTCGCCGTCGGGGTTCGGGCGGTGGGCGGCTGCGGGCTCGGTGGGTGCTGATCGCGCCCACGCGGCGGAGCCGCACATTGATACTGTCCCGCGCCCCTGAGAGGGCGCTAGTGTCCCGACGTTGGCTAGTTGCCGGGGGTGGGGTTGACCAGGAAGAGCGCGGAAGCCGGGCGGAGCACCGTCCGTGATGTCGCCGCGCGCGCCGGGGTGTCCGCCTCCACCGTCTCCCGTGTGCTCGGCGGCGACTACCCCGTCAGCGCCGCCACTCGTACGCGCGTCCTGCGGGCCGTCCGCGAGCTGGACTACGTCGCCGACGCCCGAGCCAAGGCCGTCGCCGGGGCCGGTACGCCCACCCTCGCCTTCGTGCTGGAGGACATCACCGGGCCCTCGTTCGCGCACATGGCGTACGGCGTGGAGCGGGAGGCGGCCCGGCTCGGGCATCTGAGTCTCGTCTGCAGCACCGACGGCGATGTCGGGCGTGAGCTGGAGTTCATCGGGATGATGCGTGCCCAGCGGGCCGCCGCCGTGATTCTCGTGGGCGGGGCGGCGGACACGCCCGAGTACCGGGAGCGGACCCGTCGTACCGCCGACTCGCTGGCCTCGGCCGGTTCCCGGCTCGTGCTGTGCGGGCGGCCGCCGCTCGGGCCCGGCGCGCCGGTCACGGTCATCGAGTACGACAACGAGGGCGGCGCCCATGCCCTGGTGGCCCATGTGCTCGCGCAGGGTCATCGGCGGGTGCTGTTCCTCGGCGGAAAGCCGGACCACACGACGGCGATGGGGCGCGAGCGCGGCTATCTCGCCGCCCACCGGGCCCGGGACCTCGAACCCGACCCCGCTCTGCTGCTGCACGGCGACTTCACCCGGGACTCCGGGCACCGGCTGATGCGGCAGGCGCTCGCGCGGCGGCTGGAGTTCAGCGCCGTGGTCGCCGCGACCGACATGGTGGCGGCGGGTGCGCTGACCGCCCTGCACGAGGCGGGGCTCGACGTGCCGGGGGACGTGTCGGTGGCCGGGTACGACGACATCCCGTTCGCCCGTGATCTGCACCCGGCCCTGACCACCGTGCACGTGCCCTACGAGGAGCTGGGGCGGCTCGCCGTGCGGACCGCGCTCGGGCACGGCGGGGAGTCGGCCGACGAGCATCTGCTCCTCGGCACGCATGTGGTCGTACGGGACTCAGTGGCGGCGTACGGCGGCCATTGAGCGGCGCAGCCGGCGTACGGCCAGGGCCAGTTCGGCGGTCCGTTCGGGGGGCGGCACGGCGGTGGGTGTCCAGAGGGCGAACTCGCGGTCCCGGGGGCCGGACACCGTGTGGGGTTCGCCGTCGCCGAGGACGCGGACCGGGTGGGTGTCGTCCCAGGGCTGCCAGCCGGGGTCGCCGGTGGTGGCGAAGCGGACCCAGGCGCCGTGCGTCTCGTCGGCCAGCCGCTGCGGGGCGCCCTCGCCGGCCAGCCGGGCCGCGTCGGGCCCGTCCCCGGTGTCGAAGACGAAGCCCAGCTCCAGGGCGTGGCAGGCGCCGAGCCGCGGGCGGTTGGAGGGCCAGGCGAACTCGTAGAGGTACGACGAGCCCGGGCGGGCCTCGGCCAGCCGGTGCAGCGGGCGGCGGAGCAGGTGGTCGGTGACCATCTGGCCGACGGTCTCGGCGGGGCCGACCTCGGGGTGCAGGGCGCGGTAGCCGCGCGGCACCTCGTGGCCGACGTGGCAGCGGGCCATGGCGCCGGCGAGGGCGACCGGGCCGAGCCGGTCGACGTGGTCGAGGAGGCCGCCGGGGACCAGCCAGAGCCGGTACTCGTCGCGGGTCCAGCCCATGAGGAGGTCGACGCCGTGGGCCGCATCGCCGTCGAGGAGGGCCTGGAGCGGGTCGCGCGGGACGAGGTCGCCGTCGACGACGATGCCGAAGGCGGGGCCGCCCAGGACCGGGCTGCTCAGCCGGCCGACCTCGGCCTGGGTGTGCAGCAGCAGTTCGCGGTCGACCTCGGCGAAGGCCTGGGCGGTGGCGGGGATCCGCAGGCGGTTGGCCATCCGGCGGACCATGCGCCGGACCTTGTCGCGCTCCGCGGTCTCGGGCGGGCCGCTCTGCAGCACGGCCCGGCGGATCAGGCCCTGGGCCTGGGGTGCGGCGAGCAGGGCGCCGGCGCTGATGGCGCCGGCGGACTGGCCGCACAGGGTGATGCGGTCCGGGTCGCCGCCGAAGCCGGCGATGGTGTCGTGGACCCAGCGCAGGGCGGCGAGTTGGTCGCGCAGGCCGGGGTTGTGCGGGGTGTCGGGGAACAGGCCGTAGCCCTCGACCCCCAGCCGGTAGTTGACCGAGACGAAGACGACCCCGTCACGGGCGAACGCATGACCGTCGTACACGGGTACGGCTGACGAGCCTCTGGTCAGGGCGCCGCCGTGCAGCCAGACCAGGACCGGGAACCGGGCGCCGGGGCCCGGCTCCGGGGTCCACACGTTGAGGTTGAGGCAGTCGTCGCCGGGGATCACGGGGTCGGACAGATACTGCGCGAACGCCTCCGAGTACGGCGGTTTGGGCGCCGTCGGCCCGAAGGCGCCCGCGTCCCGGACGCCGTCCCAGGGTTCGGGCGGCACGGGCGGACGGAACCGGTGCGCCCCGAAGGGCGGGGCGGCGTAGGGGATGCCGCGGAACACCGCGACCGAGTTCTCCCACCTGCCGCGCACCGCCCCGAACGGGGTGCCGGCCACGGGGTCCTCGAGGTCCGTCCGGTCTGCCGTCATCCGCCACCAGCTCCTCCCGCCGCGCGTGCCTCAACGCCGGTACGACCAGAGCACCACATTCGCTCCCGGTATTCCGGCACCCACGGCGTTCGGGTGGCTACGCGCGGCTACTTGGCGTACATCAGGGTGCCGAAGCCGAGCTGGTCGTAGCCGCCGCTGTCGGAGCCGTAGTCCCCGCCGCCGCCCTCGGGGGCGACCAGGTTGTAGTACATGGCGGAGACGTACTTGTCGTCGAGGTTGATGCGCCGGTTGTAGTGGAAGTGGAGCATCGCCCACACGGGGCGGATCTGGCCGCGGGAGGAGGCGGAGACCACCGTCTGGGACGACTGGGCGCAGCTCTGCCCGGTGCCCCAGGTGTAGGTGGTGAAGGGCACGTCGCTGCCCGAGTTGTACTTCGCGACGTACTGGGCGGCCTTCATGAAGCGACGGCTGTCGTACGAGTACAGGTCGTCGCCCTGGTTCCAGGCCATCTCGCAGATCGCGCCCATCTGGCCCATGCCCAGGACGGTGTGGCCCTGGTCGCGGCCGGACTCCTGCCACTGACCGAGGGCGTAGCCGTCGGAGTCGGTGTACAGGTAGGGCACGGCGTGCGCGATCGAGCCGTTGCCGGCGCCGGACTTGAAGTACGTGACGGCCTGGTCGTACTTGGCCTTGTCCCCGTTGAGGATCCCGATGGCCAGGATCGAGGCCATGTTGCACAGGTCCCAGTTGGCCCAGTAGTTGGTGATGCAGGCGTCGTTGTGGTTGATCAGGAAGCTGTTGTTGAGCGGGTAGAAGACGCCTGCGAGCATCGCCTGCGCCGCGGCGAGGTCGAAGCCGGCGTAGTCGCGCATCAGCTCGCACGCGTTGGCGAACTGCCAGCCGTAGAGGCCGGCGGCGAGGAACCGGTCGGCGTTCCCGGTGACCGATGTCAGCGTCCTCGACCAGGCGTTGAGGATGTTCGCGGCGCAGACCGCGTTGGCCTCGGTGCCGCCGACCTTCCAGCGCAGGGCGTTCTGGTAGGCGGCGGCGATGTCGTTGTAGAGCAGGCTGTAGTTCTGTCCGGTGCCGCCACGGATGATCGTGGCCGTGGCCCGGTTGGTCCAGGTCGACTGGGAGTGGGAGTTGGCGGTCAGCCTGTTCCAGCCGGACAGCCAGGGGTCGGTGCCGGCGGCGACCCGTACCTTGGCGCGGTTGATGTCACCGGCGTTGTGGAGCATGCCGGGGTGGGTGAAGGTCGCCGGGGCCGCGCCGGCCGTCTCGGGGACGGTGACCGAGGCGGCGACGGCGAGGGCGGCGGCTGACTTCAGGACATTGCGGCGGCTCAACCCGCCCGTCCCGGGGCGGTGTTGCTCGCGGCGGCTCATCGCGATGGTTCTCCTTCGGTGGGGGGAGTTCAGGTGAGTGCGACACTCACCTCTTCGAATTGCGCGGTGCCGAGGGCCGACGGGGTGCGGGAGCACACCACCAGGCCCACGTGGTAGGGGGCGTCACCGAAGGCGGGGATCGTGCCCGTGGCGAGCGGGCTCCAGGTGACGCCGTCATCGGCGGAGACGGCGGCGGCGAAGGCGGTCCCGGTGCGCTTCAGCCGCAGCAGCAGGGGCAGTCGGACTGCGGCGGTCCCGGTGAAGGCGGAGGCTCCGGCGACGGTCGGGCGCAGCATCAGCTGGGCGCCGGCCCCACCGGTGACGATCAGGCCGGCCGCCTGGTCGAAGGGCGACAGCGACTTGGTCATGAGGAGCCCCACCCGGTCGGCGGTGGCCCCGGAGCGGGAGACGAGCCGGGCGGTGAGTTCGCAGTCGCCGGAGACCTGGCGTCGTACGAACTGGCCTGTCATCCCCTGTGAGTTGACGTTGAGGTCGGCTCCGGCGCCGCGCACGGTAAAGGCGCCGTCGGCGTAGGCCGCGTCGCCCGGGGTGAGGACGGCGACGACGCCGAGGGTGCCGTAAGCGCCGCGGTCGAGGACCACGTCACCGAGGTCGCCGCCGGTCCAGGGCTCGGGGAGGGCCGGGACGACGGCGGCCGGGGGTGCCGTGGCCGTGGTGACGGCGGGCATCACCGCGCCGACGGACGCCGAACGCGGCCCGCGGCCCGCGCAGTTGGTCTTGGCCACGGCGTAGTGGTACGTCGTCCCGGAGGTACCGCTCCCGTCCGTGTACCGCACCCGGGTGCCGAAGCCGACCGCACCCGCGTCCCGGGCGAGGGTCCGGTACGGCCCGTGCGCGGACGGGGCGCGCAGCACGGTGTAGCGGGCCGACGGGTCCGGGTCGGTCCAGGCCAGCTCGACCCCGCCGGAGCCGGCGGCGGCGAGCAGATCGGTGGCCCGGCGGACCGGGCGCGGCACCCGCCACCCCGCGCCACCCCGGGACACCACACTGACGTTGTCGAAGGCGCCCGTGCCGGTCTCGGCGTACTCCTCGTCGATGCCCAGGCAGGAGGTGAGGACGAGCCCGGCGTACGCGGTACGCGGCAGCTCGCACACGGTCGATCCCACCTCGGTCCACCGCACCCCGTCCGCGGAGATCGCCCCGGTGCAGCGGTCCCCCTCCCGGGTCACCCGCACCCAGTACGGCGCCCGCAGCCGATAGCCGTCCCCCGCTCCCTCGACGTACGGGGCCGTCAGCGGGGTCGCCGACTCGGGCAGCGTGCCCAGGTCGGAGATCGGGAAGCCGGCGCCGGTGGTGATGGCCCGCTGCTGGCTGGGCGGCACCGGGGTGCTCCCGGTCGCGGAGATCCCGGCACCGGCCGCCGGGCGCACGCTCCACACCCCGCTCCAGGTGTGCAGGGGCAGCCCCTGGATCAGCGTCGAGGCATGGGCGTCGGACGGGTCGAGCGACGCCCTGAGGGTGACGCCGGTCTTGGCGTACTGCGAGCTGAGCGGCCAGACGATCCGGGCGGTGACACTGCCGTCGCCGTGCAGCGGGAGGTGAACGAGGCGGTAGGTGTCCGCGGTGCCGCTCGCCTCCAGCACGAACCGTTCACCGTCGAAGCGCGCCGACCCGGGGATGCGTACGGCTCCCAGGTCCCGGGTCCGCCACGGACGCGGGAGTCCGGCGGTCGCCGAGACCACGGCCGAACTCCCGCTCCTCCCGAGGGAGTTGGCGGCGACGACCGAGTAGTAGTAGGTCCGGCCGGGGCGTACCCCTCCGTCGCTGTACGACGGCGACCGTACCTCGGCAAGCCGCTCGTGGGGACCGCCCGGGTGTTCGGCGCGCCGCACCTCGTAGCGCGTCGCGCCCGCCGACGGCAGCCAGGACACCGTGACCGCGTGCGCGTCGCCGTCCGCCGTGAGGCCCGCCGGCGGCGTCGGCACGCTCGGGGCGGGGGCCGCGGCGCCCGCGTAGGCGAAGGTGCCCCAGCTCGGCAGGTCGTCGTTGCTGCCCTCGACGACCCGGATGCCGCCGGTGCCGCGGAAGACGGCGGCTTGCGTGTGGGGCGTGGCGAGGCCGCGGACCCCCGCGTAGTGGGCGTAGTACATCTCGTAGACCGGGGGCAGGGTGCCCCGGGAGACCGCCGAGACCGCCGTCTTGACGTACTTGCCGGTGCGGTCCAGGTCCGGGGTGAAGGGGACGTCGTCACCGAGGTTGTAGCGGGCCGCGTACTCCGCGTTGGCGAGGATGCGGTTGCCGTCGTAGCCCCACAGGTCCACGCCCTGGTTCCAGGCGACCTGGGCCGCGTCGCCCATCAGGCCCACCGCGAGCTGTTCGTGGCCCTGGTCGCGGCCGGACTCCTGGCCCTGGCCGGCGTCGGTGACGACGCGGTGGCGGACGCTGCCGTTGCCCGCGCCGGCGGCGGCGAACCGCAGGGCGTCCTCGTAGAGGGCGCGTTCCTCGCAGAACACGCCGATGGCCAGGATGGTCTGAAGGGCCGTCAGGTCCCAGTTGCCGTTGGCGTAGAGCATGTAGCCGGAGACGGCCGGATACCAGACGTCGAGGAAGGACGCCGCGCAGCGGGCGATGTCGGCGTCCGCCCAGCCGTCGTAGCCGGTGTGGCGCAGGAGTTCGGCCGCGTTGGCGAACTTGAAGCCCTGCAGGCCCGCGCCGAGCGGGCCGTCGGCACCGGTGACGATGGTGAGGGAGCCGGACCAGGCATTGAGGATGTCGCGGGCCTTGTCTGCGTGCGCGCGGTCGCCGGTGACGGCCCAGAGCAGGGCGTTCTGGTAGGCGGCGGCCGAGTCGGCGACGGCCTGGTTCTGGAAGTTGGCGGGGCCGCGGCCCCAGGAGGTGATCTGGCCGGTGTTCTGGACGGTGTACGTGCTCTGCGAGCGGGCGTGGGCGGCGAGGGCGAGATAGCCGTCGTAGATCGGGGACTGTCTCGTGGCGACCGCGGATCGCATGCGGGCCAGGTCGTCGGCCGTGTGCAGGATGCCGGGGTGAGTGAAGGCGAAGTCCGCGAGGCCGTCCGCCGCCCCGGCCGCGGGCATGAACAGCGTGTTCGTGCCCGCGGCGAGCAGCAGGGCGCCGGAGGACTTCAGCAGGGAACGACGGCTGAGCGGGGTCACTGGGCGGCCGCCTCCGCCTCGGCGGTGGTGAGGAACTTCAGGTTCGTCACGTGCTCGTTGGAGAACCACTGGATGGTGTCGGTGGTGTAGTACCAGCTCGGCTTCTTCATCGAGTCGGCGATGACGACCCCGTTGATCACCAGGTTCTCGAAGGTGACGTTCGTGATGGCGTGGTCGGCGTCGTAGCCGAGGAGGAGCGAGGGTTCGGCGTGGGTGCCGGTGTAGGTGAGGTTCTTGACGTAGACGTCCTCGATGCCGCGGCCGACCGAGGTGTTGTACTTCGTGTTGTACATGACCTTCATGTAGATGACCTGGCCCCAGCGGAAGTCCTCGATCCGGACGTCCTCGATGCGCACGTTCCTGATGAGGTTGGAGTCGCCGGGGTTGAGCGCGATGCAGCCCTGGTAGTTCATCTGGGGTTCGCGGTGGTCGAGGATGTCGATGTTCCTGATGACCAGGTTCTCGATCGTCTCCGGGGCGTCGGTGTTGCCGTGCGTGCCGATGTTGATCGGATGGGCGACGTCGGCCCACAGCGAGCAGTTCTGCACGGTGATGTTGCGGGTGTCGCCGTAGTAGTCCCAGCGGTGGGCGTAGATGGCGATGCAGTCGTCGGAGTTGCGCAGGAAGCAGCCGTCGAGGACGACGTCGCTGGAGGAGAAGATGTCGATGCCGTCGCCGTTGCCGCGCGAGCTGAAGCCGCGCACCTTCTTGATGTGGACACTCTTGGCCTCGCCGAGGGTGGTGATGTAGCCGCCCGGGTTCATGATGATGACGTCCTCGACCCGGATGTGCTTGCTGCCCTCGCAGAGCACGCCCCCGCCCGGACCGGCCCAGATCATGCCGTGGCCTTTGAGGGCGGCCCTCTCGACGTCCTTGAAGTAGACGGTCGCCTTGAGGACGGCGCCGCCGGCGAGGTAGACGGTCTTGCCGCTGGGGACGGTGAGGACGCCGCCGGTGACGGTCTGCACGCCGGGGCCGAAGTAGATGACGTCGGGGTCGTCGGCGGCCGGCGGGCGGTGCTCGATCCGGTTGGTGACGACGTGCAGGCAGTCGAAGATCTCGTCGTTGATCTGGACGACCAGGTCCTTCGGCTCGTCGAGGGTGAACCGCAGGGCGTCGCCGAGGAGTTCGGGCGTGATGCCGTACGAGTCCGGTCTCACCCGGGCCTTGGTGGTGCCGCCCTTGAGGTAGGTCACCTCGACTTCGACGGAGCCCCGGAAGTCGAAGTAGACCAGGGAGGAGTTGTAGACCTTGCCGGAGCCGGTGGCCGGGTTGATCTCCTCGAACTGGGGGCGGTAGATGTCCAGGGTCTGCCAGTCGCCGTCGGGGGCGGTGCGCACCCGCACCTGGAAACTGGTGTTGGTCGGTACGGCGGCCGGGCGGGGGTAGGTGACGAGCCTCCGTGCGGAGTTGCGGGTCTCCGCGTGGGCGGCGCCGGCGGTCAGCCCGCCGGACAGTCCCGCGGCGAGCGCGGTGACTCCGGCCGCTTGCAGGGCGGTACGGCGGGAGAAGGGTGCGTTCATCTCTGACTCCTTGCAACAGGTCGGCGGTGCGGGCTACTTGAGGCCGGACGTCGACAGGCCGGCGACGAAGCCGCGCTGGGCGACGAGGAAGACCAGCAGGATGGGGACGACGTACATCACGGAGGCGGCGGCCTGGAGGTTGGTGATGGGGGTGCCGGCCGAGGAGACATAGGTGGTCATCACGGCGACCGCGAGGGTGGAGCGGTCGGTGGACAGCAGGAGCTGCGGCGCGATGTAGTCGCCCCAGGTCCAGGTGAAGGCGATGACGAAGCTCGCGGAGAGCACCGGCCAGGACTGCGGCAGGAAGATCCGCCAGAACATCCCGGCGTATCCGCAGCCGTCGACGATGGCCGCCTCCTCCAGTTCGCGGGGCAGGCCGGCGAAGAACTGCCGGAAGAGGAAGACCAGGTAGGGGGCGGACGACAGGCCCCACAGCACCCAGGGCCAGTAGGTGTCGACCATGCCGAGCTTGGCGAAGATCAGGTAGGTCGGCAGCAGGGTGATCATCTGGGGCAGCATCATCGAGCCGATGAGGATGCCGAACAGGATCTTCTTGCCGGGTGCGGTCAGCCGGGCGAAGCCGAAGCCGACCCAGGCGGAGCTGAGGGTGACGAGGGTCGCGTAGATCGTCGCGATGATCAGGGAGTTGCGGGCGTAGCCGAGGAAGTCGATGAGCCGGTAGGCGTCGGCGAAGTTGTGCCACTGGAAGTGGGTGGGCAGCCAGTGCACGGGGGCGGCGGCCAGTTCGGCCGGGGCCTTGAGGCCGGTGAGGACCAGCCAGCCGAACGGCCCGAGGAACAGGCCGGTGACGCCGACGAGGACCGTGTAGAGGACGAGCCGGTTGACGCGTATCCGCAGCCGGGCCGGGGACTTGGGGTTCACGCTGGTGGCGGTCACTTCTTCGCCTCCGGGTCGACGTTGTAGAACACCACGCCGGAGGTGAACCTGAAGATGAGTCCGGTCGCGATGAGGATCAGGACGAAGAGCACCCACAGCAGTGCGGAGGCGTATCCGTAGCGGCCGAGCGCGAAGTACTCCGAGAACACGTGGATCATGTACGTGTAGTTGGACTGCGGGATCGTGGTGAGGCCGCCCGTGGTGGAGATGGGGGCCAGCAGCATCGGCATGATGGTCTGCACCGAGGCGATCACCCCGGTCACGGTCTGGAAGAGCAGCACCGGCGACAGCAGCGGCACGGTGATGCTGCGGAAGGTCCGCCAGGCGCTCGCCCCGTCGATGCGGGCCGCCTCGTGGAGCTCGCGGGGCACGTCCTGGAGCCCCGCCAACGAGATGATCATGATGTTGCCGGCCGCCCAGAGGACCGTCATGACGAGGACGTAGCGGGCGTACGGGTCGGCCAGCCAGCCGATCGCTTCGAAGCCGAAGAAGGTCAGAACCCCGTTGGCGGCGCCGGAGTTCTGGTCGAAGAGGTTCTTGAAGGCGATGCCCGCGCCCACCGGGGGCACCACGGCCGGCAGATAGAGCAGGGTGCGGAAGAGCCCGCGTCCCCTGATCGGCCGGTTGACCAGTACGGCGAGTGCGAGCCCGGCGACGATCGACAGCGGCACCGAGAGAAGCGCGAACAGGCCCGCCCGGCCCAGGGCGTCCCAGGTCGCCGAATCGCCCATCAGCTCGCGGTAGTTGCCGAGGCCGACGTAGTGCCAGTTCGGTGAGATCCCGTCGTACGTGGTGAAGCTCAGCCACAGCGCGTAGGCCATCGGTGTGATGGTCAGCAGCGCGAACCCGATGATCCACGGGGAGGTGAACAGGTAGAAGGCGCGGTGCCTGCGGACCGTCATCGAGGGCCCGGTGCGCTCGGCGGAACCGGTCCGGCCGGCACCCGCGGTCGCACTCGGCCGTCCGGCGACGGAGGAGACCTGATCGACCGTCATCCCACTTGCTCCTTCCCACGCTTGAGCTGCTGGTTGATGGACGAGTTCAGGCGCCCGGCAACGGTGTCGACGGAGATCCCGCCCGTCATCGCGGGCGTGGCGACCTGGTTGAAGAGCGCCTCGAAGGCGTCCCCCGAGATGTAGGGCGACAGGGAGACCACCGAGAAGTGCCGGAGCTCGTTCTCCTGTGCCTTCAAGGTCCGTTTCTGGTACTCCTCCTTGGCCGGCATCAGCGGTCGCAGGGACTTCAGGGTGGGGATGCCCCAGCCACTGGAGGCGCGCGCCTTGGCCGGTGCCTCGCCGAAGAACCACTCGAAGACCCGCCACGCGGCGTCCTTGTTCTTCGCCTTCCGTGGCATCCACAGGCCGGTTCCGCCCTGGCAGGCGCTGATGCGCGGGCCGCCCGCGAAGACGGGGGCGGGAGCGAGCCGGGAGACCTGTGCCAGCTTCTTGTCGGTGCCGATCATGCCGCCCATCCAGTAGCCGGAGTTCGACATGGCCAGCCGTCCGGCCTGGTAGGTCGGCCCGTCCCAGCCGTTGGGGTCGGGCAGGACCGGGCTGGGCCCGACCTTGAGCCTGCAGTAGTCGAGGTACCAGGCCAGCGCCTTGCGGGCCTCGGGGGTGGTGAAGTCGACCTGGGAGAAGTCGTCGCTGAAGAGGCTGCCGCCGGCGGAGGCGGTCATGGTCGCCATGAGGGTGAGCTTGACCAGGCCGTTGTAGCTGCCGCCGAAGACGGTCGTCTGGCCCTTGGAGCGCTGGGCGAGCCGCCGGGCGTCGTCCAGCCACTCGTCGAAGGTGACGGGCTCGGTCTCCGACGGGTAGGTGACGTTCTTCTTGTCGAAGGCGGCGGTGTTGAACCAGAACATGGAGTCCTGGGAGAAGTCCTTCGCCATGCCGTAACGGGGGCCCCTGCCCTGGAACTTGCCGTCGTAGCGCCACAGGTCGTTGACGGGGTCCAGGTCGTCGAGCCTGAGGACGCTGCTCCCGGCGAAGTAGTCGTCCAGCTCCTGCATCACGTCCCGTGCCGCGAAGTACGCCGCGTCCACGGCCCCGACACCGCGCACCAGGTCCGGCGGGTTGCCGCTGGTGAGCATCGCGATCAGCTTGGTGATGTCGTAGTCCACCCGCTTGATCGTGACGCCGGTTTCCTTCTTGGCCTGCTGGACCAGGTCGGGGCTGAGGTCGTCGGCCTTGACCATCATGGTGACGGTCTCGCCCGAGCTGCTCACCCCGGTGGACACCTGGAGCGCACAGCCGCCGAGCGACGCCGCTCCGGCCGAGGCGCCGGCGGCCGACAGGGCGAGAAAACGGCGCCGGCTGACCGGGGCACGGGCGTGCGTCTGCATGAACTACCCACTCTCTGGAACGAGGTGACCGAGTGTCGGCTCTGGTTGGCAACCGGTTGCTATGAGCGGTGAGGGGAGCTTCGACCCGTACGGAGGCATCGTCAAGGGGGGTGACGAACTTTCGAAAACCGTTCGGCGGCAACCGGTTGCCCTTGTGTACCGGTTGCTGCTCACGAGCCGTTCGGCCGACCGCACATCGAAAGATTCCGGCTCATACCCCTTGCTGGGAGCGGGCGGACCGTCCTACCGTCTCGTGGAAACCGGTTTCTAAGGCACTGCCGAGCCGCCGCCCTCTTCGCCGAGAGCGCCCACCTCCGAAGGAACACGGTCTGATGAACTCCACCAGGTTGGTCCGCGCCGCGATCGCGGGCCTCGCACTGACGGGTCTGCTCTCCGCCTGCGGCGGATCGGGCTCCGGCTCCGGCGGCTCCGACTCGGCCTCCGGCCCGGTCACCCTGCCCTTCTGGGGCTGGGCGAACGGCCAGGAGGCCGTGGTGAAGGCGTTCAACGCCTCCCACAAGGACGTCCGGCTGAAGTACACGAAGGTGACCGACCAGCTGACCATGCAGAAGCAGCTCACCAACGCGGTGAAGGCGGGCAACGCGCCCTGCCTGGTGCAGAACACCGCCGAGTACGTGACGAGCTGGGTCGCCCAGGGCGCCCTCGCCGACATCACGAAGTACGTCGACCCGGCCAGGGACAAGTTCAACCCGGGCTCCTGGTCGGCCGCCCAGGTGCAGGGCAAGCTCTACGGCGTCCCCACCAGCTCCTCGCCGAACTTCACCGTCTACCGCACCGACATCTTCCAGAAGTACGGCATCGAGGCCCCCACCACCTGGGACGAGTTCATCGCGGCCGGCAAGGTGCTGAAGAAGCACGGCATCAAGATCACCAACTACGCCGGTGAGGACCCCAGCACCCTCGAAGTGCTCGCCATGCAGGCCGGCGCCCACTGGTACGCGATCGACGGCGACTCCTGGAAGGTCGACTTCCAGGACGCGGGCACCCTGAAGGCCGCCGACGTGATCCAGCAGATCATCGACAACGACCTCGACTCCAAGCTGTCGTTCGCCGACTACGCGGCCGTCCAGCGGAACTACGACAACGGCGGGACCGCGACCCGGCAGATCTCCACCTGGCAGATGGCCGGCATGGTGCAGAACTTCACCAAGTCCTTCGGCAAGTGGGCCCTGGCCCCCTGGCCCGCCTTCACCGGCGAGCCCGCGAAGACCCCGGCCGGCACCAACCTCACCGGCAGCGTCACCCTCGTCACCAAGCAGTGCGCCCACCAACAGCAGGCCGCCGAGGCCGCGTTGTGGATGTCGACCGATTCCGGCGCGGTGAAGACGATGGCGAGCCCGACCACCGGCAACGGGGTGATGCCCGCGCTGGCCGACAGCAGCGCCTACGTCGACGAGGCGATCTCGCAGAAACTGCTCGGCCCGAACTACACCCCGGCGAAGAAGGTCGTCACCGACAGCCTGGCCGACGTCACCACCGACTGGACCTTCGGCCCCGACTGGACGGCCATGTTCACCGAGCTGCAGAACGGCTGGGCGAAGGTGGTCAGCAAGCAGCAGAAGGTCACCGACCTCCTCGCCCACATGCAGGAGTGGACAGTGGGCGACCTGAAGTCCCGCGGCATCAGCGTCAAGGGCTGAGGCGGCACGGATGGTCCGTTCGCAGCGCTGGAAGGGCGCCGCCTTCACCCTGCCCTTCCAACTCGGCTTCGTCTTCCTCTACCTGGTCCCGATCGGGTACGCCGTCCACCAGTCGCTGTACCGCTCGCGGTCGTCCGGCCTCGGCCTCGGCGGCACCACGGACGAGTTCTCCGGCCTGGCCAACTACCGGCAGGGCCTGACGGATTCGGCTTTCCTCGACTCCGTGTTCCGCGTGCTCGTGTTCGCCTGCGTGCAGATCCCGGTGATGCTGCTGGTCAGCCTGCTTCTCGCACTCTTCCTGGACGCGCTCGCGTCCCGGACGGCGGGCCGCTTCCGGGTGCTGCTGCTGGTGCCGTACATGATCCCCGGCGTGGTCGCGGCGATCGTCTGGATCAACCTCTACAGTCCGGACGTCGGCCCGCTCACCCCGCTGGGCAAGGCGTTCGGACTGTCCTGGAACTTCTTCGCGCCGTCGATGGTGTGGCCGTCCATCGGCAACCTGCTGACCTGGCACGGCATCGGCTACAACATGGTGATCATCTACGCGGCGCTGCAAGGTGTGCCCCGCGAGCTCTTCGAGGCGGCCCGGCTGGACGGCGCCTCGGAGCGCCGTATCGCCCTCAGCATCAAAGTCCCCTACGTACGCGGGGCGTTGGTCCTCACCGGCATGCTGTCGATCATCCAGATGCTCCAGATCTTCAACGAGCCGGCCCTGTTCCGCAATGTCACGCCCCAGACGGTGAGCGACAGCTTCACGCCGATCATGGTGATCTACAACCAGGCGTTCAACGCGGGCAACTACCACTACGCGGCCGCCCTCTCGGTGCTGCTGGCCCTGATCCTCGGCGTCGCCTCCTTCCTCTTCTACCGGCTGACCTCGAAGGAGGCCGACTGATGGCGCTCACCGAGGAGCGGACGCGGAGCCACCCCGTCCGTCGCATCAACAGGCCTGACCCGGCGGCCCGTTCACGAGGCGGCCAGCGCTTCCTCCTCGTCGGTCTCGCCCTGGCCAGCGCCTACAGCCTGTTCCCGCTGTGGTGGCTGACGGTCGCCGCGACCAAGGACCGCACCGCCCTCTACCAGAGCAACGGCCTCTGGTTCTCCGGCTGGCACCTGTGGGACAACCTGCGCCAGCTGTTCACCTACGAGGACGGCATCTTCCTGCGCTGGACCGCCAACTCCTTCCTCTACGCGGGGGTCGGCTCGCTCGGCGGCACGCTCATCGCCCTCGCCACGGGCTACGGCCTGGCCCGCTTCCAGTTCCCGGGCCGGGGCGTGGTGTTCGCCTGCGTGGTCGGCTCCTTCCTGGTCCCCATCGCCCTGCTCACCCTCCCCCTCTACCTCCTCTTCTCGAAGATCGGCCTGGTGGACACGCCCTGGGCGATGCTGATCCCCTGCCTGATCAACCCGTTCAGCGTCTACCTCGCCAAGGTCTACACGGAGGCCACGGTCCCCTTCGAACTCCTGGAGGCCGCCCGCATCGACGGAGCGGGCGAGCTGCGCATCTTCTTCTCGATCGTCCTGCGCATGATGACGACAGGAGGGGCCACGGTCTTCCTCCTGGCCTTCGTCAACACCTGGAACGCCTTCTTCCTCCCCCTCACCATGCTGCGCGGCGAGGAGAACTGGACCCTGAACCTGGGCCTGTACAACTGGTCCGGCAAGCGGCTCGAATCCGGGGTCGACCTGACCGGCCTGGTCCTCACCGGCGCCCTGCTCTCCATCGTCCCGATGGCCGTCATGATGATCGCGATGCGCCGCTACTGGCGCACCGGCGTCACCCTGGGAGCCCTCAAGTGACCGTGCTCCACAACCCGGTGATCCGCGGCTTCGCCCCCGACCCCTCCCTGGTCCGGGCCGGCGACTGGTTCTACCTGGCGACCAGCTCCTTCGAGTGGTTCCCGACGATCCCGATCCACCGCTCCCGCGACATGGCCCACTGGGAGTACGCGGGCCATGTCGAGGGCGCGGCCCCCGGCGGCTCCCTGGCCGGCGTCCCCGACTCGGGCGGCATCTGGGCCCCTTCGCTGAGCTGGGACGGCGAGCGCTTCTGGGTGGTCTACTCGATCGTCCGCTCGGTCGGCACCCCGTACTTCGACGCGGACACCTACGTCAGTACGGCCACGGAGGTGTCCGGCCCCTGGAGCCCCCCGCGCCGCGTCCCGAGCCACGGCTTCGACCCCGCGCTCCACCACGAGGAGGACCGCCTCTGGCTCCTCAACCTCCAGAACGACCACCGCCCGGGCGGCCGACGCTTCGCGGGGATCGTCGCCACGGAACTGGACCGGGTGACGCTCGCCCCCGTCGCCCCCACCCGACTCCTCCTCCAGCACGACCGGTTGATCGAGGGCCCGAAGCTGCTGAAGCGGGACGGCTGGTACCTGCTGGTGCTGGCGGAGGGCGGTACAGGGTTCGAGCACGGGGTGCGGGTGGCCCGCAGCAGGAATCCCACGGGCCCGTACGAGCTGGACGAACGGCCACTGCTGACGGCCCGGGACGACCCCGAGTGGCCGTTGCAGAAGGCGGGACACGCGGAGTTGGTGGAGACCCCGGAGGGCGACTGGTACTTGAGCCACCTGACGGCACGCCCGCTGAAGACACCGGAAGGCCCACGGTGCCCGCTCGGCCGGGAGACGGCGATCCAGGCGGTGACGTGGGACACGGAGGGCTGGCCGAGACTCCGGCACGGGGATTCCCGTCCGGCGATCACGGTCGAGATACCTGAACCGCAGCGCCCTGCTTTCAGGGGCGCGGGGCGGCATTCGATATGCGGCGACCGCCGCGTGAGCGCGACAAGCCCCCACCCACCCACACCCGGCGAACAACCCTGGTACACCCTCCGCTCCCCCGCATCCCCCATCTGGATCGACAGATCCACCCGCCCCGGCTGGCTGCGCCTCCGCGGCCACCACGGCCCCGACTCCCTCTGGTCCCACCACCTCCTGGCCCGCCGCATCACCGAGCACCACACCGAGGCCCAGGTCACCCTCCACGCGACCCCGTCCACCTTCACCCAGTCCGCCGGCCTGCTCCTCTGGTACAACACCTCGGCCTACTACGCCCTGGACCTCACCTGGTCGGAACCAGAGGGCGAAACCCAGCACGGTCAGCAGTGGCAGCACACCGGCCGAACGGTCCTCGCCCTGACCGCACGGGACGAGAACGAAACCCACCGCGTATCCGAAAAGGAAGTCGACACGGCCACCCCGCTCACCCTCGGCGTCACCGTCGACGGCGCCGACGCCCGGTTCTGGCACCTCACCGGCGGCGCCCGCTCCCCCATCGGCCCGCCCCTCGACTTCACCCGCCTCTCCGACGACCACGGCTCCCGTCTCCGCTTCACCGGCGCCCTGGCCGCGATCCACGCCGTGGACCTCGTCGACGCGTCCTTCACCGCCGACTTCACCGATTTCCGAGTCACCTGCAGACCCGCCTGATCCGACCGCCCCTGTTCGAAGTTTCGAAAGCGCCGCCGGGAATGATCCCGCGAATTCCCAGGTCTTCACGCCGAGTTGACGCGCACCTATCGTAGGAAGCGCTTACTCCACGGCTTGCACGCAGACCGCGGAGGTGGCGTTGGTCGCAACTTTCGTCACCTTCGTTGGCCCAAGGGCGGGCCGGAGAGGCGGTTCCCCATGGTCCGTGCCGGGGGTACGAGCGTGGCGGCGGCCGGTCCTACGCTGGCGGTGGTGGCCCGCGAAGCCGGCGTCTCCGTACCGACCGCGTCGAAGGTGGTCAACGGCCGTGACGACGTGGCCCCCGAGACCCGCCGCCGGGTCACCGAGGCCCTCGAACGGCTCGGCTACGTCCGCAGGCCGCGGTTCGACGCGGCGAAGGCCCCCGCCCTGATCGACCTGGTCGTGCACGCGCTGGACAGCTCATGGTCGGGCGCGGTGCTGCACGGGGTGGAGGAGGCGGCGTACGAGGCCGGTCTTGAGGTCGTGGTGTCGGCGGGGCTGACCCGGACGCGGGCCGGCCGGCCGGAGCGCGGCTGGCTGGACAAGCTCACCGCGCGCGGCTCCTCCGGGGTGCTGTTCAACCTGGCCGAGCTGACGCAGTCGCAGTACGCCTGGCTGGACCACCACCGCATCCCGTACGTGCTGCTCGACCCCGTCCATGAACCCCCGGCGGGAGTCGTGTCGGTCGGGGCCGCGAACTGGCAGGGCGGTGTGTCCGCGACCGAGCATCTGCTCTCGCTCGGCCATGAGCGGATCGCGGTGATCGCCGGCAACCGGCGCAGGATGTGCAGCGGCGCCCGAGTGGCCGGCTACCGTTCGGCGCTCGCCTCGGCCGGGCTGCGCCATCGCGGCGAGTACGTCCGGCACGCGAGCTTCGACGAGGGCACGGCCCGGCATCGTATGCACGAGCTGCTCGACCTGCCGGAGCCGCCGACCGCCGTGTTCGTCTGCTCGGACCGGATGGCGCTCGGGGTGTACTCGGCGCTCGCCGAGCGCGGGCTGCGGGTGCCGGACGACATCAGTGTGGTCGGCTTCGACGATCTGCCCGAGGCGCGCTGGGGCACCCCGGCGCTGACCACGGTCCGCCAGCCGCTCGCGGAGATGGCGGCGACCGCGCTGCGGCTGCTGGTGCGGCTGATGCACGGGGACCGTCCGGAGGGCACCCGGACCGAGCTGTCGACACGGCTGGTGGAGCGGGCGAGTACGGCCGCCCCGCCTGCCCGTTCAGCCGTACGAGGGTGACCGGAGCCCCTTCAAGATCGTTTCCAGTGCATGAAACTCACCCTGCGTACCGCGGCGGCCTGTGCCCTGGCCGCAGCCGCCGTGACCACGGTCCTGGGCAGCGCCCAGGCCACCACCCGTACCGTCGCCCCGGCCCAGCACCACGCCAGGGTGGCCGCGCCGACCGACGAGCACGACCCGAAGGAGGACGTGGAGCTGGACGAGAACGGCCGCCCGGACCTGAACGAGGACTGAGACGGAGCGCCCCGTCAGGCGCGCCGGGAGTACCCCCGGCCGAAGGCTGGGGGAGGAACTGCGCGACCAGCCACACCGGTCCCGCAGTTCCCCACCGGCCGGCCCTTCAGTCGTCGTCGTCCTGAGGCGGCTCACCGAACAGTGCCTGGATCGCGTCCACGGCGCTGCCGTCGTGGTCGCTGCCGGCCGTCCCCCTCCCGGCCTGGACGTTCGCCGTGCGGTCCACCTCCAGGATGGAGTCCGCGTTGGAGTTGTCGATCACAGTGATCAGGCTCCCGGCCGCGCACGCGGGCACCGCGGCCGCGCCGAGAAGTGCCGCCGCGACCGCCACAGCCGTCGGTAACCGCCTCACACGCCCACACCCTCGGGCTCGTCGAGCCGTTCCCGGGCGATGTTGCGTTCCAGCAGAGTGGTGGACGCCTTGACCCCGACGCCACCGGCCGCGTCCACCTCGGGGAGCCGGCCGTCCGCCGCCTTGAGCTCGCCGAGCGCGCTCTCCATGGCCTCGTGCGCGGCGAACAGACAGGGAGTGGAGTAGATGGCGACGTCGACACCGAGTTCGTCCAGTTCGGTGAGCGAGAGCCGGGGCGACTTGCCGCCGCCGATCTGGTTGAAGAGCAGCGGCTTGTCGCCGACGACCTTGCGGATGCGGCGGATCCACTCCTCGCTGCGGACCCCGTCGACGAGGATCACGTCGGCGTCGGTGGCGGCCAGCCGCTCCGCGCGGTGCAGGATGTCGTGCTCGTCGGTGGCGTCCGTACGGGCCACGACGAGCAGGTCCTGTCGGGTCGCCAGGACCTTCTCCAGCTTGTCCAGGTACTCCTCCAGGGGCAGTACCTGCTTGCCGTCGGCGTGCCCGCAGCGGCGGGGCCGCTTCTGGTCCTCCAGGATCACCCCGGAGGCGCCGATGCGTTCCAGCCCCTCCACGACGTGGCAGGCGACCTCCGGGTCGACGTAGCCGTCGTCGATGTCGACGAGGAGATGGTGGTGCGGGAACGCGCCCCGCAGCCGCTGGACGAAGGCCACCATGTCGGGCCAGGCGATGAACCCGATGTCCGGCAGGCCGTAGTACGACGCGGCGAAGCCGAAGCCGGAGACGAACATCCCGTCGTAGTGTTTGGCCGCGATCGATGCCGAGTACATGTCATACACGCCGATCAACGGGGTGGTCCCCGGTCCGGCGATCTGTTCGCGCAGCTTCTTCCCGTAAGTCAAGGTCCGGCCCCTCCTGTGGGTGGGTGGCGCGGCGGCTCGATGGCCTCCGCGTCTCGACGCCCTTTGCCAAGACAAGAGCATGTCTAGATACGCACGTGACTATCTCCGTGCGCGAGCTTTACTCACCCCAATGGCGGATCGGGTTCACCGGAGAAACGTCACTGGCCGAGCCGGGCGGCCCAGGCCAGACCCCCGTGCAGATGGGACAGGAAGGCCGAATCCCGGTACGCCTCCCGGGCATGCCCCAGTGCCGTGTAGAACACCCGTCCGGCTCCCTGCTCGCGGCACCAGGCCAGCGGATGGTCGTCCCCCGTCGCGCCGCCGTCGTACGACGACTCGTCGGCGCGCAGCAGCACCCGTACCCGGCCGCGCGGGTTGTCCCGGAAGTCGTACCACTCGTCCGTGAAGTCCCAGACGGCGGGCAGGTGCCGGGTCGCCGGATGGTCGTGGTCCTCGACGAGCGCCCGGCCGGGCTGGTACTCCGGGTGGCGCTCGAAGCGGGCGCCGAGGAGTTCGCCGTAGTAGGGCCAGTCGTACTCGGTGCAGGCCGCCGCGTGCACGCCGGCGAAGCCGCCGCCCGCCTCGACGTGGGCGGCCAGCCGGGCACGGCCCGCCGGGGTCAGGATCTCGCCGCTGGTGGAGAGGAAGACGACGGCCGCGTACCCGTCCAGCGGCTGTTCGAGGGCGGCCGGGTCCTCGGTGGCGTCGACGTCGAAGTCGGTGAACTCCCGTACGGCCGCCACGGCGTCGGGGATCGAGTCGTGGCGGTAGCCGGTGGTGCGGGTGTGGAGGAGCAGTCGAGGGGCCATGGCCGCATGGTCGCCCATGACCGCCGACGGTTCAAAGGCCGGGCGTCGGCACGCTGTTGTCGGGGGCGCCGTCGCCGTTGGACGGCAGGTCGCCGCGCTGCACCGGCTGGTCGTCGGTGAAGGCCGGGTCGGGCGTGGGCAGCAGGGTGTCGAGTTCGCCGGCGGTGGGACGGTGGATCGCGCGCACCGCCTTGCCCAGCACGGCGTCGGAGACCCCGCCCTCGCCTTCGAGCCACACCACGCAGTCCTTCTCCGTCACCTCGTACTTGTGCTGGCCGGCGTAGCGCAGGTGGTCGGTGTAGAGATGGATGACGGCGCCGGTCTTGTCCGCGTACGAGGCGGAGAACCCGTCGTCGCCCTGCACGCCGACGGACTGCTGGGCGAGGGTGAACCCCGGCGCCTCGGTGACATAGACCAGCTCCGGGTCCATGCCCAGCGCCTTGGCCTTGGCGGCGAGTTCGGCCGGGTCGGCGGGCGAGCCGGAGGCTCCGGAGTCCGCCTTCTCGGTACCGCATCCGGCGAGCAGGGCGGCGGCGAGGAGCAGGGGCGGCAGAACGCGCACGGCACGGATCATGCGCTCATCGTGCCGCACAGGCGTTCCACAGGCATCGGGTTTTCCGGTCGCCCCGCTGCTCGCCGTGTCCGCGACCGTCCCCGGCCCCGCGGGAGCCGTGCCCTCCGGCCGGGTGTCCGATTCCTTCAAGACCGGCGCCCGGCCCTCCGCCTACGGTGACGCCATGACTCCACGATTCGCCGTGATCGGCCTGGTCGCCTCCGACCTGACCGCGTCCCTCGCCTTCTACCGCCGCCTGGGCCTGGAGTTCCCGCCTGGCGCCGAGGAACAGCCCCATGTCGAGGCCGAGTTGCCCGGCGGGCTCACCCTCGCCCTGGACACCGAGGAGACGGTCCGCTCCTTCCACCCGGCCTGGCGCCCGCCGGCCGGCGGCGGCCGGACGGGGCTCGCCTTCCGCTGCGGGTCGCCCGCCGAGGTGGACGCGGTCTACGAGGACCTGGTCGGCGCCGGGTACCACGGCGAGCTCAAGCCGTGGGACGCCTTCTGGGGCCAGCGGTACGCCACCGTGCACGACCCCGACGGCAACGGCGTCGACCTGTTCGCCCCGCTACCCGAGTAGCTCGGTCAGCGGCAGCCCGGCCAGCTCCCGCACCTCACGGGAGAGATGGGGCTGATCCGCGTACCCCGCCCGGACCGCGGTCTCGGCGAGCGGGACCCCGCCCCGGGCGAGCGAGAGGGCCCGCTGCATCCGGAGCACCCGGGCGAGCGTCTTGGGCCCGTAGCCGAAGGCGGCGCGACTGCGCCGGTGCAACTGGCGGGCGCCGAGGCCCAGTTCGTCGGCGGTGGCCGCCACCGGGCGTCCCGCGTCCAGCGCTTCGACGAGCCGCCGCAGCGACGGGTCGGGCGGGACGGGCCGCTCCAGGGCGATCTGCTCCAGCGCGGCGGCGGGATCACCGGCGGCACCTACCCGGGCCCGCAGCCGCCGTACGACGGAGGCCGGCCAGAGGTCGCTCAGCTCCACACGCCGGTCGAGCAGTTCGTACGCCGGCACGCCGAGGACGGCGGGCGCGGTACCGGGGTAGAAGCGGAGGCCCACCCACCGGCCCTGGGCGCCCTCGGTGACGTACGCGCGCGTGTCGGGCCCGGCGACCAGCAGCCGCCCCTCGTGCCAGAGCAGATCCATACACCCGTCGGGCAGCACACGCCCCGATCCGCCCTCGCCAGGGGTATTCACCCAGACGACCGCACCGGAAAGCCGAGACGCCCGTTCCTTGTACACATGGGCCAGCGTAGACGCGCCCCGTCAGGACACGGGGCCATGCGCGATACGCCGGCTTCACCGCGCCCCGTCAGAGGCGGGGGGGCGATACGCCATCCTGATCGTGCCCCTTCAGGGGCGCGCGGAACTGCGCGAGCAACCACCCACAACCCGCACCCCGCCGAACACCGCACCCCCACGGCGAACCCGCCCCGGCCCTCAAGCCTCCGGCTTACGCGGCGGCGGATGGCTGCTCTTCACATGCGTACGCAACCGCGCCGTGACGTCCTCCGGCGGCAGGAACCGGGACCACCGCTCCGGGAACTCGGACGGCATGTCCGGATCCTCGGGGTCGACCTCGCGCGCCGCGGCCGCGCGGGCGACGTACTCGGCGACCTGGGCCTCCCGCAGCCGTTCGTTGGCGGCGCGGGCCGCGGCCGTGGCGGCGGCCGGCCAGACCCGGTCGATCGCGGCGTTCACGGCGGCGCCGACCAGCACGGCGAAGGCGGACACGCCGATCCACAGGAGCACGGCGACGGACGCGGCGAGGGAGCCGTAGATCGTCGCGCCCTCGATGGTGTTGGTCAGGTAGATGCGCAGCAGGAAGCTGCCGAGGACCCACATGGCCAGGGCCACCAGGGCACCCGGCACGTCCTCGATCCACGGCGAGCGCACCGGCACGGAGACGTGGTACAGCGTGGTCAGGAAGACGATGGACAGGACGATCACGACCGGCCAGTACAGGACCTGTACGACCGTCTCCGACCACGGCACGATCCGGACCACCGCGTCCGGCCCGGCCACCATCAGCGGCAGCGCCACCGAGCCGATCAGCAGGGCCGCGACGAAGAGCAGGAAGGACACCACCCGGGTCTTCACGATGCCCCGGACGCCGTCCAGGCCATACATCACGGTGATCGTGTCGATGAAGACGTTCACCGCGCGGGAGCCCGACCACAGGGCGAACAGGAAGCCGATGGAGATCACGTCGGGGCGGCCGCCCCGCATCACGTCGTGCAGGATCGGCTCGGCGATCTCCTTGACGCCCTTGTCGGACAGGACCGTGCGGGAGGCGTCCAGGAGGTTGGCCTCCAGGCTGGCGATGGTGTCGGCGCCGGTCCAGTCGTCGACGTAGCCGAGCAGTCCGATGAGGCTGAGCAGCAGCGGCGGTACGGACAGCAGGGTGAAGAAGGCGGCCTCGGCGGCGAGGCCGAGGATGCGGTACTCCATGCAGGAATTGACGGTGTCCTTGAGCAGCAGCCAGGCCGTCCTGCGCTTGGAGACGTTCCGGTAGAGGGCCCTGGCCCGGTGGAGCCGGCCGGAGGGCCGCTCGGGGGTATCGCTTGCTGGCTGCACGCCCTAACGGTATCCGCCGTCCGGGGCGGTACTCATCTTCCGGGGCCCCGAAGCGATCTTCCGGGACCCGGCGGGACCTTGCGGCGCGGCCGGGGGCACCGCCGTGTCACGCTGGAGACCACCGCCGTCGCCCCGGGTAGGTTCGCAGACATGGCAGGCACCCCCACGCATACCGTGACCAACCAGCCGCCTCCGCTGGCCGGATACGACCTCTTCGCCGCCGACCGCGCCCTCGTCGAGGCCGTGGCCCGGCACACCGGCCCGGAGCTGCTGGACGAGGTCCGTGCCGAGCTGTCGTCGATCGGCGTCTCGGCGGGTTCGGCGCAGGTGCAGGAGTGGGGGGTGCAGGCCAACGAGCACCCGCCGCGGCTGCGCACCCACGACCGCTACGGCCACCGTGTCGACGAGGTCGAGTTCCATCCCGCCTGGCACCGGCTGCTCGGCAAGGGCGTGGGCGCGGGCCTGACCACCGGCTGGGTACGGCCGTCCGGGCACGTCCGGCGGGCGGCCGCCTTCCTGGTCTGGACCCAGGTCGAGGCCGGCAACTGCTGCCCGCTGTCGATGACGAACGCGGCGGTGCCCGCGCTGCGCGCCGACCCGGAGCTGGCCGCCGTGTGGGAGCCGCTGCTGACGTCCGTGATCTACGACCGTGAGCTGCGGCCCGCCGCCCGGAAGGCCGGCGCCCTCTTCGGCATGGGCATGACGGAGAAACAGGGCGGCAGCGACGTACGCGCGAACACGACCTCCGCCGTGCCGCTCGCCGAGTCCGGGACGTACGCGCTCACCGGACACAAGTGGTTCTGCTCGGCCCCGATGTCGGACGGCTTCCTGGTGCTGGGCCAGGCACCGGACGGACTGACCTGCTTCCTCGTGCCGCGCGTCCTGGCGGACGGCACCCGCAACGTCTTCCTCCTCCAGCGCCTCAAGGACAAGCTCGGCAACCGGTCGAACGCGTCGGGCGAGGTCGAGTTCGACGGCACCTGGGCGCGGCGCGTGGGCGAGGAGGGGCGCGGGGTGCGGACCATCATCGAGATGGTCGCCGCGACCCGGCTCGACTGCGTGCTGGGCTCGGCGGGGCTGATGCGGCAGGCGGTGGCACAGGCCGTGCACCACTGCACGTACCGCGAGGCGTTCGGCGGGAGGCTCGCCGACAAGCCGCTGATGCGCAACGTCCTGGCCGACCTCGCGATCGAGTCGGAGGCCGCGACGACGCTCGCGCTCCGGCTGGCCGCCGCCTACGACGACGGGAGCGAGTCCGAACGGGCCCTGCTGCGGCTGGCGTTGCCGGCCGCCAAGTACTGGGTGACCAAGCGCTGCGCGCCGGTCGCCGTGGAGGCCGCCGAGTGCCTGGGCGGCAACGGCTACGTGGAGGAGTCGGGGCTGCCCCGGCTGGTGCGCGAGTCACCGCTGAACTCGGTCTGGGAGGGCGCGGGGAACGTCCAGGCGCTGGACGTCCTGCGGGCGTTGCAACGCGAACCGGCAGCACTGGACGCCTACCTCCAGGAGATCGGCCGCGCCCACGGCGCCGACCACCGCCTGGACCGCGCGGTCAAGGACCTCTTCTCCGAACTGGCCGACCTGGAGGGCATGGAGGCCAGGGCCCGACGCCTCGTGGAACGCCTGGCGACGGTCCTCCAGGGCTCCCTGCTGGTCCGCTTCGCGCCCCCCGAGGTGGCCGACGCCTTCTGCGCGTCAAGACTGGGCAACGACTGGGGTTCATCCTTCGGCACCCTGCCGAAGGGCCTGGACCTGGCAGCGGTGATGAATCGAGCAAGGGTGCGCATCCCTACCTGAAGGGGCGCGGGGAACCGCGCGAGCAACCCACCACTACCGTCGGCCGCCGACGCACCTGGTAGCGCAGCCCCTGCCGCGATCGGCTCCCCGCCGGGACGCGGGGGTGGTGCTGCGCCGACACGGCACCACCCCCGCTTCGGCCCATGTCAGGCCACGACGCCGGAGCGTCGGCTCAATTTTCGGCCAACCCCGGTCCGTTCACCAGGGTTGCAAGGGGTTGCAACATGACGGTGTCTGTGAGCGGACTGTGTGCCTCGGGCACTGGAAAACGGCAGTATGAGACGCGCAGTCGGACCGGAAACCGCCGCCCGGACGACTTGACAAGACTCTTCCATGCCTTTTTGCGAGGACTGTCCGGGAGGACCTCAGTGGGGAACCCGCCGATGGACGTGGCGCGACTCGCCGCGGTGGACGCGGCGCAGGCGGCGCGGTTACTGAGCGAACTGCGCGAGGCCAGACTCGCCGGACACCGTGGGCGGATCGCTCCCCGGCCGGTGATCGAGCAGTCCTGGGGGCGGACGCTGCGCAGCGGCGTCGACCCCGACCACGACCTCCGTTCGGGACTGCTGTCCGCCGACGAAGTCCGGCGCAAACGTGAGGAGTCACCGCTCAGAGATGTACTGCCGGTGTTGCGGGAGGGGTTGCTTTCGGTCGCGGACGTCGCCCGGCACATCATGGTGGTGGCCGACGCCGACGGCCGGGTGCTGTGGCGCGAGGGTTCCTCGCCGGTGCTGCGCAAGGCCGACGGTCTCGGCTTCGCGCCCGGCGCCGACTGGCGGGAAGACGTCGTCGGCACCAACGGGGTCGGCACCCCGGCGGTGGTGCGGCGCCCCGTCCAGGTCTTCGCCGCCGAGCACTTCGTCAGCTCACTCAGCTCCTGGACATGTTCCGGCGCACCCATCTGCGACCCCCGGGACGGCAGGCTGCTCGGTGTGGTGGACGTCAGCGGTCCGCTGGAGTCCATGCATCCGGCCACCCTCGCCTGGGTGAACTCGGTGGCGAAACTCGCCGAGGCCCGGCTGCGGGAGCTGCATCTGGACGCGCTGCAGCGGCTGCGCGCGGTCGCGGCGCCGGTGCTGGCCCGGCTGGGCGGGCGGGCGCTGGTGGTGGACGCCGACGGCTGGACGGCGGCGGTCATCGGCATGCCGTATCCCCAGCGGCTCGCGCTGCCCAAGCCCCTTTCGCCGGGCCGCCGCTGGCTGCCGGCGCTCGGGCTGTGCTCGGTGGAGCCGCTGGCCGGGGGCTGGCTGCTGCGCGCGGTGGACGATCCGGCACCGGCGGGCGGCGGGCGGCTGGTGCTCGACCTGTCCCGGCCGCGCCGGCCCTCGGTGACGGTGGGCGGCGGCGCCGGCTCCTGGTCCCGGGAACTGAGCCCCCGGCACGCCGAGTTGCTGTATCTGCTGGCGGTGCGAGGTGCCGGGCGGAGCGCGGCCGGGCTGGCCGAGGACGTCTTCGGGGACGCCTCACGGACGGTGACCGTGCGCGCCGAGATGTCCAGGATCCGGCGCTATCTGGGGGCGCTGCTCGAACACCGGCCCTATCGCTTCCGGGAGGACGCGGAGATCGAGGTGCTGCTCCCCGCCGACCCGCACGACCTGCTGCCCTGCTCGACCGCCCCGGCGGTGGCGGCGGGCAGAGGGCCTGCCCCCCGGTCCAGGTGAAGGCCCGCACCCCAGGGCTCATTCAACGCATCAGGGGCATAAGAGGACGCATCTTCCGCATATTTACGCGGTCTACGCGGTACGGCCGCCCCGACTGCCGTAGCATCCCGGTGCGGGCATCCCCACCTGCTCCTCGGTCAACGTACGGACCATGGGGCGCAGTTGGCCCGCCTCGGGAGGAGACATGAAGCATCGCGGCAGACACCGGCGGCGCAGGCGGGGCACGGCACTGCGGGCCGCCCTGGCCGGGGCCGCGCTGGCGCTCACCGCGACCGCCACGATCGTCAGCGCCTCGCAGGCCACGGTCGCCGAGAACCCGGGCGCACTGAAGCCGCTGACCTCTGCCGCCGACACCGCGCCGCTCCAGCTTCAGGAACACCTCGTGCCACGCCGCTCGCTGGACCGGCTCGCCTCGGCGATGGGCGGGACCGTCGGGGTCACCGACGTCCTGGCCGACGCCGACCACAGCCTGCGCGAGGCGGCCGACTGCGACTCCGACGACCGGGACTCACTGCCGGCCACCCCGGAGGCCACCGAGGCGTACTGCTGGGATCCCACCGACACCCTCACCGACGACTGGCGGCCGGCCTCGGTGACCACCTCATCCGACGCGGACGACGACGGCCTGTGGGGCGCCAACCGGGTCGTCCTGGCCGGCTGGACGCACAGCACCTCCAGCGGCCCGGCCGCCTCCCGGGGCCTGGCCAGGGTCGCGGTCGTGAACGAGAACGACCCGGCGCACCCCTCCTACTCCTGGGTCCTGCTGACCGTGCCCAGCGCCGACGGCCGTACCTACCGGGGTCTGACCTCGGAGATCTCCGGCATGGTCTGGTACGAGGACAAGCTGCTGGTCACCACCACCCCGGGCAGCGCCGACGCGCTCTACGTCTACGACCTCAACCGCATCCAGCGCACCTCGGTGCTGACCGACGCGGTCGGCCGGGTACCCGGCGGCTGGTCGGCCGACGGCTTCCGGTACGTGATGCCCGCCGTGGGCTCGTACCGGTTCACCGCGGGAGCCTGTTCCGCGGCCGGCGCGCCCTGTCCGAGCGCGCTCTCCGTGGACCGCGGGACGGCCCCGGACAGCCTGGTCCTCGGCGAGTGGACACCCGCCGGCAGCGATCAGCGGGCCCGGCTGTGGCGGTACGCGTTCGACGAGAACCCGAAGCACGACGGACCGCTCGCCACCGACGCCACCGGCCGGGCGGACGCGGTCGAGGCGTACCTGACCGGGGCCTCCGAGATCCGGGGCGTCCTGTCGTACCGACCGCCGGGCGCGACCGCCTCCGAGTGGTACGTCGGCCACCTCCCCGGCGCCATGGACGGGCACGGCAGCCTGTGGCGGCAGGACACCGAGGGCGCACAGGCGGCCAGCTGCGGCTCGGACGCCTCGCACCGCTGCTGGGGCGAGAGCGCCGGCTCGCTCTCCTACGCCCCCGACACGGGCGAGGTGTGGTCGGTCACGGACCGCATGCTGTTCTCGGTGCCGCTGCGCTCGATCGACGCGTCGCTCCGATAACGGACATCGACACGGCCGGGGCCGGGATGATTGCCTGGCCCCCATGAGCAGCGTCGTCGTGACCACCTGGTCCCTGGAGCAGACCTCCCCGGCCGACCTCCGCCCGGCCGCCACGCCGGAGGGCGGCACGGTCGGGGTCGTCCGCTCCGAGATCCCCTCCCCCGAGTTCAGCCGCTTCCTGTACGCCTCGGTCGGCGGCGACATCCGCTGGACCGACCGGCTGGGCTGGACGTACGCCCGGTGGCGGGAGCACCTGGAGCGGCCGGGCGTGGAGACCTGGGTCGGCTACGACCGGGGCACCCCGGCGGGCTACGTCGAGCTGGAACCGCAGGACGACGGAGTCGTGGAGATCGTCTACTTCGGCCTGATACCGGCGTTCCGGGGCCGCCGGATCGGCGGTCACCTGCTGTCGTACGGCGCCGCACGCGCCTGGGACCTGGCGGAGCGGTGGCCCGGTCTGCCGCCGACGAAGCGGGTGTGGCTGCACACCTGCAGCCTGGACGGCGAGCACGCGATGGCCAACTACCAGCGGCGGGGCTTCAGGCTCTTCGACACGAAGATCGAGGAGGAATCGGACGTCCCGGCCCCGGGGCCCTGGCCGGGGGCCCGTCCGGAGTCACGTCCCGGGGCGTGACGCGGGGCGTGACCCACGCCACCCTGTCTCAGTATTCAGAATAGATCCGTCCGAACTGCGGACGATGGTGGACTGCCCCGAGATCCGCGTGACACGCTTCCGTCATGTCTGGAACTGGAACCGCCTTGGTGAGTCGGCGGCACGTCGACCTCGGCCGCATGTCCAGCGCCATCTGTCCGGCGGGCTGAGAGCACAGCACCGCCGCCCCTTCCTGTCCAGACCTTCCCTTGCGCAGTGTCGCGCAGATTTACCCCCGTGCGCCCGTACGCGCAGGTAAGAGCCGCTTCCCCGCCTGTCCCGAAGGACGTAGTCACCATGGCCGCCACCCCGCAGAACCCTGCCGCCTCCGCGCCCCGCCGCAAGGTGAGTCGTCACCGCGGTGAGGGTCAGTGGGCTCTGGGTCACTTCACCCCGCTCAACGGCAACGAACAGTTCAAGAAGGACGACGACGGTCTCAATGTGCGGACACGCATTGAGACGATCTACTCCAAGCGCGGCTTCGACTCGATCGACCCCAACGACCTGCGCGGACGTATGCGCTGGTGGGGCCTGTACACGCAGCGCAAGCCCGGCATCGACGGCGGCAAGACCGCCATCCTGGAGCCGGAGGAGCTGGACGACAAGTACTTCATGCTGCGGGTGCGCATCGACGGCGGCCGCCTCACCACCCAGCAGTTGCGGGTGATCGGCGAGATCTCGCAGGAGTTCGCGCGGGGCAGCGCGGACGTCACCGACCGGCAGAACATCCAGCTGCACTGGATCCGCATCGAGGACGTTCCCGAGATCTGGAACCGTCTCGAGGCCGTCGGCCTGTCCACCACCGAGGCGTGCGGCGACACCCCGCGTGTCGTCATCGGCTCGCCGGTCGCCGGCATCGCCGAGGACGAGATCATCGACGGCAGCTGGGCGATCGACGAGATCAACCGGCGGTTCATCGGCAGCAAGGAGTTCTCCAACCTGCCGCGCAAGTTCAAGTCCGCGATCTCCGGCTCGCCGCTGCTCGACGTGGTGCACGAGATCAACGACATCGCGTTCGTCGGTGTGGAGCACCCCGAGCACGGCCCCGGCTTCGACCTGTGGGTGGGCGGCGGCCTGTCCACCAACCCGAAGATCGGTGTCCGGCTCGGCGCCTGGGTGCCGCTGGACGAGGTCCCGGACGTCTGGGCGGGCGTCATCGGCATCTTCCGGGACTACGGCTACCGGCGGCTGCGCACCCGCGCCCGGCTGAAGTTCCTGGTCGCCGACTGGGGCGCGGAGAAGTTCCGCCAGATCCTGGAGGACGAGTACCTCGAGCGGAAGCTCGTCGACGGCCCCGCGCCGGCCGAGCCCCTGCAGCGCTGGCGCGACCACGTCGGCGTGCACCGGCAGCAGGACGGCAACTTCTACGTCGGGTTCGCCCCGCGCGTCGGCCGCGTGGACGGCACCACCCTGGCGAAGATCGCCGACCTCGCCGAGGCGCACGGCTCGGGCCGGGTGCGCACCACGGTCGAGCAGAAGATGATCGTCCTCGATGTCGTGGAGGACCAGGTCGACTCGCTGGTCGAGGCCCTGGAGGCGCTGGACCTGACCGCCAAGCCGTCCCCGTTCCGGCGCGGCACCATGGCCTGCACCGGCATCGAGTACTGCAAGCTCGCCATCGTCGAGACGAAGGCGCGGGGCGCCGCGCTCATCGACGAACTGGAGCGCCGGCTGCCCGACTTCGACGAGCCGCTGACCATCAACCTCAACGGCTGCCCGAACGCCTGCGCCCGCATCCAGGTCGCGGACATCGGTCTCAAGGGCCAGCTGGTCCTCGACGACCAGGGCGAGCAGGTCGAGGGCTTCCAGGTGCACCTGGGCGGCGCGCTGGGCCTGGAGGCCGGTTTCGGCCGCAAGGTCCGCGGCCTCAAGGTGACCTCGGAGGAGCTGCCGGACTACGTCGAGCGGGTGCTCAAGCGTTTCCAGGCGGAGCGCGAGGACGGCGAGCGGTTCGCCGCCTGGGCGTCCCGCGCCAGTGAGGAGGCCCTCTCATGAGCGAGCGGGCCGCCCCCTTCTACTGCCCCTACTGCGGCGACGAGGACCTGCGTCCGAACGAGCAGGGTCACGGCGCCTGGGAATGCGCGGCCTGCAACCGCGCATTCCAGCTGAAGTTCCTCGGGCTGCTCGCCCGGGGGCTGAAGCACTCCGAAGCCGGAGGGGAACAGATATGACCACAGCTCAGGAAGACCGCACCACCGACGATTTGAAGGCGCTGGCCGAGCAGGCCGGCCGCGAACTCGAAGACGCCTCCGCCCTGGAGATCCTCCAGTGGGCGGTGGACACCTTCGGCAAGAGCTTCTGCGTGACCTCCTCCATGGAGGACGCCGTGGTGGCCCATCTGGCGTCCCGCGTCCAGAAGGGCGTGGACGTCGTCTTCCTCGACACCGGCTACCACTTCCCGGAGACCATCGGCACCCGGGACGCGGTCGAGGCCGTGATGGACGTCAACGTCATCACCCTCACCCCGCGCCAGACCGTCGCCGAGCAGGACGCCGAGTACGGCCCGAAGCTGCACGACCGCGACCCCGACCTGTGCTGCAGGCTCCGCAAGGTGCAGCCGCTGGAGCAGGGCCTGACGAAGTACGCCGCCTGGGCGACCGGGCTGCGCCGCGACGAGTCCGCGACCCGGGCGAACACCCCGGTCGTCGGCTGGGACGAGAAGCGGCAGAAGGTCAAGATCTCCCCGATCGCCCGCTGGACCCAGGACGACGTGGACGACTACGTCGCCGAACACGGCGTGCTGACCAACCCCCTGCTGATGGACGGCTACACCTCCGTCGGCTGCGCCCCCTGCACCCGCCGGGTGCTGGAGGGCGAGGACGCGCGCGCCGGCCGCTGGGCGGGGCGCGCCAAGACCGAGTGCGGACTGCACGGATGACGGCCATCGGGCTTTCGACGACCCATTCGACGAACCAGGAGAACAACGTGACGACCGGAGCCACCGTCTGGCTCACGGGTCTGCCGAGTGCCGGCAAGACCACCATCGCGTACGAGCTGGCCGGCCTGCTGCAGGCCGACGGCCACCTCGTGGAGGTGCTCGACGGCGACGAGATCCGCGAGTTCATCTCGGCGGGCCTCGGCTTCAGCCGCGAGGACCGGCACACCAATGTGCAGCGCATCGGCTTCGTCGCCGAACTCCTGGCACGTAACGGCGTCACAGCCCTCGTCCCGGTGATCGCGCCCTACGCGGACAGCCGGGACGCGGTGCGCAAGCGTCACGAGGAGAACGGCACCGCGTACGTCGAGGTGCACGTGGCGACCCCGGTCGAGGTGTGCTCGGTACGCGATGTGAAGGGTCTGTACGCCAAGCAGGCCGCCGGTGAGCTGACCGGGCTGACCGGTGTCGACGACCCCTACGAGGAGCCCGAGACACCCGATCTGCGGATCGAGTCGCAGCACCAGACCGTGCAGGAGTCCGCGGCGTCCGTGCACGCCCTGCTGAGCGGGAAGGGACTGGCATGACGACGACCGTGGCGGCTCACGGGGAGGGCACGGACACCCCGTACGCCCTGTCCCACCTGGACGCGCTGGAGTCCGAGGCGGTCCACATCTTCCGTGAGGTGGCGGGCGAGTTCGAGCGGCCGGTGATCCTGTTCTCCGGCGGCAAGGACTCCATCGTCATGCTGCATCTGGCGCTGAAGGCGTTCGCCCCGGCGGCGGTGCCCTTCTCGCTGCTGCACGTGGACACGGGACACAACTTCCCGGAGGTCCTTGAGTACCGGGACCGTGTGGTGGCCGCACATGGGCTGCGCCTCCATGTGGCCTCCGTACAGGACTACATCGACCGGGGTGTGCTCAAGGAGCGCCCGGACGGCACCCGTAACCCGCTGCAGACGCTGCCGCTGACGGAGAAGATCCAGAGCGAGAAGTTCGACGCGGTCTTCGGCGGCGGCCGCCGGGACGAGGAGAAGGCCCGCGCCAAGGAGCGGGTCTTCTCGCTGCGGGACGAGTTCTCCCAGTGGGACCCGCGCCGCCAGCGCCCCGAACTGTGGAACCTCTACAACGGACGGCACGCCCCCGGCGAACACGTCCGGGTCTTCCCGCTCTCCAACTGGACCGAGCTGGACGTCTGGCAGTACATCGCCCGCGAGGGCATCGAGCTGCCGCAGATCTACTTCGCGCACGAGCGCCAGGTCTTCCAGCGGGGCGGGATGTGGCTGACGGCCGGCGAGTGGGGCGGCCCGAAGGACGGCGAGACCATCGAGAAGCGGCAGGTGCGCTACCGGACCGTCGGTGACATGTCCTGCACGGGCGCCGTCGACTCCGACGCCGGCACGCTGGACGCCGTGATCGCGGAGATCGCCGCCTCCCGGCTCACCGAGCGCGGCGCCACCCGGGCCGACGACAAGCTCTCCGAGGCCGCGATGGAAGACCGCAAGCGCGAGGGGTACTTCTAGAGATGAGCACGACCACCACGGATCTCGGCCTGACCGAGACCACCCTGCTGCGCTTCGCGACCGCCGGTTCGGTCGACGACGGCAAGTCCACCCTCGTCGGACGGCTGCTGCACGACTCCAAGTCGGTCCTCACCGACCAGCTGGAGGCCGTGGAGCGCGCCTCGGCCTCGCGCGGGCAGGACGCACCCGACCTGGCGCTGCTGACCGACGGGCTGCGGGCCGAGCGCGAGCAGGGCATCACGATCGACGTGGCGTACCGTTACTTCGCCACGCCCAGGCGGCGGTTCATCCTCGCCGACACGCCCGGCCATGTGCAGTACACCCGCAACATGGTGACGGGTGCCTCCACCGCCGAGCTGACCGTGGTCCTGGTCGACGCCCGCAACGGGGTCGTCGAACAGACCCGCCGGCATGCCGCGATCGCCGCCCTGCTCCGGGTCCCGCACGTCGTCCTCGCCGTCAACAAGATGGACCTGGTCGACTACCAGGAGACGGTCTTCGCCGCGATCGCCGAGGAGTTCACGGCGTACGCGACCGAGCTGGGCGTCCCGGAGGTCACGGCGATCCCGATCTCGGCGCTGGTCGGCGACAACGTCGTGGAGCCGTCCGCCAACATGGACTGGTACGGCGGCCCGACCGTCCTGGAGCACCTGGAGACCGTCCCGGTCAGCCACGACCTGGCGCACTGCCACGCCCGGCTGCCCGTGCAGTACGTGATCCGCCCGCAGACCGCCGAACACCCGGACTACCGGGGCTACGCCGGCCAGATCGCCGCCGGCACCTTCCACGTCGGCGAGCCGGTCACGGTCCTGCCGTCCGGTCGTACGACCACGATCTCGGGCATCGACCTCCTTGGCAGGCCGGTCGACTCGGCCTGGACGACCCAGTCGGTGACCCTGCTGCTCACCGACGACATCGACGTCTCGCGCGGCGACCTGATCGTGCCCACGAAGGACGCCCCGGCGACCACCCAGGAGGTCGAGGCGACCGTCTGCCACGTGGCCGACCAGCCGCTGACCGTCGGGCACCGGGTGCTGCTCAAGCACGGCACCCGCACGGTCAAGGCGATCGTCAAGGACATCCCGTCCCGGCTGACGCTCGACGACCTGTCCCTGCACCCGCACCCGGGACAGCTCGTCGCCAACGACATCGGCCGGGTGAAGATCCGTACCGCCGAGCCGCTGCCGGTCGACTCCTACGCCGACTCGCGCCGCACCGGCTCGTTCATCCTGATCGACCCCGCAGACGGCACCACGCTCACCGCGGGCATGGTCGGCGAGTCGTTCGCCTCCCCCGAGCCCGTCAACGACGAGGCCGAGGACGACGGGTGGGACTTCTGACATGACGATGACCGACGTCTACTCGACGTTCGCGAAGGAGGGCGGCCGCGTCGGCAGCGGCGACCTCGGCAGCGGGCAGGGCGGGGTGGCGCGATGTGCGTGCTGACGTACGCGCACTGCCTGCGCGCCCCGGCCCCCCACCCGACGTCCCGGATGCGACGAAGACCTGCCGACCTCCCGGCCACGACCTGAGAGACCGTGACCGCCGGGCCAACGAGAGGAAAGCCTCCCGTGCCTGCCAACCGTTCCAAGCTCCTGCGCCGCGGCATAGCCGCGCTCGCCGCACTCCCCTTGCTCACGCTCGCCGCCTGCGGGTACGGGTCGGACTCCGACAAGAGCGACACCACCAAGGTCGCCGCCGGGGCCAAGAAGATCGAAGGCCTCGACACCGTCAAGATCGGCTACTTCGGCAACCTGACCCACGCGACCGCGCTGGTGGGCAACCAGAAGGGCTTCTTCCAGAAGGAGCTCGGCGCGACCAAGGCCAAGTACGCGATCTTCAACGCGGGCCCGTCCGAGATCGAGGCGCTCAACTCGGGCTCCATCGACATCGGCTGGATCGGCCCCTCCCCGGCGATCAACGGCTACACCAAGTCCAACGGCACCGACCTGAAGATCATCGGCGGTTCGGCGTCCGGCGGCGTGAAGCTGGTCGTCAACCCGAAGAAGATCAAGTCCCTGAAGGACGTCAAGGGCAAGAAGATCGCGACGCCTCAGCTGGGCAACACGCAGGACGTGGCGTTCCTCAACTGGGTCGCCGACCAGGGCTGGAAGGTCGACGCGCAGAGCGGCAAGGGTGACGTCACCGTCGTCCGCACCGACAACAAGATCACCCCGGACGCCTTCAAGGCCGGTTCCATCGACGGTGCCTGGGTGCCGGAGCCGACCGCGTCCAAGCTGGTCGCCGAGGGCGGCAAGGTGCTGCTCGACGAGTCCACGCTGTGGCCCGACAAGAAGTTCGTGATCACGAACATCATCGTGTCGCAGAAGTTCCTCAAGGCGCACCCGAAGGTCGTCGAGGCCGTGCTCAAGGGCTCGGTCGAGACCAACAAGTGGATCAACGCCAACCCCGACCAGGCGAAGGCCGCCGCGAACAAGCAGCTGGAGGTCGACTCCGGCAAGGCGCTGCCCGACGACGTCCTGGACCCGGCCTGGAAGTCGATCCAGTTCACCGACGACCCGCTGGCCTCCACCCTCAACACCGAGGCCGAGCACGCCGTCAAGGCCGGTCTGCTCTCCGACCCGCTGCTGAAGAACATCTACGACCTGACGATCCTCAACAAGATCCTCACGTCCGAGGGCGCGAGCACGGTCGACGCCGCCGGTCTCGGCAGCAGCTGACCCCGGTCCCGACGCGTTCCCAGGAGGTGACGACCATGGCCACGACCACGACACTCGCCAAGGCCGGCGAGTCGGTGGAGTACGCGGCACGCCTTGAGCATGTCTCGAAGTCCTTCGCGACTCCCGGCGGGCAGCAGCTCGTCCTGGACGACATCACGCTCGATGTCGCGCCGGGTGAGTTCGTCACCCTCCTGGGGGCCTCGGGCTGCGGCAAGTCCACGCTGCTGAACCTGGTGGCAGGGCTCGACCAGCCCTCGGCGGGTTCCATCGCGACGGACGGGCGGCCCGCCCTGATGTTCCAGGAGCACGCCCTCTTCCCGTGGCTGACCGCGGGCAAGAACATCGAACTCGCCCTGAGGCTCAGGGGGGTTCCCAAGAACGACCGCCGTGCCAGGACCGAGCAGCTGCTCGAACTGGTCCGGCTGAAGGGCGCGTACGACAAGCGCGTCCACGAGCTGTCCGGCGGTATGCGCCAGCGGGCCGCACTGGCCCGCGCGCTCGCCCAGGAGAGCAGACTGCTGCTGATGGACGAGCCGTTCTCGGCCCTGGACGCCATCACCCGGGACGTGCTGCACGACGAGCTGACCCGGATCTGGGAGGAGACCGGGGTCTCCGTCCTGTTCGTCACGCACAACGTGCGCGAGGCGGTGCGGCTCGCCCAGCGGGTGATCCTGCTGTCCTCCCGCCCCGGCCGGATAGCGCGCGAGTGGGAGGTCGGCATACCGCAGCCGCGCCGCATCGAGGACGCGCCCGTGGCCGAACTGTCCCTTGAGATCACCGATGTACTGCGTGGGGAGATCCGCCGTCATGGCCAGCAGTGAGACGAAGACGCCGGGGACGGCCGCGACGGTCGGCGGCGAGCTGGCCGGCATCGAGGCGGGTCTGGACGCGCTGGAGATCGCCGTCACCGGCCGGACGCCCTTCCGCCACACCTTCACCAGCAAGATCCTGCCCCCGATCATCGCGCTCGCCGTGGTCCTCGTGGTCTGGACGCTCCTCGTCCCGGTCGTCGACGACCCGTCCAAGCTGCCCTCACCGGCGGCGGTGGGCGACGCCTTCAAGGACGCCTGGCTCAAGGGCGACCTGCTCGGCTACATCTGGACCAGTGTCAGCCGCGGCCTCCTCGGGTTCCTCTTCGCGCTGGTCATCGGCACCCCGCTGGGTCTGCTGGTGGCCCGGGTGAAGTTCGTGCGCGCGGCCATCGGCCCGATCCTGTCCGGCCTCCAGTCGCTGCCGTCGGTGGCCTGGGTGCCGCCGGCCGTGATCTGGCTGGGCCTGAACAACTCGATGATGTACGCGGTGATCCTGCTCGGCGCGGTCCCCTCCATCGCCAACGGCCTGGTCTCCGGTGTCGACCAGGTACCCCCGCTGTTCCTGCGGGCCGGGCGCACGATGGGCGCGACCGGCGTCAAGGGCATCTGGCACGTCGTGCTGCCGGCCGCCATGCCCGGCTATGTGGCGGGTCTGAAGCAGGGCTGGGCGTTCTCCTGGCGCTCGCTGATGGCGGCGGAGATCATCGCGAGCTTCCCCGACCTCGGCGTGGGCCTCGGCCAGCTCCTGGAGAACGCGCGCACCGCCAGCGACATGGCCATGGTGTTCGAGGCCATCATCCTGATCCTGTTCGTCGGCATCGCGATCGACCTGCTGATCTTCAGCCCGCTGGAGCGGTGGGTGCTGCGCAGCCGCGGTCTGCTGGTGAAGAGCTGAGGTCGCCCATGCGCAAGCCGGTCCGCCCCGTCCTCGTCGTGATCGCCCACGGCAGCCGCGATCCGCGGCACGCGGCGACCGTGCACGCCCTGGTACGGCGGGTACGGTCGCTGCGGCCCGGGCTGCGCGTGGAGACCGGCTTCCTGGACTTCACCATCCCCTCGGTGCCCGGGGTGCTGGAGTCCCTGGCGGCAGAAGGCGTCCGCGATGTCGTGGCTCTCCCCCTGCTGCTCACCCGCGCCTTCCACGCGAAGGCGGACATCCCGGCCGTCCTGCGGGACGCGCCGCCGCGGCTGCGGATCCGGCAGGCGGAGGTGCTCGGCCCGTCCCCGCTGCTCCTGGCGGCCCTGGAACGGCGGCTGTACGAGGCGGGGCTGACCCCCGCCGACAAGTCCTCGACCGGGGTCGTACTGGCCTCGGCGGGGTCCAGCGACCCGGAGGCGATCGCGGTGATCGCAGAAATCGCGCGGGAGTGGCGGCACACCGGTTGGTGCGCCGTGCGGCCCGCGTTCGCCTCCGCATCCCTCCCCCGCACCGAGGACGCGGTACGGGAACTGCGCGACCTCGGCTGTGCCCGGGTGGCGGTGGCTCCCTACGTCCTCGCCCCCGGCTTCCTGCCCGACCGGATCGCGCGGGGCGCGGCGGAGGCGGACGTGCTGGCCGAGGTGCTCGGCCCGGCGCCGGAGGTGGCGCGGGTGCTGCTGGAGCGGTACGACGCGGCCCGCACCCCTGCCCTGGCGGCCGTGGGGGCCTGAGCCCCGTCCGGCGTCCGGCGTCCGGTCCGGGAGGCGTCCTCGGGGTTCGCGGTCCGGCGCTCCCCTGTGACGCCGGACCGCGAACGGCCGGCTCACGGACGGGCTCTCACGAGCGACACTGCCGTGGCCGGCTCTTACCTCTGCGTCGCCGTCCGCGAACGTGTCACACCAGGGGCTTTACCGGTTCGGCTTCCCAACGACTTGTCCTTATTGGGCAGTTGACCGGGCCCGGCCGCGCCCGGGTCACGCCTGCTGGAGGCGGGCGACAGCCTCGTCGGCGAGGCGGACCAGCTCCCCGACCGGCAGCGAGCCCGGCTCCCGCTGCTCGCGTGCGAAGGTGTTGGCGAGGCGCTGGAGCAGGTCGTTGAGCGGGGTCGGCACACCGTGCAGGCGGCCCAGCAGCGCGATCTCGCCGTTGAGGTAGTCGGCCTCGATGGTGCCGGTGCCGCGGCTGAGGGACTGCCAGGAGGAGCCGCCGCCGCGCGGAGCGCCGTCCAGCGGGACCAGGTCCACTTTGTGGCCACGCAGCGCCCGCTGCTCCTCGACGCTCGCGTACGCGATCCCGGCGGCGTCGAGCACGGCCTCGCCCTCGGCCCGCACCCGCTGGAACAGGGTCACGGCCGCCTCGTCGGCGACGGGCCCGGCGACGGCCTCCAGCGCGTTGCCGAGGTTGGACAGCAGCTTGGCGTACTGCCAGCGCGCCACGTCGGGCACGACGGGTGCCTCGAAGTGCGACGTCTCCAGGTCGGCGGCGACCAGCCGGACGGTCGCGTCGGTGCCGCGGGGGTGGCGGCCCAGGTGCAGCATGCCGGTGAGCGGGGCGCCGCCGGCGGAGACGACGCCCGGTTCGAGGTAGGTCGCCGGCAGCCAGACGCAGACGCCGTAGACGTGCCGGAAGACGCGCAGGGCGAGGCGCTGGCCCTCCACGCCGTTCTGGGCGCAGAACACGGGCAGCCGCTCCGCCGCCGTGCCGCCGCCCGCCACCGGCGCCGGCCCCCAGGTCCCCAGGGCGGTCACGGTGTCCTGTGTCTTGACGGCGAGGACGAGGACGTCGTCCGCCCGCAGCTCGCCCAGTTCCCCGGGCCCGGTGACGGCCCGCAGCCGGTACGTGTACTCGCCCTCCGGCACCTTCAGCCGCAGCCCGCCGTCCCGCAGCGCCGCGTGGTGCGCACCCCGCGCCACCAGCACGACCTCATGCCCCGAACCCGCGAGCCGCCCGCCGATCGCCCCGCCGACGGCCCCTGCTCCGATGATGATGTAGCGCATGGGAGGAGCCTCGCACAGGCGTTGACCCTGCCCCTGGGGCAGGGTCGAGGGTGACGGCATGGACGGATACCTGGAACAGACGCCGTACAGCGACCCCGGAGACCTGGACACGAGCCGGTTGCCGCGCGATCCCGGTGAACTCGCCCGGCTGGTCCGGGGGCTGATCATCCACCGCTTCGAGGGCGACCGCCTCGGGTACGAGATCCCGCCGGAACGGCTGCACCACGACGGCGAGGTCCGGTTCGTCTCCGGGATCCTGCGGATCCTGCGCGAGCGCTCGGGCGCACCGCTCACCGAACCGAGGGCGTACGGGGAGCGGTTCGTCGGGACGTGCCGGGACTTCGCCCTGCTGCACGTGTCCCTGCTGCGGGCGACGGGCACCCCGGCCCGGGTGCGCGGGGGCTTCGGCACGTACTTCGTCGACGGCTTCCACGAGGACCACTGGATCACCGAGTACAGGCTGCCGGACGGGAGTTGGCGGCTGGCCGACCCGCAGGTCGTGGATCGGGGCCACGACCTGGACTTCGACCCGCTGGACGTGGAGCGGGACCGGTTCGTCGTGGCCGGTGACGCCTGGCGGGCCGTCCGCAGGGGCACGGCCGATCCCGGGACCTTCGGGCTCTGGGGGAACGACGATCTGCGGGGCGCCTGGTTCGTCCGGCACAGCCTCGTCCTCGACCTGGCCTGCCGCAACGGCGTCGAGACGCTGCCGTGGGACGGCTGGCTCCCGCTGGCCGGTACCGAGGAGCCGGATGCGGTGCTCTCCGAGGACGACCTGGCCCTCCTCGACGCGGTCGCCGCCTGCGACGACGACGGGGCCCGCCGCCTGTACGCCGACCCGCGTCTGACCGCACCTCGCGAGATCCTGTCGCGCGCCCCCTTCCTCGGCCTGCGGAAGGTCACGCTCCCTGGGCGGTGAGCTCCACCAGCTTGACGACCGTGTTCCAGTTCCGGGTGGTGGCGATCAGCCCCTTGTTGATCCGCGGCCGGGACAGCGCCTCCGCCAGCTTGGAGCGGCCGAGGCCGTCCGGGGCGTACAGGTACAGCGCGCGGTCGCCCAGCCGGAACTCCTCGGGGAGGTGGGCGGCTGGGTCCAGGTCCGCGAACCGCTCCGGGGTGACCGGTGCGGAGAAGTAGGTGACGTGCAACTGCTTGGCCTCCAGCTCGGCGGCCGGGAACGGGCAGGCCTCGGCGATCGCCCTGAGGTAGGAGTGGTCGCGCACGAGCACGTCGACGGAGAAGCCGAACCGCTCCTCGATCGCCTCGGTCAGCTCCGCGGCCAGCGACCCGGCGTCCCCGTGGGCGGCGGCGAAGACCGCCTGCCCGCTCTGGAGGTAGGTCTGTACGGACTCGTGCCCCAGGCCGGTCATGAGCGCCCGCAGCTCGGCCATCGGGAGCTTCTTCCTGCCGCCCACGTTGATCCCGCGCAGCAGTGCCGCATACATCGTCATTCGAACACCTTAGAACGGCCGTCGTGCCCCGTGGGGGTGGGCACGACGGCCGTGCCGGGCGTGCCGGACTGCCCGAAACTCTGGCCGATGAGAGCGCCCCGGATCAACTCCTACACGCACCTGTGACTTGTTCAACAAGGTTTTGTAATCACAAAGCGGATCCGCGTCGTCGGAAGGGACACCCCTGATCAACACCCCCGAGATGGGTCGATAGATGTAAGGGCCCGACATCCTCCCAGGCGATGAGAGCCGGCCGTCGTACTTCACCGGGCAGCACGAGGAGTCGGTCTTATCCAGCCCATACCTTCGAATCGAACGAAGGAAGTCGTGAAGAAATCGTGGCGGCCGGGGCCGTCACCGCACACGAGGGGGCAATCCCGTCATGGGGATCGGAGAGACACGGGTGCGGGGCCTGGCCGCCCGGGCCGGCGGCTGGAGCGCCCGGCACCGCTGGGCCGCCGTCGGCATATGGGTCCTGTTCGTCGTCCTGGCGATGGGGCTCGGCTCGGCGGCCGGCCGGGTCGACGTCGACGAGAGCGACCAGCTCAAGGGCGAGACGCACACCGCGGCAAAGATCATCGACGACGCGGGGATCAAGGAGCCGGCCGCGGAGACGGTCCTGGTCCAGTCCGAGGATCCGTCGGTCAAGGCCACGGACGCCGAGTTCAGGTCCGCCGTCGCGGACGTCGTCAAGGCGGTCGACGGCACCGGCAAGGTCACGGGCATCACCTCGCCGTACGACACCGGGACGATCTCGAAGGACGGCCGCAGCGCACTGGTCCAGTTCGACATGCGCGGCGACGCGGAGACCGCCGCCGACCGGGTCGAGCCGGTGCTGGACGCGGTGGCCGGGGTGCAGAAGGCGCACGGCACGCTGCGGATCGCGGAGATCGGCGGCGCCAGCATGGACAAGCAGTACGGCGACGCCTTCGGCAAGGACTTCAAGCGGGCCGAGTACTCCGCCGTGCCGGTGGCCTTCGGCATCCTGCTGATCGCCTTCGGCGCGCTGGTGGCCGCGCTGCTGCCGGTCGGCCTGGCGATCACCGCGATCATGGCGACGATGGGCCTGATGGGCCTGGTCAGCCATCTGCAGCCGATGAGCGACACCGCCAACTCCGTGATGCTGCTGGTCGGCATGGCCGTCGGCGTCGACTACTGCCTGTTCTACCTGCGCCGGGAGCGCGAGGAGCGGGAGGCCGGCCGGGACGCGGGCGCGGCGCTGCGGATCGCCGCCGCCACCAGCGGCCGGGCCATCATCGTCTCCGGTGTCACGGTCTGCGTGGCGATGGCGGGCATGCTGTTCACCGGCCTCGCCGAGTTCGAGGCGATGGGCCTGGCCTCCCTGATGGTCGTCGCGGTCGCCATGGTCGGCTCGGTGACCGTCCTGCCCGCGCTGCTCTCCCTGCTGGGCCACCGGGTGGAGAAGGGTCGTATACCGTTCCTGCGCCGCCGCCAGCGCGCACACGGCCCTTCCGCGAGCCGCTTCTGGACCGCCGTGCTGCGGGGCGTGCTCGCCAAGCCGCTGGTCTCCGTGCTCGTCGCGGCCGGTGCACTGCTCGCGGTCGCCGCACCCGCCCTCGGCATGAAGACCTCGCAGCTCACCCTGGACCAGGAGTTCGGCGGCTCGCTGCCGATCGTGCAGACCTACGACCGGGTCAACCAGGCCTTCCCCGGCGGCTCCCAGCCGGCCGAGGTGGTCGTCAAGGCGAAGGACATCAACGCCCCCGAGGTCAAGCAGGCGCTGACCGACTTCCGCAAGCAGGCGATCAGTTCGGGTGCCTCGCGCGGCCCGGTCGACATCAGGCTGCACGACGCCCAGAACGTGGCGCTGATCTCCGTACCACTGGTCGGCGGCTCCGACTGGGACAAGGCCGGCCAGAGCCTGGAGAAGCTGCGCGACCAGGTACGGCCCGCCACGCTCGGCATGGTCGACGGGGTGCAGGCGCCGGTGACCGGGAACGTCGCGGGCAACGAGGACTTCAACGACCAGTTGATGGGCTCGGTCGTCCCGGTCTTCGCCTTCGTGGTCGTCTTCGCCTTCCTCCTCATGCTGCTGTCGTTCCGCTCGCTGACGGTCGCGATCACCTCGATCCTGCTCAACCTGCTTTCGGTGGGCGCCGCCTACGGCATCCTGGTCGCCGTCTTCCAGCACGGCTGGGGTGCCTCCCTGGTGGGCGCGGAGGGCGTCGGCGCGATCGTCAGCTGGCTGCCGCTGTTCCTCTTCGTGATCCTGTTCGGCCTGTCGATGGACTACCACGTGTTCGTGGTCTCCCGGATCCGCGAGGCCCGGCTGCGCGGCCGGTCCACCAGGGACGCGATCCGGCACGGGGTGGTCACCACGGCCGGGGTCGTCACCAGCGCCGCCGTCATCATGGTCGCCGTGTTCGCGATCTTCGGCACATTGTCCATGCAGTCCATGAAGCAGATGGGCGTGGGCCTGGCGGCCGCGGTCCTCATCGACGCGACGGTCATCCGGGGCGTGCTGCTCCCGGCGGTGATGGCCCTGCTCGGCGAGCGCAACTGGTACCTGCCTCGCTGGCTGCACTGGCTGCCGGACCTGACCCACGACGAGTCCCCGGAGCCGGTGGCGCCCCCGGTGAACCGGGGCGATCCGGACCGGCTGCCGGTCTGAGTGCCGGGTAACGCCCTCCGACACAGGGTCCGTTGGTATCCGGGGGAGCCAACGGGCCCTGTTCGGTGCGTACGGGTGCTCAGCGCTGGTAGCGGGCGAGGACGAGGTTGCCGTCCTTCTCCAGGCGGTGGCGGAGTTCGTCGAGGCCGATGGCGCCGCTGTAGTACGACTGGAGGGCGGGGGTGGCCACCTTGTCCTTCCACTCCGGGTAGCCGCGGACCGTCTGGGCGGGGGCCGGGCTGAGGTGGCCGGCCAGGGCGGTGCCGGTGGCCCAGCCGTACCTGGCGGTGTGCAGGGCCGGATCCTTCAGGGCCTGGGTGCCGGTGGGCAGCATCCAGTCGCCGAGGGCGAGCCGGACCATGTTGTCCGGCCGGAGCAGGAAGTCGATGAACTCGGCCGCCTCCTGCTTGTGGTGACTGTCCTCGGCGACGGACAGCGTCTGCGGGCTGACGCCCTGGGCGAGCCCGTCGGCGCCGGCCGGGGCGGGCAGCACCTCCCAGTCGAAGCCCTTCGGCGCCTGCTGGACGATCTGCTGACGGTAGGAGAAGCCGAGCGGGACCATCGCGTACTTGCCGCCGAAGAAGCCCGGCAGGGTGTCCGAGCCGCCGCTGCCCAGTGTGGAGCCGGGGGCGCTGTGGTCGGTGCCGACCTGGTCGTGGATGGTGCGCGGCACGATCTGGTCGGCGGCCCCGAAACGCACGGTCACCTTGCCGTCCGCGCCCCGGTGGAAGAGCTGTCCGCCCGCCGACAGGGAGAGGTTGAGGGTGGCGGAGACGGGCTCCTTGAGCGGCCAGGCGACGCCGTACCTGCCGTCGCCGCTGAGCTCCTTGGTGACCTGCCTGAACTCCTCCCAGCTCCAGGGCCGTTCGGGTGTCGGTATCCGCACTCCCGCCTTCGCGAGCCAGGTGGTGTTGGCGATCAGCACCCGCGGCTCCTGGAGGAACGGCACGCCGTAGATGCCGTCACCGAAGGTCGCCGTCTGCCAACTCCGCTGCGGTATGTCGGACTTGAGCCGGGCGGGCAGCAAGTCGGTCAGGTCGGCGAGGTAGCCGCCGTAGGCGAAGTCGGCGAGGTCGTCGGAGGCGTCGTGGATGATGTCCGGGGCCTCACCGCCCTCGAAGGAGGTGAGCAGCTGGTCGTGGACACTGTCCCAACTGCCCTGCACGTAATCGACCCTGACGTCCGGATGGGTGGCGTTCCACTCCTTCACCAGCTCCTTGTTGGCGGCGACCGAGTCCTCCTGCCAGGCCAGGGACTGGAAACGGAGGGTGATCGGACCGCCCTTCCGAGCGGCTCCCGAGCATCCCCCGAGCAGCAGGAGGAAGGCGACGACGAGTGCCGTGGTGGTCCTGGTCCGCATCAGCTCTTCACCGCCCCGGTGAGCATCCCGCCGGTGATCCGCCGCTGGACGAGTGCGAAGACGACCAGCGAGGGGAGCGTGGCCAGGAAGGCGGCCGCGGCGAGGGGACCCAGGTCGGCCACGCCCTCCGCGCCGATGAAGTGGGTGAGGACGACCGGCAGGGTCTGTTTCTCCGGTGTCTTCAGCAGCACCAGCGCGAAGAAGAACTCGTTCCACGCGGTGACGAAGGCGAACAGTCCGGTCGCCACGATCCCGGGAGCCAGCAGCGGTGCCGTCACCGACACCAGCGTCCGCAGCCGTCCGGCCCCGTCCACGGCCGCCGCCTCCTCCAGTTCGACGGGGACCGCCCGGACATAGCCGACGAGCATCCACAGCGCGAACGGCAGCGCCCACACCACGTACACCATCACCAGCCCGAACAGGGAGTCGATCAGCCGCAGGTTCTTCAGCACCAGGAACAGCGGGATGATCACCAGCACGAACGGGAAGGCCTGGCTGACCACCACCCACCCGGTGGCCGCCCGGGACAGCGCCCCGCGCCGCCGGGCCATGACGTACGCCATCGGGGTCGCGAGCAGTACGGCGATCAGCGCGGCGCCGAGCGCGGCGAGCAGGGAGTTGAGGCCGGCGCGCAGCAGGGGCTGTTCGTCGAAGGCCTGGCGGAAGTTGGCCAGGGTCGGGTGCCGGGGGATCCAGGTGGGGTGCAGACTGCCCAGCTCGGTCGGTGACTTGAAGGCCGTGGAAAGCAGCCACAGCAGCGGGAAGGCGAGGAAGACGAGGTAGCCGAGCAGGGCCGCGTACTGGGCGACGCGGGCGCCGGTGCGGGTCCTCACGCGTCCTCGCCTCCCCGCAGCCGGCCGGCCAGGAAGACGGCCAGCAGCACCGCGATCACCGCGACCATCACGCAACCCATCGCCGCCGCGTAGCCGAACTGCCCGTAGCGGAAGGCCTCTTCGTAGGCGAAGAGCATCGGCAGCCGGGTCTTGCCGCCGGGGCCGCCGTTGGTCAGGACGTAGACCAGGGCGAAGGAGTTGAAGTTCCAGATCAGGTTGAGCGCGGTGACGGCCAGGGCGACGGGTCTGAGGGCGGGCCAGGTGACCGTGCGGAAGCGGCGCCAGGCGCCGGCGCCGTCCACGGCCGCCGCCTCGTGCAGTTCGCGCGGGGTGTTCTGCACTCCGGCGAGCAGGGCGACCGTGGTCTGCGGCAGGCCGGCCCAGACGCCGACGACGATCACGGCGGGCAGGGCGCTGCCGAGGCCGCTCAGCCAGTCCCGGCCGTCGCCGAGGCCGAGGTCGCGCAGGGTCTCGTTGAGGATCCCCGCGTCCGGGTTGTAGACGAGCCGCCACATGACGCCGACGACGACCTCGGGCATCGCCCAGGGCACGATGGCCAGGGCGCGGGCCAGCCAGCGCAGCCGTAACTCCTGGTTGAGGAGGAGGGCCAGGCCGAGGGCGAGCAGGAACTGGGGCACGGTCACCCCGACGGCCCAGACCAGGCCGATCCGGAACGACTCCCAGAAGAGCGTGTCGTGCAGGAGGTCCTGGAAGTTGAGGCCGCCGATCCACCGGGTGGCCGCGGTCCGGCCGGACTGGGCGTCGGTGAACGCCAGCAGGATCCCGTAGAGCAGCGGGCCGACACTCAGGACCAGGATCGGGATCAGGGCGGGCAGGACCAGGAACCAGGCGCCGTGGCCGGTCAGGCGTGCGGCGCCCGGTCGCCGCACGGTGGCCACGTTCGTCGCCAATGCCACGTCATCCCCCTTTGCGCGGCCCGGTCGGACCCGGTCATGGTCGTGAAGGCAGGTTGTCTCGTCAAGGCACCGCGCACGCGTCGCGACCTCCGCGGATGCGAGACTGGCCGGCGGATGGCTGGAAGACGGCGCCGTGTGCACCCGCACAGCCTCGGGGGCGCGCGGGCATCGGGAACGGACACGGAGGCGGACGATGGACGAGGCAAGGGCGCGGGACGTACTGGCCGCGGCGGGTGTGCTGCCCGGTGCGGCGGCTGACGCCTCGCTCCTCGCCCTGGGCGAGAACGCGGTGTTCGCCGCCGGCGACCTGGTGGTGAAGGTCGGCCGGGACGCCGAACTCCTCGACCGGGCCCGGCGTGAGCTGGAGATCGCCGGGTGGCTGGCGGAGGCGGGCGTCCCGGCCGTGCGGGCCGCCGAGCCGAAGGCGCGGCTCGTGGACGGCCACCCGGTGACCGTGTGGCACTGGCTGGCGGATCCGGTACGGCCGGCCGAGCCGCGCGATCTGGCCGAACTGCTGCGGATCGTGCACGCGCTGCCCGCTCCTCCCTTCGCCTTGCCGCCCCGCGAGCTGCTGGGCGGTGTGGAGCGCTGGCTGCGGCTCGCGGGCGACGCCATCGACCCCGCCGACGCGGCGTATCTGCGCGAGCGCCGGGACGGCTTCGCGGCGGCCGCGGCCGCGCTGACGCCGCACCTGGCTCCGGGACCGATCCACGGGGACGCGCTGCCCCGCAACGTGCACGTCGGTCCGGACGGGCCGGTGCTGGTCGACCTGGAGACCTTCTCGTCCGACCTGCGCGAGCACGACCTGGTGGTCATGGCGCTCTCCCGGGACCGGTACGGCTTGCCGGCCGGGGCCTACGACTCGTTCGTCGAGACCTATGGGTGGGATGTGCGGGATTGGGAGGGGTGCTCGGTGTTGCGGGGCGCCCGGGAGACGGCCAGTTGCGCGTGGGTCGCGCAGCACGCGCCCAGCAACCCCAAGGCGCTGGCGGAGTTCGAGCGGCGGGTGGCGTCGCTGCGGGAGGGCGACGAGTCGGTGCGGTGGTATCCCTTCTGAGCACCAGCGCCCCCGCAGGGGCGCGGGGCTGTATTGGATGTGCGGCTACCGCCGCGTGGGCGCGACCAGCCCCCACCGGCCCGCGGCAAACGAACTACATAACCACCCCAGCACTCAGACGACGTCGGCCAGCTCCCGCAGCGGCCACGCCCCGTCCACCACCGCGTCGGCCTCTCCCTTGCGGCGCAGAAAGCTCTGGAAGTCCGCAGCCCACTCCGCGTACCACTCCACCTGGCGCCGGTGCAGCTCCGCCGGACCCAGCCCCGCGATCTTCGGGTGGCGCTCGGCTATGGCCCCGGCCAGGCGGGCCGCGGCCAGGGCGTCGGCCGACGCGTTGTGGGCGGCGACGAGGGTGATGCCGTACTCGGCGCAGACCGCTTCGAGGTTGCGCTTGCCGCGGCGGTAGCGGTCGACCCAGCGGTCGATGGTGTACGGGTCGATGACCGGTGCGGGGTCGAGGCCGCCGAGGCGGTCGGAGAGCGACGGCAGGCCGTGCCGGCGCAGCTCCGCGGAGAGCAGAGTGAGGTCGAAGGTCGCGTTGTAGGCGACGACCGGGACGCCGGTCTTCCAGTACCCGGTGAGGACGTCCGCGAGGGCGTCGGCGACCTGGTCGGCGGGCCGGCCCTCGGCCGCCGCCCGCTCGTTGCTGATGCCGTGCACGGCCACCGCGTCGGCCGGGATCTCCACGCCCGGATCCGCCAGCCACTCCCGGCGGCCCAGCTCCTGCCCGGCCCTGACCTCGATCACGGCGCCCGTGACGATACGCGCCTCGCGCGGATCCGTACCCGTCGTCTCCAGATCGAAGCCGATCAGGAGCTCTTGGTGCCAGCCCATGGGCGGTCCCCCTTCTTGGTGGTGCTTTCCCCCAGTGGTCTCCACCCTCGCATGCGCCACTGACAATCAGAGGACCGCGTTCCGCTTGCCGTCGCGCCCGCCTCAGGACACAGGGCGCGAATCCGCCCAAGCCATTTCGAACTCCTCGCGGTATGTCGGGAAGAGTCCCGCTTCCAGGACGTCGTCCGACTTGACCACCTTGTCGCCGTTGCGCAGGACCAGCACCGGCGACTCCATGCCCCGCGCCCCGCGCAGGTAGGACTGGACGATCGCGACACCGTCGGCGCCGTCGCCGTCGACCAGGTAGGCGGAGAAGCGGGGGGTGTCGTCGTACACCTGGATCTCGAAGGCGCCGGGGTCGCGCAGCCGGGAGCGGACCCGGCGCATGTGGAGGATGTTCATCTCGACCGAGCGGGATAGTTCGCCCCGTTTCATCCCGAGTTCGCGCTCGCGGCGCTTGATCGCGCTGGAGGCGGGGTTGAGGAAGAGCAGCCGGACCCGGCAGCCGGTCTCGGCGAGCCGGACCAGGCGGCGGCCGGAGAAGTTCTGCACGAGCAGGTTGAGGCCGATGCCGATGGCGTCCAGCCGGCGGGCGCCGCCGAAGAGGTCCTCGGCCGGGAACTGGCGCATGAGCCGGACCCGGTCGGGGTGGACGGCGACGACGTCCGCGTAGCGGTCGCCCACCAGGTCCTCCACCGCGTCCACCGGCAGCCGGCGCGCGGAGGGCACGTCGCCGCCGGTGCCGAGCATCTCCAGGAGCCGGGCGGAGGCCCGTTCGGCCTGGCCCAGGACGGCCTCGGAGAGCGCGCGGTTGCGGGAGACGACGTTGCGGGTCACCTCCAGCTCGTCAAGGGCGAGTTCGACGTCCCGGCGTTCGTCGAAGTACGGCTCGAAGCACGGCCAGTGTTGCACCATCAGCTCGCGCAGCTGCGGCAGCGTCAGGAAGCTGATCACGTTGTCGTCGGCCGGGTCCAGCAAGTAGCCCTTGCGGCGGCTGACTTCGCGGACCGCGACCGCCCGCTGGACCCATTCCTGACCGGCGGGTCCGGCCGCGGCGACCACCCACTCGTCGCCGTGGACGGGTTCGTAGATGGGGCGCAGCACGGCGGCCACGACCGCCCGCAGCCGCTGTTCGACGAGGTTCAGCCAGATGTAGGCACGGCCTGCCCGCTGGGCGCGCGTACGCACCTCCAGCCAGGCGTCGGCGTCCCAGTCCAGCTCCGGACCGATGGAGCCGGAGGCGTCCATCGGCCGGGCCAGGGACACCGCGCCGGGCGGGACGTCTGTGGAGTTCCCCTCGTGACCCTCGTCACCAGGGGGCAGCTCCAGGCCTCCCGAGCCCACCCGTGCACCGCCTTCCGCTCCCCCGAGCTCTCCCTGTGCCAACGATCAAGGAAGGGTACTCCGGGAGCGGTCGGCGGTGCAGCAGGATGGACAGGTCGTTTCTCAACTACCGTTTCCGGGCTGTCCGTTCTGATCAGCGAGGGCGGCCGGAGTGAGCGGATTCATAGCGGTGACGTCGCGGGGGGCCAGGGAGAAGCCCTGCCAGTGGACCGGCATGGGCTGCTGGTCCTCGTCCCGCGCGATGTGGTGGAAGCCGACGTTCACCCAGACCACGGGGTTGGTGAGGGTCTGTCCGTTCACCCACTGGTCGACGGTCTTGGGGTGGCCGTTGGCGCAGCCCGGGTTGTTGCTGGCGAACAGCTCGCACTTGTCGTACTGGGTGAAGTAGACGTCGTGCTTGGTGAAACCGTGCCCCGGGTACTTGTTGGTGGCGCCCTGGACGATCTCGTACGAACGGGCGTGCCCGTCCTTGTTCTTGCCGGCCGTGCTGACCACCCGCCACCAGCGCATGTTCTTGGAGTCACCGGCGAGTTCCTTGGTGACGTTGGTGCGGGTGGTCTTGTTGCTGGGCGCCTGCTGGCCGTGCGCGGGTGCGCTGACCACCGAGTCGTACTGCTCGATGCGGCTCTTGGCGGAGCCGTCGAGGTCGAAGTTCAGCTTCCAGAACACGTTGTGGGCGTGGCTGGTCGCATAGGCGTGGGCGCCCTTGCCGATCGGCCAGCCGCGGCCGTCCCCGGCGTCGTAGTCGCCCGGCGAGAGGCTGCCGGTGGCGCCGACGTTCATGTTGATCGTGCCGTCGTCCTGGAACCGCCACTCGGTCATGTACTCGTACCAGCCGACCTTGTTGACGGTGTAGACCAGCAGGTCCTTGCCCTGCGCCTGGTACACCTTGTTGCCGGTGTCGGCCTGCATCCGGTACGCGTGGCCGCGCGAACGGGTGGTGGTGCACAGGCCGTTGACGTTCGGGTGGGCCGGGTCCCAGGCGTCGGGGACCTTGACGGTCTTGATGGTGCCACCGGGGCACTCGGCCGAGTCGAGCGGCACCAGGCCCTGGGCGAAGCCGAAGCCGGTCAGGTCGTCGTACTCGACGCTGCCGTCGTCGTAGGGAACGTCGATCTGGCCGAGGCGGGCGCTGGAGAGCACCTTGATGGGCGCCGACTCGCCCTTGGGCTGGTAGGAGATGTGCTCCAGGACCAGCCCGGCCTTGCTGTCGTAGCGCCAGCACATCCGCCAGGTGGTACCGGTGGAGAGCTTCTGCTCGATCCGGTAGGCGGCGGAGCAGTCGGCGGCGGGCGCGGCGGCCTGCTTGGGCTGGGCGACGGCGGGCCCGGCCGCGGTGGTCGCGCCGGCGGCCAGCGCGGCCACGGACAGGCCCACGGCGGCCGTCCGGCGGGCGCGGCGGATTCTGTTCGGGTGCATGACGAAGTGACTCCTCGTGCGGGAGATGCAGTCGAAAAAGGAGAAGGAGTTCGGGAAAGGCGAACGGACCGGCTCAGCTGCCGAGCTTCACGACCTTGCGCGCGCTCAGGTCGACGATCAGGGAACGGGCGTCGATCCAGGGCCCGTTCTTGACCTTCGGGAAGAGCCGCACGCAGCGGTGTTCGCCGCACTTGTCGAGCGCGGCCGGCTGGGCGCCCGGAGTGGCGCGGTAGACCGCGCTGTTGAGCAGCAGCTGCTGCTCCGGGGAGGTGAGGTCCTCGCCCGTGGCGTCCTTGAAGTCCGCCTTCAGGCCGGCGCCGAGCGGATCGGCGACGAGCAGCTGGAGCGCCTCGACGTTCTCGTCGTGGCTGAGCGGCGGCTGGACACCCTGCCGGGTGGTGGTCTCCTCGACCTTGCCGGTGTCGAGGTTGACGGTCCGGGTGACGAGGCTGTCGTCCCGGTAGTCGTAGAACGTCACGTCCGCGCGCCGTGGCACGTTCGTGGCATCCAGTTCGTTCGCGTTCGGCTCGGCCAGGTCGACGCTGATCCGCTGCGGGCCGCGCCGGCCCTCGACGTTCTCCCCTGCGTTGAACATCTGCCTGGTCAGGGCGAGTTGTTCGACGCGCTTGGTCTCGTCGTCGGTCAGCGGGTCGCTGCCCGTGCCCTTCGTCCCCTCGGCCGGCGCCTGTTCCACCACGCCCGGCTTGACGGCGTCCGTGCCCTGCCCCGCCTGCTGCGCGGCGACCGAGCCGGTCCCGTCACTCCCTCCCGAGTCGTCCGCCCCGGCCGTACCCGGCAGGGTGATCCCGACCATCACGGCGGTCCCCGCAACCGCCAGGCCCGCACCGGCCACCACTTTGCCCAGATGGCGGTGCACTATCTTGCGCACATCTTCCCCCTACTCCCCCTTGGTCACAGGGAGTACGTGTTTGCCCCACTGGTTCGGCACACTTCGCCACATGGGCCGCTGTGTGCACTGGTCGCCGGGTAAGAGGGGCGTAAGTCACCTGGGGTTCCATTACTTTCGGGCAGACTCATGACCAAGGCGCCCCCGCGCGCAATGCACACCTGGAAGAGTCGACTTCATGCAGGTCTGGCCTGGAGAGGCGTATCCGCTCGGTGCCACGTACGACGGCGCCGGGACCAACTTCGCGGTGTTCACCGAGACCGCGGACCGAGTGGAGCTGTGTCTGCTGCACGACGACGGCTCCGAGACGGCGGTGGAGCTGCGCGAGAGCGACGCCTTCGTCCGGCACGCGTACCTGCCGGGGGTGATGCCCGGACAGCGCTACGGCTTCCGGGTGCACGGCCCGTACGACCCCGGACGCGGCCTGCGCTGCAACTCGGCGAAGCTGCTGCTCGACCCCTACGCGAAGGCGGTCAGCGGGTCGGTGAGCTGGGGCGAGGAGGTGTACGGCTACCACTTCGGCGACCCCGACAAGCGCAACGACCTGGACTCGGCCCCGCACACCATGACCTCGGTGGTGATCAACCCGTACTTCGACTGGGGCGACGACCGGCGGCCGCGCACCGAGTACCACCACACGGTGATCTACGAGGCCCATGTGAAGGGCCTGACCATGCGCCACCCGGGCCTGCCGGAGGAGCTGCGCGGCACCTACGCGGGGCTCGCGCACCCGGCCGTCGTCGAACACCTGACGGAGCTGGGCGTCACGGCGCTGGAGCTGATGCCGGTCCACCAGTTCGTGAACGACCACCGGCTGGTCGACATGGGCCTGAACAACTACTGGGGCTACAACACGATCGGTTTCTTCGCCCCGCACAACGCGTACGCCTCCTGGGGCGACCGCGGCCAGCAGGTCCTGGAGTTCAAGTCGGCGGTCCGGGCGCTGCACGAGGCCGGGATCGAGGTGATCCTGGACGTCGTCTACAACCACACCGCCGAGGGCAACCACCTGGGCCCGACGCTGTCCTTCCGGGGCCTGGACAACCCGTCGTACTACCGGCTGACCGACGACCCCCGCTATTACATGGACACGACCGGCACCGGGAACTCCCTGCTGATGCGGTCCCCGCACGTCCTCCAGATGATCATGGACTCGCTGCGGTACTGGGTCACCGAGATGCACGTCGACGGCTTCCGTTTCGACCTCGCGGCGACGCTGGCGAGGCAGTTTCATGAGGTGGACCGCCTTTCGTCGTTCTTCGACCTGGTGCAGCAGGACCCGGTGGTCTCCCAGGTGAAGCTGATCGCCGAGCCCTGGGACGTGGGCGAGGGCGGCTACCAGGTGGGCAACTTCCCGCCGCTGTGGACCGAGTGGAACGGCAAGTACCGCGACACCGTGCGCGACCTGTGGCGCGGCGAACCGCGCGCGCTCGCGGAGTTCGCGTCCCGGCTGACCGGCTCCTCCGACCTCTACCAGGACGACGGCCGCCGCCCGCTGGCCTCCATCAACTTCGTGACCTGCCACGACGGGTTCACCCTGCACGACCTCGTGTCGTACAACGACAAGCACAACACGGCCAACGGCGAGGACAACCGGGACGGCGAGAGCCACAACCGCTCCTGGAACTGCGGGGTCGAGGGGCACACCGACGACCCCGGGATCCTCGAACTGCGCGAGCGGCAGATGCGCAACTTCGTCGCCACGCTGATGCTCTCCCAGGGTGTGCCGATGATCGGCCACGGCGACGAGTTCGCGCGCACGCAGCAGGGCAACAACAACGCGTACTGCCAGGACAACGAGGTGTCCTGGGTGGACTGGCCGGCCCCCGAGGACGACAGCGGCCTGCTGGCCTTCACGCGCGCGATGGCGCGGCTGCGCAAGGAGCACCCGGTCTTCCGGCGCCGCCGCTTCTTCCACGGCCGCCCGGTGGAGGGCACCCACGACGAGCTGTCCGACATCGCCTGGTTCACTCCGGAGGGCCATGAGATGGCCCAGCAGGACTGGGGGTCGGCACAGGCGTCGGCCCTGACGGTGTTCCTCAACGGCAACGCGATCTCGGAGCCCGGCACCCGCGGGGAGCGGATCGCCGACGACTCCTTCCTGCTGATGTTCAACGCGTCACCGGATCCGCTGGAGTTCCTGGTGCCGGTGAATCACGGCCGCCAGTGGGAGGTGGTGGTGGACACGGCCGACGCCGAGGAGGTGCCGCCCGGTCCGAAGGTGGACGGTGGCGCACGGCTGACGTTGGTGGGACGGAGCCTGACCGTTCTGAAGAGGCCGGCGTAGGGATGCGCCACCGCACAAGGGCTGTTGTCCGGGTGCGGGCCGGTGGGGGCCGGCCGCGCAGTTCCCCGCGCCCCTTCAGGGCGCGACACCGCACCCGGTGACAGAGAAGCCGACGGATCGGGTACGTACGCTTGCATGACTGCTGAGCGAATCACCGCGGCCTTTCCGACAGCCACCTACCGCCTCCAGCTCCAGCCCAGCTTCCCCTTCTCGGCCGCCGAAGCCGCCGTGCCGTACCTCGCCTCGCTCGGCGTCTCCCACCTGCACCTCTCCCCCGTCCTGGAGGCCGTGCCGGGCTCCACGCACGGCTACGACGTCGTCGACCACGCGCGCGTGCGTGCGGAACTCGGCGGCGAGGAGGGGCTGCGCGCGCTCGCGCGTACCGCGCGGGAGCACGGCCTCGGTCTGGTCGTGGACATCGTGCCGAACCACATGGCCATGTCCCCCCGGCACAACCACGCCCTGTGGGAGGTCCTGCGGAAGGGCCCCAGGTCGCCGTACGCACGCTGGTTCGACGTCGACTGGGAGGCGCAGGGCGGGCAGCTGCTGGTGCCGGTGCTCGGCGGGCCGGTCGGCGAGGTGCTCGGCCAGCTCGTGGTCGACGGCGACGTGCTGCGCTATCACGAGCACGCCTTCCCGCTCCGGGAGGGCACCGCGGACCTGCCGCTGCCGGAGTTGCTGGACGCCCAGTGGTACCGCCCGGTGTGGTGGCGGCTGGCCCGGACCGAGCTGAACTACCGGCGGTTCTTCAGCATCTCGGAGCTGATCGGGGTGCGGGTGGAGGACCCGGAGGTGTTCGAGGCCACCCATGCCAAGATCCTCCAGCTGCTGCACGAGGGGGTGGTGGACGGACTGCGCGTCGACCATCCCGACGGTCTCGCCGACCCGGACGGCTATCTCACGCGGCTGCACGAGGCGACCGGCGGACGCTGGACGGTCGTGGAGAAGATCCTGGCCGACGGCGAGCGGCTGCCGGCCCGCTGGCCGGTCGCGGGGACCACCGGGTACGACGCGTTGCGGCAGGTGGACGGCCTGTTCACGGATCCCGCGGGCGCCGGTGAACTGCTCGGCCGGTACCGGCGGTTCGCGGCCCCTCAGACGGACCGGGGCGGCGACTGGGAGGCGACCGTGCGGCGGGCGGCCTACAAGGTGCTCACGCACGAGCTGGCGGCCGAGACGGAGCGGCTGACCCGGGCGGCCGCGCGCGCGTGCGCGACCTCGCCGGACCCCGCGCTGCGCGACCGGGCGCCCTGGGCGCTGCGCACCGCGCTGCAGGAGCTGCTGGTGCGGATGCGGGTGTACCGGCCGTACGTCTCCGGTGACGCGTCCGCCGTGGTCACCGAGCGGGCCGCCGAGGAGGCGAGGTCGGCCTTCGTGGTGCCCGAGGAGGGCGGGGCGGTGGACGTGGTGCGCGGGCTGCTGCTGGCGGGCGACGACGGTCCCGGGCCCGCGGAGTTCCGGACGCGGTTCGCGCAGACCTCCTCGGCGCTGCGGGCCAAGTCCGTGGAGGACACGGCGTTCTACCGCTATGTGCCGCTGCTGTCCGCGACCGAGGTGGGCGGTGCTCCCGGCAGCCCGGGTGTCTCCCCCGACGGCTTCCACGCGTACTGCGCGCGCGTGCAGCGCGACTGGCCGCTCACCGGGACGGCGGTGACGACGCACGACACCAAGCGCAGCGCCGACGTCCGGGCGGCGCTGGCCGTGCTGACGGAGTGCCCGGAGCGCTGGGCGGACGTGCTGACCGAGGTGACCCGGGACGGGGCGGGCGTACCGGACGCGCAGCTGGCGTGGGCCGCCTGGCAGACGGTGTTCGGGCTCGGCCCTGCGGCCCCGGAGCGGGTGCAGGGAGCGCTGCTGAAGCATGTGCGGGAGGCGGGCCTGTACACGAGCTGGACGGAGCAGGAGCCGCCGTACGAGGAGGCGGTGGCCTCGTTCGTCGCGGCGGGCCCGTGCGGGGCACCAGGAGAGCGTGTGGCGGCCTTCCGGGCCTCGCTGGCGGCCCACGTCCGGGCGAACGTCCTCGGCACGGCTCTGGTCCATCTGACGATGCCGGGGGTGCCGGACGTCTACCAGGGCACGGAGGGCGAGTTCCGGGCGCTGGTGGACCCGGACAACCGGCGGCCGGTCTCCTTCCCGCCCGAGCACCCGGGCGAGAAGGACGCGGTGACGGCGGCGGCGCTGCGGCTGCGGGCGCGCCGCCCGGACGTCTTCGGCGATACGGCGACGTACGAGCCGCTGACGGCCGAGGGCCCGGCCGCGGCGCACTGTCTGGCGTTCGCGCGCTCCGGCGAGGTGGTCACGGCGGTGACCCGGCTGTCGCTGCGGCTGGCCGCCGCGGGCGGCTGGCGTGACACGGTGCTGCCGCTGCCTCCGGGGCGGTGGGCGGACGTGCTGGCGCCGGAACGCGAGTTCACGGGGCACGCGCGCGTGGACGTGCTCTTCGAGGGGCTGCCGGTGGCTCTGCTGGAGCGAGTGGACGGCGGGGGCGACGAAGACGACGGGCACTGAGGGCACTGAGGGCACTGAGGGCACCGAGGGCACCGAGGGCACCGAGGGTCATATTCACTCGTACGGGTGAAGATGGGGCCGGGTCGGGGGGTTGCCGAAACTCGTCGGGCGCCTGCCGCGTCCGTAAAGGCGCGCGGAGCCGTTCCGCGCCCCGTAATGGCTTCGCACCCCCGTCGGCGTCAACCGCCTTGTCGGCCGACTGCTCATGCACCTGGGCGCCCCCTGGAGCCTCCCCCTGGAGGTTCTTGACAGTTCACCTATGCCGTGCGGGACTGGGGAATGCGAAGCCGGGCGGACAAGTCGGGGGTGAGTCTCCTGCCGGAGCTGCGTTACCCCAGTGTTCCCGAACTGGTCGCAACCGCCCGGGCGTTGGCCGCTCACCGGCCCGGCCTGTGCACGTTGCGGCAGATCGGCGTCTCCCGCGCGGGCAGACCGCTGCACCTGCTGTCCGTCGGGCACGCCCGGCGGGCGGTGCTGGTGGTCGCGGGTGCCCACGCCAACGAGCCGACCGGGGGCGGCACCCTCCAGGTGCTCGCCGAACGGGTATTGAAAGAGCGGGACCTACGGGCGGAGACCTCCTGGCACTTCCTGCTGTGCGCGGACCCGGACGGGGCGAGCCTGCACGTCACCCCGGCACCGCGCAGCCTGCTCGACTACCACCACGGCTTCTACCGCCCGGCGGGCCCCGAACAGCCGGAGTGGTCGCCGTCGGTGCTGCCCCCGGACCGGCTGCCGCCCGAGACCACGGCTCTGCTCGGAGTGATCGACGAGCTGCGCCCCTACCTCCAGGTCACCCTGCACGGCACCGACCTGGGCGGCAGCTGGGTGCAGTTGACGAAGGACGTGCCCGGGCTCGCCGAACCGTTCGCCAAGTCGGCGGCGGAGCTGCACATCCCGGTGGAGACGGGCGCCTCGGACGCCGCGGGCTGGCCGGCGTCCGGTCCCGGCGTCCGGGTGATGCCGGGTCCGGGGTCGGGGGTGGCGTACCCGAGCATGCCGGACGACGCACGGCACAGCACCTGGTACCACGCGCACCGCTACGGGGGTCTGACGGCGGTGGTCGAGGTGCCGATGTGGGCGAGCGACCTGGTCGACGACCCGGCGCCGCATCCGGCGCCGGCCGCGGCGATGCGGCGGCTGGCGGGCCGGCTGCTGCGGGACTCGCGGGAGGTGGAGCGGGTGCTGACCGAGGCGCTGCCCCGGCTGGACGGCCTCCTGGAAGGGCCGCTGCTGCGGGCGGCCCGCTGGGCGCTGGGGCTGATCCCAGGGCTCGCCGAGGACTGGATCCGCCGGCCGCCGATCGACACCACGATGGCGTACGTGGGCAGCGTGGACGCCTTCGGGCGGCGGCTGCCGTTGCGGGCGGCGTCGATGCTGCTGCGGGTGCTGCGGGAGGTGGACGACCGTGCGGTGCCGCGGCTGGAGGAGCTGGTGGCCTCCTGGTGCGACGCCTACGGGGAGCGCTTCCAAGCCCGCTGGGTGCCGCTGGAGCGCCAGGTGGAGCACCAGTCCAGGACGGTGCTGGCGGCCGCGCAGCACGCCCGTGAGCGGGCGGCGTGAGGCTTCGGGGCCTGTCCGGTGGAGCACGCCCCCAGGGGCCGCACGCCGCCCCCGGGGTCAGCTGTCGAGGGCGAAGACCGGTCCGGTACGGGCCGCCATCTGGCAGGAGTTCGAGAACGTCTCGCGGTACTCGATCGGCCGGCCGTTCCACTGCCCGCGCGCCTGCGCGGTCACGGGGGCGTAGACCATCGGGCACATGGCGTCCTTGACCGGGGAGATGCGCGCGATGTCACCGCCCACCGTGTCGAGTTCGGCACAGGCCTCGGCCGCCCGGGAGTGCCCCTGGGGCGGGTCGCACAGCAGCAGCGTGCCGGGCGTGTCGCCGGACCGGCTGTCGCCCTTGGCGACGGTCAGGTACAGGTAGTCGCCACCGTCGGTGGTGCCGGGCGCGGCCTGGGCCGGGCCGGCGGCGAGGAGGGCGGCGGCCGCCAGCAGGGCACCGCCGGCCGCTGTCGCTCTGATCAGAGGGGTCATTCCCGGTGCATCGGCACGGCGGCCCCGGCACCCCAGTCCGACTCACCCGAACGAGCACGCACGCGCGCGTGGCGGTGTGCCAGTTCGAAAGCGCTCAGGACCATGCGCGTCTGGTACTCGGCCTGGCGTGCGACCGGGATCCAGCGTGCCTCGAAGACCTCGTGGTAGTCCGCGCACCAGGTGTCGATCAGGCGGTCCAGGTCGGGCAGGGCACCGGCCGGGTCGTGGCCGGTGCCGCGCAGCAGCCGGTGCAGCAGCCCGGCGGTGCGCAGGACCAGCCGGCGCCCGGCGATCCGCAGGGCGGCCAGATGGGCGGTGCTGAGCGGGGGCAGCGGGCGGGCGCTGCCGGCGTCGGTGCCGGGGTCCCAGGCGTCGGCGAGTCCCGGGCAGACCAGCAGGTAGTCGTCCACCGGCGCGAGCAGCCGGGCCGCGTCCGGCGCGCCGGACAACTGGGGCCGGATCCGGGCCAGGACGTCCTCCAGGAGGCCGGTGTCGTGCCGCAGGGTCCGGGTCACGGCGCGCAGCGCGGCGTCGCGGTCGGCGAGCGGTGCGCTGTCCTGGACGGCGGCCACGCCCCACATGGGCGCCTCGACGATGGCGGTGACGGTGCCGTGCCGGTACGGATGGAACCAGGTGGACTCGACGGCCGCCTCGGTGATGGCGGCGGCCAGGCCGCCCCGGCGGGGCGGCGGCACCCGGTAGACGGCCGGGCCCAGGGTGGGCCAGTACAGGGCGTCGTAGGCGCCGAGTTCGCGGGGGATACCGAGCCGGTTCGCGGTGTGCGCGAGGCGTTGGGCGAGGCCCGGCAGGTCGTCGGTCAGTTCGACGAAGCCGCCGCCGACGTCCACGCCGTGCAGCGAGCACTGGAGGAAGGGCCGCAGCTCGTCCTGGAGGTCCAGCAGCGCCCGGGTCTCGGGCAGCGCGGCGGCGTCGGCTCCGTCGGGCAGCCATTCGGGCTGCTCCAGGAAGCCGGGCCGGAAGAAGTTCCGGAAGTAGTGGCCCAGCGTGTACGGCCCGGCCAGCCAGCCCTCGTTGCGGCGCGAGCCGTCCGGGTCCAGGCACAGCAGCAGATTCCAGGTGACGTCGGCGTCCTCGGTCAGCCGGGGGTCGGCCAGGACCCGGTCGGCGAGGCGGAGCACGGTGGCGCCGCCGACGGGTTCGTTGGCGTGCGGGCCGGCCACGACGAGGGCGTGCCGGCTGCCGTGACCGATCGAAAGCAGCCACAGCGGAGTGCCCGCGCGGGAGGTGCCGATCCGGTGCAGCCGGGCGTCCCGAGGGTGGTCGGCGACCAGCGCGGCCGCGCGCGAGGACAGCTCGTCCACGGACGGAAAGCGGTGGAGGGGCGGCAGGGCACACCTCCACGATGCTGTGCCGTCGGTTCACATGATGTGCATGGATTACGCACAGTCAGTCACGACTTAAGGGGTACGTCAACACCGTGGCGGACAAACGTTTTTCAGCCACTTGGGAGAAGGTGCGCACTCAGTGGGCCGAGAGCCGGTAGCACACCCGGCCGAAGCCGATCTGGTCACCCTCACGGACGACGGCGGCGCCGATCACCCGGCGGCCGTTCACGGTCGTGCCGTTGGTGGAGCCGAGGTCCCTGAGCACCCACAGGCCGCCCTGCAGGCGGAGTTCGGCGTGCACCCGGGAGACCGTCTCGTGGTTGAGCCGCAGCCCGTTGGCGGGGTCGCGGCCGATGCGCAGCGGGTGCCCGGTGCCGGGGTGCGGCAGCAGCAGCTTGGGCAGCCGCTCGGCCTGCCAGGCCCGGCGCAGCCGCACCGTGAACCCGGAGACGGCCTCGACGGTGCCGAAGAGCACGCGCGTGAAGCGGCTCTCCTGGGGCAGGTCGGCGGTGAGTACGGCCAGTTCGTCCATGCGACGGGCGGCGAGCGCCAGCTCCATACGGCGCACGAACGTGTCGTGCGACAGCCGTCCCATGGCGACGCCGTCGCGCAGCACACTCAGCGCCTTCTCGCGTTCCGCGTCGGACAGCCGCGCGGGATAGGTGTTGAACTCGAAGGACGACGTCACCTTGCCGATTCTGGGTCAGTGAACCCCGGGTGTCCAGAAAACGGGGAAACGGCCGTCACGCGCGCGTACGTACGGCGACACCCCTCGGCAAAGCCGGGATTCAAAGCGGATTGATCTCTTTTCACGGCACGATGGACGGACTACCTCACGATGAGCCAGACGAAGGGGAACCGTCCGTGCAGTTCGAGGTGTGGGCACCGCAGGCAGACCGTGTGACGCTCCATTGCGACGGCGCCGCCCGTGCGTTGGAGCGTGATCCGCGGCGGCCGGGCTGGTGGGCCGGGGAAGCGGACGCCGAGGACGGCACGCGGTACGGGTTCGCGCTGGACGACGGCCCTGCGCTGCCCGACCCGCGCTCGCGTCGTCAGCCGGACGGACCGGACGGGCTCAGCGCGGTCGTCGACCACGGACGGTACGAGTGGCGTGCCTCGGGGCCGGGACGCGCGCTGCCGGGCGCGGTGCTCTACGAGCTGCACGTGGGCACGTACACCCCCGAGGGCACCCTGGACGCGGCCGCCGGGCGCCTGGACCATCTGAAGGAACTGGGCGTCACGCACGTGGAGTTGATGCCCCTCTGCCCGTTCCCGGGCCGGCACGGCTGGGGGTACGAGGGGGTCTCCCTGTGGGCGGTGCACGAGCCGTACGGCGGACCCGAGGCGCTGAAGCGCTTTGTCGACCGGGCGCACGGACTCGGGCTCGGTGTCGTCCTGGACGTCGTCCACAACCACCTCGGTCCGTCGGGCAATTACCTGCCCGCGTTCGGGCCGTACTTCACGGAGACGCACCACACGCCCTGGGGCGCGGCGGTCAACCTGGACGCGCCCGGTTCGGACGAGGTGCGCGCCTACCTGGTGGGCAGCGCGCTGGCCTGGCTGAGCGACTACCGGATCGACGGACTGCGCCTGGACGCGGTGCACGCGCTGTGCGACACGCGCGCGTGCCACTTCCTGGAGGAGCTGTCGTCGGCCGTGGCCGGCCTGGCGGCCGAGTCGGGCCGGCCGTTGTTCCTCGTCGGCGAGTCCGACCTGAACGACCCACGGCTCATCACCGCGCGCGCGGAGCACGGGCTCGGCCTGGACGCGCAGTGGAACGACGACTTCCATCACGCCCTGCACACCGCGTTGACCGGGGAGTCCCAGGGCTACTACGCCGACTTCGCGCGCGCCCCCCTCGCCGCCGTCGCCAAGACCCTCACCGGCGGCTACTTCCACGACGGCACCTACTCCAGTTTCCGGGGCCGTCGGCACGGCCGGCCGCTGGACCGCGCGCGGGTGGCCGGGCACCGGCTGCTCGGCTACACCCAGACCCACGACCAGATCGGCAACCGCGCCCAGGGCGACCGGCTTTCGGCCACCCTCTCCCCCGGCCTGCTGGCCTGCGCGGCCACGCTGACGCTCACGGCGCCCTTCACGCCGATGCTGTTCATGGGCGAGGAGTGGGCGGCGGGCACCCCCTGGCAGTTCTTCACCGACCACACCGACCCGGATCTGGCGGAGGCCGTACGACGCGGCAGGCGACGGGAGTTCGCGGCGCACGGATGGGCCGAGGAGGACGTACCCGATCCGCAGGACCCGGCGACCCGGGACCGGTCCTGCCTGGACTGGTCGGAGCCGGACCGCGAGCCGCACGCGCGCGTGCTGGCCTGGTACCGCCGGCTGCTCGCCCTGCGCCGCGAGCAGCCGGACCTCACCGACCCCGACCTCGCCGACACCAAGGTGGCCTACGACGAGGAGGCACGCTGGCTGGCGTTCCGGCGCGGTGACGTGCGGGTCGCCGTGAACCTGGGCAAGGAGCCGGCCCCGATCCCGCTGGGCACCGCCCGGGTGGAGGTCCTGGCCGCGTGGGACCCCGTGACGGCACCGGACGCGAACGGGCTGCTGCGGGTGCCGGGCGAGTCGTGCGTGGTTCTGACCCAGGCGTGAGCACGCGTCCCGGCGTAGGTGGTGCACGCACGGGCTGGGACACGCGTACGGCATGCACGCCTGCGTGTCCTACGTCTCCTCGTCCGTGTCGTCCTCCCGGAGGTCCGACACGCGCTCCAGCAGGATCGTCTCCCAGGCGCGCCGGAGTTGGGTGCGCAGCAGGGGCAGGGGGCTGTCGTCGCGGCCGTCGAGGCGGTCGGTGAGGCGGATGACGGTGTCGCAGCGGGCAAGCCACAGGCCGCGCAGGCAGGGGCGGGCGCCGTAGCCGGCGAGGGTGGCCGCGCGGACGGCCGCGCCGGAGCCGACCGCGAGGGCGAGCCCGGCGATGTCCTCGGCGGGGTCGCCCACCGCCGCGTCGGTCCAGTCGAGGACCCCGCGCACCCTGCCGTCGGCGCTGACCACCAGGTGCTCGCCCTTGAGATCGTGGTGGACCACCACGGCCGTACCGGGCTGGGCGGCGAGCTGGGCGGCGCCCGGCGAGGTGAAGTGGAGCAGGGGTGCGGGGTCGAACTCGTCGGCGATGGCGAGGCGTTCGGCGGCGGGCACGGCCATCCGGCGCAGCGCCTCCAGGGAGCGCGGCGGGGTGCGTGGCAGGCCGAGCGTCTCGGCCTGCCGTACCGGCACCTCGCGCAGCCCGGTGAGCAGCCCGGCCAGATCGGCCTCGCCGACCGCGGAGACGTCGTGCTCCTCGGCCGTGCCCCCGGGGATCGCGGTGTCCAGCGTGTAGGTGAGTCCCGGCGCCCACTCGCCGTGCGTGACCCCGGCCGGGACGGCGACGGGCAGGTGCGGGCGCACCAGGTCGCGCAGGCGCAGTTCGCGGCGCTGGCGCGCGGAGGCCTCGCGGTCGGGGGCGAGGCGCAGCACATAACGCGTGCCGACCCACCAGGTGGAGTGCTCACCGCCCGCCGCGACGGGCCGGATCTCGGGGCCCGGGGTTCCGGTCTCGCTCTCTTTGAGCAGCGAACGGACCAGTCGGCGGACGGTGTCCGCGGTGGGTGTCGGTGCCTGGGTCATGGATCGCGCCGTTGCCGTTCGGGGTGGGGTAGGGGCGAGAGGATACGCCCGGGGCCGGGTCGGTCAGCCCACTATGACCATCTCGCGCGTGGTGTTGTTGAAACGACGCCCGCCCTCCTCGGTCACCGTGACGATGTCCTCGATCCGCACCCCGAAGCGGCCGGGCAGATAGATGCCGGGTTCCACGGAGAAGCACATCCCGGGCACCAGCGGCTGCTCCTCGCCCTCGATCATGTACGGCGGCTCGTGCGTGGTGACGCCGATGCCGTGGCCGGTGCGGTGGATGAAGTACTCGCCGTACCCGGCGTCGGTGATGACCGCGCGGGCGGCCCGGTCGACCTCCTGGCAGGCGGCACCGGCGCGTACGGCCCGGAAGCCGGCCTCCTGGGCGGCGCGCACGATGTCGTGCACCTCGCGCTCCTCGGCGGTCGGCGGGCCCACGTGCACCGTTCGGGTGGTGTCGGAGCCGTAGCCGTCCTTGAGGCCGCCGAAGTCGAGGACGACCATGTCGCCGTCCTGGATGACGCGGTCGCCGACCTCGTGGTGCGGGTTGGCGCCGTTGGGGCCCGAGCCGACGATGGTGAAGTCGACCTGGTCGTGGCCGAAGCGGCGCAGCAGGTCCGCGAGGTCGTGGCCGACGTCGGACTCGCGGCGGCCGGCGAAGGGAACCTTGCGGATCTCCTCGAACGTCGCGTCGGCGGCCGCTCCGGCGGCGGCGAGGAGTTCGAGTTCGGCCGCGTCCTTCACGGCGCGGAGCATGGGCAGCGCGTCGGTGAGGGAGGCGTAGGAGGTGCCGGGGAGGGTCTTCTGCAGGCCCAGCAGGTGCATGGCCCAGGCGTTGTCGCTGATCCCGAACCGGCCGTCCTTGGCGAGCAGGCCGGCGGTGACGGTGTAGGGGTCGATGCCGTCGGTCCAGTCCCGCAGGGTCAGGGCGGCCGAGCCGTCGGCCTTCTCGGCGTCGGGTGCCTCCAGGGTGGGGACGACCAGCACGGGGTCCTTGCCGGGGGTCAGGACGAGGAGGGTGAGCCGTTCGGTGACCGCGGTGGGGGTGTAGCCGGTGAGCCACACCATGTCGGGGCCGGGGGCGATCAGGAGGCCGGCGAGTCCGGCGTCGGCCGCGGTGTGCGCCGCGCGCGTCATACGGGACTTGTAGTCGTCGGCGGTGAAGGGCGCGGGCGTACTACCGGTCATCCGAGCCTCCCTGTGCGGGTGAGGGGACTGTAGGTGCCTCGGGGAGCATCCTGCCCGGAGAGGGGGAGCCACGCGAGCCGGTTCACGCGGAAGGGCGTTGTGCGTCACGGCCGTACGGCGAGTGCCGCCGCACCGTGGCTGGTCGCGCCCGCGCGGCGGAGCCGCATTTCGATACAGCCCCGCGCCGGCGTTCTCAAGTGACGACCCCCGGCACCACGGTCAGCTGCTGGTACCCCCCGCTCTCGTGCCGCACCGTGAGTCTGGCCTCCTTCCCCGGGCGGGCCTCGGCCACCACGCGTGCCAGGTCCGCGGCACTGTCGATCCTGCTGTCGCCGAGCTGAAGGAGCACGTCGCCGCGCACCAGGCCCGCCGTGTAGCCCGGGCCGGGGATGTGGACGCCCACGACCAGGGCGCCCACCTTGTCCGCGTCCACGGCCTCCACTCCCAGGGTCGCGGCCGCCGTCGGCGAGGCAGCGGGGGTCACCGACGGTGCGGGGCCCGATGTCGTCGGCGGAGCCTGCTGCCGCAGCTCCGCCAGTCTGCTCATGCCGATCACCGTGGCGCCGACGGTGCCGATTCCGACCCCGCACAGCACCAGGACCGTGCCGACGATCAGGCCGAAGAGCAGGGACCTGATCCGCCGCCCGCGCCGGCGCGCGGCGTGCGGGTGCCGGGCCGGGCCGGGTTCGGGGTCGTCCCGGCGTTCCTGACCTGGGATCGGCTTGGGACGCAAAGCGGTCTGTTCCATGGTTCGCCTCCAGCCTCAGCTCTACCCGGCGCACGCGGGCGCGACGAGACACGAACGAGTGAGACTGACCCTGGGTCAGGGGCGGGAAACCCTTGGCCCCACCTGCGCCGCGGGCACCGTCGAGAATGCCTGCCAACAGGTTCGCCGCCGCTCCCGTGGGGGTCCCGCCGTACACCAGTTCCACCCGGCGGACGAGGCGTGGCGCGGGAACGGCGACCTTGCTGGGGACGTCGGGGGTCGTCCGCAGGGGCAGCAGGCTGAGGCCGTGGCAGCGGCGGTCAGGGGTGAGGGGGGCGCGATCACGCCTCACCTGCACGCCGTGAAAGTTCGGCGGCGAACGGCAGGATGCAGCCGGCCTCGCCGCCCGGCTCCTGGCCGGCTGCGTAGTTCAGCGGCCAAGGCGTGCGCGAACCATGTTCACCATGGCGTTGACTTCGTTGATGCGCATCAGGCGCGCGAGGGGGATGAACAGAGCAATCATTACGGTCGCGCCTGCGGCGAGTGCGGTGAGCGCGGCAACGGCGGGGGTGTGAATCACTGTCATCAGCCAGGCAGCGACCGATCCGGCTGCCAGGGATGCGGGAAGGCTGGCCCCGATGAGACGCGCATAAGTTCGGATGACTTGACGGCCGTCGAGGTCGCCGCCGAGTCGGCTGCGGAGTCGTTTCCAGGCGACGCCGACGCCGATGACGTAGGCCAGGCCGTATGTGCAGGCCATGCCGGTCACGGCCCACCGCGCGGGGAGCAGCAGATAGGCAGCGAAAGATCCGCCGGCGTTCACGAGCGCGACGATGAGGGTGTTGAAGAAGGGGGTCCGGGTGTCTTCGTAGGCGTAGAAGCCGCGCAGTACTACGTACTGCACCGAGTAGGGGATCAGCCCCAAGGCGAAGGCCATCAGGACGAAGCCGATGTTGCGGGCGCCTTCCTCGCCGGCTCCGGCGTAGAGCAGCTGGATCAGGGGCACCCCAAGAGCGAGAAATGCGAAGGCACAGGGAACGATGGCGACCGCTGATGTACGCAGGCCCTGTGAGATGTCGTCTCGGACTGCGTCGTGATCGCCGTCGGCGGCTGCGCGGGCGATGCGGGGAAGGATGGCAGTCATCACAGAGACGGTGATGATGGCCTGCGGCATCTGCCACAGGAGGAGCGCGTAGTTGTATGCGGTGATGCCGGTGCCGGGGTGTCCGGCCTTCTCTGCGGTGGCGCCGGCGGCGGTGGCAAGACGCGTCACGACGACCATGCCGGCTTGATTGACGAGCACGAACAGGAAGGTCCATTTCGCCAGGCCGAGAGCTTTCCCAAGGCCATGGCCACGCCAGTCGAAGCGAAGGCGGATCCGAAATCCCGAGTCGCGCAGGTAGGGGACCATGGCCAGCGCCTGAACCGCCAGCCCCAGAAGGGTGCCGACACCAAGCAGACGCACTCCCTGAGGCGTGATCGTTGACGCCGACATTCCCGAATGGGCGGCCGTGCCGAATACCCAGACGAATGACCCGAAAGCAACGATGATCAGGATGTTGTTCAGGACGGGCGTCCACATCATGGCACCGAACCGCCCGCGCGCATTCAGGATCTGCCCCATCACCACGTGAATCCCCATGAAGAACATGGTGGGCAGGCAGTAACGGGCGAAGGCGACCGCGACACGCAGTTGGTCAGGGTGAGTGGCCATCGAGGGCGACATGACACGGATGAATTCCGGCGCCGCAATGACGCATATCAGGGTGGTCGAACCGAGGAATGTGATGACCAGGGTGATGAGACGGTTGGCGTATGCGGCACCTCCGTCGGAGTCCTCCTTCATCGACCGCACCAACTGCGGAATGAAGACCGCATTGAGGGCCCCTCCGCCAACCAGCACGTAAATCATGGTGGGTAGCGTATTGGCCACCTGATAGGTGTCGTTGAGTGTTCCCACACCCAGCGCAGCCCCCATGACCAGAGTGCGCAGAAAGCCAGTCAAGCGTGAAACCAGAGTTCCGGCCGCCATCAAAGCGCTGGACTTCATGAGACCGGGAGACTGCTTACCGTCGGAGCTTTCGCCGGCAGCCGGCATCGCTTCAGTCGCGACAGAATTCATGACGGAGGCAGAGCCGGCCACTCGGCGAATCTGGAGCGTCTCGAAGTCGCGGGCAGCCACGTCCGGCACGGCATGCCGGACACGACGCCGCGGCCCGGGCTCTGGGGCGGCTTCGCGACTGCCGTCACCTTCAGCATTCATACGTGATCCATCGCTCCGCATCTCCGACTACCACTACGGCCACGCCACCATACCGGCGCGGCAACTCCGTGAAGTCCGGCGGATGTTGTGGTCAGCGTGCTTCGGCTCCGTGACGCCTCTCCCTTCAACTCTGCTGCCGGAGACGGCAGCCGCGAGTCCTGATCGTTGAGGTGTCCACACAGGTCAGCCGGGTGACCGTGGGTGCGGTTCGGCGCCGGGCGGATCCGTGAGGGGCGACGCGTGCGGTGAAGCCCTACATCGGCCCCACCTCGAACAGGCCACCGGCCACCGGCTGGTGGATCAGGGCCAAGACGCCCGCCGCGCCGATTTACAGCGCGTGCGACCCGAACCACAGGTCTGATGTGGGCGACTGCTGATGTGACATGGGTCATCCCATCCTCGGCACCACTCTTACCTTTCGATGCGGCTCTTACCTTTCGGCTCCGCTCTTACCTTTCGCTGCCGATATCGACTTCCATTGCGACAACTTCGGGCGAAATACAGGCCCAGGAAGATCAATTCTCGCCAACTCTCAGTCGTCCTGACCGAAAATAATCTCTGGCAATCCACGGGTGCGCCATAGATAGTTGGCGACCGCACGTGAAATCAGGCAAAGCAAACCGCTTCTCCACGAGAGGAAAACAAATGCGTCGAATAGTGACGACAGTCGCGGTGACGAGTTTCCTGCTCGCACTCGGAACGGGTGTCAGCGGGGCGGCAACGCCAACCAGCTCCGCCACTCAGACCAAAGTCGTGAGCCCCAAAGCGAGCTACAGCTTCGCCTGCACGCTACCGCAGGGTTCCTACGTAAATTACTCGTTCAGCGACGGAATCACGTCCACCACGATCTACTACAACAACCACTGTTCCAGCGGGATATACGTCAGGGTGCACGTCGCCGCCGGCAGCTCGTGCTGGCTCACCCCGACCGGCAAGTCCCATGCGGTCTTCGACGCCGGGGTGACAAGCATCACCGAAGGATGCTGAGAGCCCATTCTCTGCCGATACAGCGGCGGATTTGAACATCGCTCACGAAGCCATTTCAGCCCAACCTCACGCTTTCACGAGCGGGCTTGTCCAGGTCTTGATCGGATAAGTGGGGCGTAGAGCAGGGCAGTCACGGGCTTCGTGATCATTGCGGTGTCTGATACTCCAGCCGGACTATTGGATTTACCCTGGCCAACGGTCTGGCAACGGGGAGTCCGGCGGGTGTGCGGCGGACGCGGGACGGTCTTGCCGAGACCGTCCCGCGAACGCGTGCCCGCGCCGCATGAAGTGATGGCAATCCGAACAACCTCAAACACCGTTGCGTTTACTTCCGTGACCGGTTCGCGAGCCCGTGCTCGAAGAACGCGATGACGGTATGGATGGTGTAGTTCTGGCTGGTCGTAGGAGCCCCTCTTTGGTCACCGTCGGCGACGGCACCGTCTTTCCCCCCGGCCTGGGCCGCTGCGCTCCCCGTCGTGGCCGGAGGCCGTTGTCAGTGGTGGCTGTTACGTTCTGTGACATGACCGATCACTGCCTGCGGCTGCTCCGGCAGCACCGCCGCCTGGCCGAACTGGCGGCGTTCCCTTTCAACTTCGACCTGGCCCGGGCCGTAGACGGCCATGCCGAGCCGGTCCGTCTCGCCTCCGGCGGCTCTCTGGAGGCGGTGGCGGGCTGCGACACCGGCGGCACGTATTTCGCCTGCGCGGACGGCTCGTTGCTCTACGCGGACTCGGAGGGCTCGGCCGGGATCATAGGGTCGTCCGTGGACGAGGCGCTTGAGGTCGTGATCGGCCTGCCGGGCTGGCGTGACCACCTGCACCTGTCTCCGGCGGACGGCGAGGCGGCGATCCTCGCGCGCGTGGCCGAGACAGAGGAGGAGATCCGCGAGTACCACGGCATCGACGCCGAGCGCACCGAACTCCGCGCCGCCCTGGACCTGCCCGACCGCTCCCCCGTCGAACTGCTCGGCATGCTGCACTCGGCCCTGTTGCGCACCGAACCCGACTTCCTCCTCCTGAACGCGGACGAAGGCTGCGCCTACGACCTGCTCGACCCGCACCCCCGGCCGCCCCTGTGGGAATCGGTACGGCACGAGGTCCCCGGCGACCCGGCCGACCAGCCGCTGTCCACGTGGACCCGGCTGGCGGCCGAGCAGGGGATGACCGAGCTCGCCCGGGTGGCGCTGATCCGGCGGCTGGACGACATATACCTGGACCAGAGCCTGTTGCTGCGGCCCGGCAGCAGAAAGGACCTCGACCTGTCGCCGCTGCTCTGCCTGACCGGGGAGTTCGAGCGGCTGGGCGACCTGTCGCAGGCCGAGCGCGCCCGGCGTCTGCACAGCGCCCTCCGGTAGGCGCCCGGGCCGGATGAGCGCCGCCGGCCGCCCCGTCAGCCGACCGGCAGTGCCGGGGCGAGCGGGGGGCGGTCCGGCAGGAAGCCGTGGGCCCGGCGGGCCAGGTGGTCCGCCTTGTAGCGGTCGACCCGTTGGTGCCAGTTCAGGATTCCGGCCATCCAGTTCTGCAGATCGCGGACATAGCCGTCCATGGCCGCACGGGCCTCGGCCGACAGCTCGAAGTCGTCGTACACGACGGGGAGTTCATTGCCGACGACGTGCTCGAACTGCTGCATCCGCTGGGTCATCAGGTCGTGCACGACGCGGAGCGCGGTCGGGTAGTCGACGCCGAAGAAGTTCTGGACGACGAGGATCGCGTTGTGGAACTCGCCCTCGTACTGGATCTCCTTCTGGTAGGAGAAGACGTCGTTGACGAGCATGCCGTAGTCGATGGCGGCGTTCTCCAGGGAGCGGACCGGGCCGCTGCGGTAGACCTCCGCGGGGATCGCGGGGCCCTGGCCGCGGCGGGCCAGGCTCAGGGTGAGGTCGGAGCCGAAGGTCGCCCGGCGCATCTCCAGGAAGTCGACGGGGTCGGGGATGCGGTGCTGAAGCTGGTTGGACATCTCCCAGAGCCAGCTCTCGGTCATGCTGTCGACGGACTGCCGGAGAGCGAGCCGGTCTTCGGGGTTCATCCCGGCGGTCGTGCGGGCCCACAGGTCGATCAGGCCGCGCTCCATGCCGGTGGCCGGCACGGGGACGGGCTCGTCGGCGAGGGGCATGCAGGCGGAGAGGCGGGCCGTCGCGAGCCGGGCGCCCGCCAGGTCCCGCCGGGTGCCGAAGACCAGGGGGTAGTAGTCGTCCGCGTAGGTGCCCCAGGCCAGCCAGTCGGCGCTGAGGTCGAGTTCCTCGGGGGTGGCGTCCGGGTCGAGGCCGGCGGAGCAGAGCACCAGGTCGGAGGCGGCGAGTTTGTCCTCGTCCCAGACGCCCTCGGCGAGCATGCCGGTGTCGTGCATCCAGGCGGTCAGCCGGGGGCGGGCGGCGTCGAGGTGCGGGCTGAGCTCGACCTCGTAGGGCATGTGGAAGTCGGGCAGGAGGGAGGGGCCGACCTGCTGGAAGGGCACATGGGAGTAGGCCCGCAACCTCTCGGCGGCGGCCGAGGCTAGCAGGGCGCCGACGTCGGCGGCGGAGGTGCCGGGCCCGGTGAGCTGCTGCCAGGGGGAGGACCGGGTGGCGCCCTGGTTCATGTAGCGGCTGGAGCGCATGTGCCACTCGTGGCCGCCGGACTGCCAGTCCTGCAGGCCCTTGGTGTAGGCGGCGATCGCGGCGGCCTGGTCGGGGGTGAGGCCCTTCTCGACGGCGAGGGCGGGCATTTCGGTGAGGGCGGTGTGCTCGAACTGGTGGAGGCGGGAGGTGAGGATGTCGTTGACCGTGTCGGCGGCCTCCTGGGTGGTGCAGTCGAAGAAGGTCTCCAGGACCAGCACGCCATTGCTGTTCTCGCCCTCGTCCTCCACCTCGCGCTGGTAGGAGAACAGGTCGTTGCGCAGGTGGACGGCGTCGGCGAAGGTCTCCATCAGCACCCGCAGCGGCCGCGACCCGGCGGCGGCCTCGGGCACCTCGGCCGTCGCGTATTCGACGAGCCCGGCCGACCAGGGGGCGCCGCCGACCTTGCGGCGCATCTCGATGTACTCGACGGGGTTGGCGATCCGCCCCTCGTTGATGTTGGCCAGCTCCCACATCGACTCGTTCAGCAGATGCTCGGTGGCGACCGAGAAGCGACGGCGCCAGTCGACCGACATCGACGGCACCGTGCGGGCCCACAGGTCGGCGAGGCCCGCCTCGACCGGGTTCTCCGGTTCCGGCACGGGCGTCGCGGGGTCGAGCGGCATGAACAGCGGGAGCCGGTCGAGATGGGCCTTGCCGGCGGCACGGTCCTGGGTGCGCTTGTACATGTCGAGGAAGTGGTCGTCGAAGAAGAACACCCACACGTACCAGTCGGTGATCAGCGACAGGGCGGGGCCGTCGCAGTCGGGGTGGGTGTAGCTGCACAGCAGGCCGTAGTCGTGCGCCTCCAGGTCGGCCTGGGTCCAGATCCCGGAACCCTCCAGCATGCCCATCCCACGGGCCCACTCGGTGGAGTGGGCCCGGGCCTCCTCCAGGTGCGGGTTGAGCCGCGCGGGATACGGCATGTAGAAGTGCGGGAGTTCGAACGGCTGCGTCATGGCCGGGGCCCTACCCGTGGGCTCCGACGCCCATCCACCGCGGGGCACATGATCACACCATCGCGTGAACCGGGGCAGAATTCGGGAACTTCGACGGGCCTGTGTGACGCCCGCCGGTCACTCCTCGCACCTCGGCCCCGGCCGGCGGGCTCAACCGGCAGCCGCGCCGAACCACTTGGGCAGCACACCGGACAACTCCCGCTGGTCCTCGCCCGCCCAGGCCACATGACCGTCCGGTCGCAGCAGTACGGCGGGCACGTCCAGTTCCTCGCCGACGTCGACGACGTGGTCGACCCGGTCGGCCCAGCCCGCCACCGAGAGCCGGCCGGTCTGGTCGAGCAGCAGCCCCCGGCCGCCGTGCATCAGCGAGTAGAGCCGCCCGCGCTTCAGCTGGATGTCCCGGAGCCGCCGGCCGAGGAGTTCGTGCCCCTCGCCGAAGTCGTAGCGGACGGAGACCGCGGCGATCTTCTCGATGAGGTACCGGTTCACCTCTTCGAAGCCCATCAGTTCCGTCACCAGCCGGCGCACCGCCCGCGCACCCGGTTCGGCGGACAGCAGTTCGGTCTGCGCACGGGTGTTGTCGAGCACGGCCGCGGCCACCGGGTGCCGTTCGCCGTGATAGCTGTCCAACAGCCCCTCCGGCGCCCAACCGCCCACCTCGGCGGCCAGTTTCCAGCCGAGGTTGAACGCGTCCTGGATACTGAGGTTGAGCCCCTGGCCGCCGGTCGGCGGGTGGATGTGCGCCGCGTCACCGGCCAGCAGCACCCGGCCGTCCCGGTAGCGCTCGGCCAGCCGGGTGGCGTCGCCGAAGCGGGAGATCCAGCGCGGGGAGTGCACCCCGAGATCGCTACCGGCGAACTCCCGCAGCCGCTGCCTGAACTCCTCAAGGGTCGGCGGGACCCTGCGCTTCTCGGACACCTCCGCCGCGGGCACGATGACGCGGTGCACACCGTCCTCGCGGGGCATGACGCCGAACCGCACACTGGTCCGGCGGACTTCGGCCACCACGGCGGCCAGTTCCTCCGGCGGCAGGCCCACCTCCAGCTCGGCCAGCCAGGTCTCGCTCCGGGCCGGTTCGCCGGGGAAGCCGACGCCGAGCAGCCTGCGCACCGTGCTGCGGCCGCCGTCGCAGCCGACGAGGTAACGCGAGCGCAGCCGGGTGCCTCCCCCGCCCGCCGGGGCGCCCGGACCGGCGAGTTCGACGGTCACCCCGTCCTCGTCCTGGCTCAGCCCGGCCAGTTCGCAGCCGCGCCGGATCTCGGCGCCGAGTTTCCCGGCGTGTTCGGCCAGCAGGCGCTCGGTGGTGGTCTGCGGAATGCCGAGGACATAGGAGTGCGCGGTGTCCAGCCGGTCGGGCCACGGCGCGAGAATGCCGGCGAAGAAACCGGGGGCCGCGAACTTCTGGCCGAGCGCGAGAAACCACTCCAGCAATCCGCGCTGGTCCATTATCTCGACACTGCGCGCGTGCAGGCCGAGTGCGCGGGACTGGCCGGTCGGCGCCGCCTCCTTCTCCAGCACGAGCACCCGCACGCCGTGCAGCCGCAGTTCGCCTGCCAGCATGAGTCCCGTGGGTCCGGCGCCGGCAATGATCACATCGAGCATCAAATTCCCCCATAGGAAAAGAAAGGCACGCACACGTCACGGATCACTGATTTCCGCAGGTACGGGCTTCGGCCCGAGATTCTGCAACACCGACCGGGCCTTGCCGCAAGGCCCCCGGTGCGCTATACGTTGAGAGTGGCAAGGAGCGGAAGAACTCCTTGCCTCTGCTTTTTCTGCCGGTGCTTTTCTGCCGGCCGCTTCCGCCGCCCGCTCCGGGCGGACGTCCTCCCCCGAAGGTTTCACAGGGCATCCTTTAGGCTGCCGCTGTTGGTCCATTCGCCGGATCAACGGATCAGGGGGCGGGGGCCGATGAACAACGTGACCGGGGTGTTCCAACCGCTGCAGGCGGACGATCCGCCGATGGTGGCCGGTTACCGTCTCGCCGCGCGGCTCGGCGCGGGCGGCATGGGCCGGGTCTATCTGTCGCACACGCAAGGCGGCCGGCCGGTGGCGATCAAGGTGGTGCGGCCGGAGCTGGCCGACGACCCGGACTTCCGGCGCCGATTCCGCAGGGAGATCACCGCGGCCCGCCGGGTGCGGGGCGCGTACACCGCCGAACTCATCGACGCCGACGCGGACGGCGTACCGCCCTGGCTGGCCACGCTGTACGTGCCCGGGCCCGCCCTCTCCGACGTCGTCGCGCGGCGCGGACCGCTGCCGCTGCCGGCGGTGCTGTGGCTGATGGCGGGAGTGGCCGAGGCGCTCCAGGCCATCCATGGCGCGGACATCGTGCACCGGGACCTGAAGCCGTCGAACGTGCTGCTGGCCTCGGACGGACCGCGCGTGATCGACTTCGGCATCTCGCTTGCCGCCGACGCCACCTTCCACACCGCCACGGGCACCGCCATCGGCACGCCCTCGTTCATGGCTCCCGAGCAGGCGTCCGGGAGCAAGGTCACCCCGGCGACCGATGTCTTCGCACTCGGCCAGACGGCGGCGTTCGCGGCGCTGGGCGAGCCGCTGTACGGGGACGGCCCCGCGGTCAACGTGCTGTACCGGATCGTGCACTCGAAGCCCGATCTCAGCCTGCTGCCCGAGGAGTTGCGCCCGCTGATCGCCCGCTGTCTGGACGCCGATCCGGAGCGGCGGGCCACCCTGGCGGAGATCGTCGAGTGGTGCCGGGGACGGCTGGGCCCGGACGCCGACGCGGGCGCGGGGCCGGCCGTGTGGCAGGAGCTGACCGGCCCGGAGGTGACGGTTCCGGCGCCGGTCGCCGACCCCACCTGGGCCTACCCCGTCCCGCCGGGCACGAGGCCGCTGCCGACGCCGCCGGCGGGGCAGTCGATGAGCCGCCGTCGTAAGGCACTGATAGCGGCCGCCGCCGTGACCTCGGTCGCGCTGATGATGACGGCCGTGGTGCTGATCGTCAGGGACACGGACTCCTGGGTCCGCCGGCAGGTCGAGGCCCAGTCCTCGTCCGGCGCATCCGGTTCGACGGTGTCGGGCAAGGGCGGCGCCGTCTCCTCGGGCGGTGCGGCCCGGGCGTCGTCGTCCCCGAGCGCGTCACCGTCGCCGCACACGGTCGCCTACCCCTTCCCCGCCGAGCGTCTCGACGAGGAGAACTCCGTCGACATCGATGCGCAGGCCGAACGCAAGGACCGCAAGGGCGACGTCCGCTTCGTGTGCACCAAGGACGGCTGCTCGCTGGAGAGCCGGACCAGCGTGTTCGTCGACGTGCTGGGGGACCCGCGCGGCTCCCTGGAGGTGTGCCGTCAACTGCTCGGCGACGCCACCAGCCACAGCAGCACGCTGGCCTCGGTGGCGGCCGGGAGCGAGATCTGCGCCAAGGACCGCGACGGCGACATCGCCCTGTTCGTGGTCCAGGTGAAGTCGGACGCGCTGCCGGACAGCGGGGTCAGCTTCCTGATGGCGGATCTGACGGTCTGGCAGGCAAGCTAGGGCCTTGTCCCCTTGCCGGGTCCCGGCGGGCGGGTCACCGTGGTCGTATGAGCAGCTCTGTCGGCGGTGGCGAAGGACCTTCCGTCCCCGACGTCTTCGATCCGCGCCGTTACGCCACGGGCGTGCCGTACGACGACTACCGGGTCCTGCGCGACCACCATCCGGTGTCCTGGCAGCGGGAGCCGGAGGTGCTGGGGTGGCCGGCCGGGCCGGGGTTCTGGGCGGTGGCCCGGCACGCGGACGTGGTGCGGGTCCTCAAGGACCCGGGGACGTACTCGTCGTGTCTCGGCGCGACCCAGATCCGGGATCCGGACCCGGAGGATCTGCCGTTCATCCGGCGGATGATGCTCAATCAGGATCCGCCGGAGCACGGCCGGTTGCGGCGCGTGGTGAGCCGGGCCTTCACACCGGGCCGGATCGAGCGGTTCGAGGCGGTGGTACGGCAGCGGGCGCGGACCCTGTTCGCCCGGGCGCTGGAGACGGCCCGGGAGGGGGACGGCACGGTCGACCTGGTCGCCGCCGTCACCGACGAGTACGCGCTGCTCAATCTGGCCGACCTGCTGGGCGTCCCGGACGGCGACCGCGGGCTGCTGCTGCACTGGACGCGGCGGGTGATCGGCTACCAGGACCCGGACGAGGCCGGCCCCCCGGTGCGCGACGAGCAGGGCCGGCCGGTCGATCCGCGGTCGCCCGCGATGCTGCGGGACATGTTCGAGTACGCCCGTCAGCTCGCCGCGTACAAGCGCCGCAACCCCGCCGACGACGTCATGACGGCTCTCGCCCGGGACCCCGAACCGGCCGAGGGCGAGCTGGAGATGTTCTTCTTCCTGCTCACGATCGCCGGCAACGACACCGTGCGCTCGGCCGCTCCCGGCGGACTGCTCGCACTGGCCCAACACCCCGTTGCCTGTGCACTGTTGCGGGCCGGGAAGGTGCCGGCCGACACCGCCGTGGACGAGTTGCTGCGCTGGCATCCGCCGGTGCTGACCTTCCGCCGGACCGCCGCGTGCGACACCGAGCTGGGCGGTCGGCGGATCAGGAAGGGCGACAAGGTGGTCGTCCTGCACGCGTCGGCCAACCGTGACGAGCGGGCCTTCGCCGCCCCCGACCGGCTCGACCTGGGCCGGACGCCGAATCCCCAGCTGTCCTTCGGGGACGGCCCGCACATCTGCCTGGGCGCTCACTTCGCGCGGCTCCAGTTGCGCACGCTCTACGCGCAGGCGCCCGACCTGGAGCCGGCCGGGCCCGCCGAGCGGCTGGTCTCCAACTTCATCAACGGCATCAAGTCCCTGCCGATGTCCGTGCGTTGACCTGGATCAGGGCGTGGGTGCCGGCCGTACGCCAGCGCTGCCCCTCGGCCGCGTCCAGGGCCGCCTCGGTGTCCGCGGCCAGACCGGTGATCACGTCGGACTTGAGGGTGCGCAACGCGGCCACCGGACCCGGGAACCAGGCGGTGACCTCGGCGAAGGGCGTGGTCGGCGGCCAGAGCCGATCGCCCACCAGACGGCGGTAGTTGAGGTCGCCCTTGAAGAGGGTGAGGTCGGCGGCGGCGAACTCGGCGCGCAGGTCCCCGGGCATCTCGGTGTACGGGAGCGGGGCGCAGGAGAAGGGGTGGGCGCGCACGGTGAGCCGGCCGTCCGACATCGCCGACCAGAGGGTGCGGCCGTACCCGGCGGCCGCACCGGGTGCGGCGGTGAGCCTGCGCAGGGCGTCGAGCACGTCGGCGGTCGTGGCGTCGGAGACGTAGTAGGGGTACGGCTTGATGTGCAGGACCGCGTCCGCGATGCGCCCGGTGTCCAGGAGGTGGGCGATCAGCAGCAGGTCGGGGACGAGTTCACGGCCCGCGTTGTCGGCGACGAGGCACAGGGTGCCGCCCCGGAGCAGCCGCCACAGGCCGGCGCTGTCGTCGGCGACCAGGGCGGAGACGGCCTGGCCGGACTCGGCGGAAAGGCGGAACCCCAGGTCGGCGCGGTTGCCCCAGAGGGAGCCGTGCAGCAGGGCGCGGTCCGGGTCGCCGTCGAGGGCGTCGAGCGCGGCCAGTTCCTCGTCGGTCTCCTTGGCGTCCAGCTCGGCGAGCTTGAAGGGGCGGAAGGGGTCGACGCCCTGCCAGGGGCCGGGGCCGAAGTAGCCGACGGCGTCCAGGAGCCGGCGGTAGAAGTAGCTCTCGGACCACAGCCACGGCACGTCGAACCAGGACTGCCCGAGGTAGCTGTCCAGGCCCCAGCCGCGCCACCGGTCGGCGTCGGGCAGGGGTTCGATCACGCCTTCGGTGCAGTTGTGCAGCAGCGCGTCGAGGGCGCGGTGCTGTGCGGGGCCGTACGGGAAGGCGTCCCGCACCTGGCGGATGATCGCGGGGTGCCGTTCGGCCAGCACGCTGTGCGGGAACGGGCCGGTGGAACCGAGGATCACGGGTGCGGCGGCGGAGTCGGGCATGGGCGCCACGCTATCGCGCGGGACGCCCGGCTCCGCCGAACCGGCGGCGCCGGTCACGCCGTTCTGATCTCGCGCTCCAGCTGGGTGGCGAGGGTCAGGTAACGGGCGCGCCGGTGCACCGGGACCAGGCCGCGGATCATCAGGTACCACATCTCCGCGACCCTGCGCGGCAGTCGTCCCACCGGCTCCAGGTTGCGTCCGGCGACCCGGGTGCCGACGAAGAAGCAGACCAGGGAGTGGGCGACCGCGCCGACGTCGATGTCCGGGTGGACGTCGGACTCCTTGACCGCGCCCAGGAGTTTGCGGGTGGCGAACTCCAGGCCCTCCGTGAACGGATGCCTCAGCGGCGGCCGTACGCTGACGTCCGCGGTGGCGAGCCGCAGTCCGGCGCGCGGGATCGGGCCGTCGACGGAGAGCCGGGCGATCGCGAACGTGGTGCGCATCAGGCCCTCCAGCGAGGAGTACCCGCGGCTGTCCAACTCCTTCACCAACTGGCTGGAGGTGCGGAACTGGAGCTCCATAATGGCGTGCGCCAGGTCCTCCTTGGCGGCGAAGTGGAAGTAGAGCGCCCCCTTGGTGACCTTCGCGTGTTCGACGATCTCACTCAGACTGGTGGATTCGTAGCCACGCCGGTCGAAGAGGTCGGCGGCGGCCGTGATGATCGTGGCGCGGGTCTGCTCCGCGCGTAACTGCCTCGCCATCGACTCAACACTCCTCACGGCTCCAAACCGACGGGGCATGCGGTTTGTTTTTTACCCCGTGCACACGATAGCTCACCGTGCGGGAACGGGAGGCAACCTGTGCGGACCTGGTGACGGACACGTGCAAGTCGTGTGCGTGGCCTCGCGATCGGCGACCACACTGCACAAACGCACGAGATCAGAACACGCCACTCCCTCGTGTTCGTGCCGGTTTCCGAAGACGATGCGGACGGCCGGGCGCACATCGGCGATCACCACGATACGAGCCGGACGGTTGGTTCTCAATGACGCCTGCGCAGCCCGCAAAACGGACGACCCGGTCGGCGCCCCCCACACCGCCCTGCCCTGTGATCAACCACAGTGAACGGTACGCCCCCGGATCCCGTACTCACCTCAGCAGACCTCGTACCCGCGCCTGGCTAGGAGACGTCCCGATGACCCGGACGACCGCCCGTCTGACGGGAGCCGCCGTCGCGGCTCCGCTGCTGCTCCTGTCCTGGGCGGCGGGCTCCGCCCAGGCGCACGGCGCACCCACCGACCCGGTCAGCAGGGTCTACGCCTGCTCCCCCAGCGGCGGCAGCGCGGCGACGGCGGCCTGCAGGGCGGCGATCTCGGCGAGCGGGCAGAACTTCGTGGCGTGGGACAACCTGCGGGTCGCGGGGGTCAACGGCCGTGACCGGCAGGTGATTCCGGACGGCAGGTTGTGCAGCGGCAACCTGCCGGCGTACAAGGGGCTCGACCTGGCGCGCGCGGACTGGCCCGCGACCCGGTTGACCCCGGGCGCCCGGATGACGATGACGTACGCCTCGACGATCGCGCACACCGGCACGTTCAAGCTGTATCTGACGAGGCAGGGGTACGACCCGACGAAGCCGCTGACGTGGTCCGAGCTGCCCGCGCAGCCGTTCGCCGAGTTCAAGGACCCGGCGCTGACGAACGGGGCGTACCACTTCACCGCGAAGCTGCCGGCCGACCGGACGGGCCGTCAGATGCTGTACACGATCTGGCAGAACAGCAGCACGACGGACACCTACTACTCGTGCTCCGACGTGGTGTTCACGGCGAAGAAGGACGGCGGGGCGACGGCGAGCGCACGGCCGCGGGCGAGTGCCACGCCCACCCCGAGCGCTTCCGGGAGCCCGACTCCCACCGCTTCGAAGAGTACTGCCGTCCCGGCGCGGCGGACGGCGGCGGCCCCGGTCTCCCCAAAGACCGCGACCTCCGCCGCCGACAGCACTCCCGTGGCCTCCGACACGAGCCCGGGTTCGGGCCCGTCGGCGCCACTGCTGGCGGGCGGCGCCGCCGCGGTGCTGGTGCTCACCGGGGGCGCCGCCCTGGCGTTGCGTCTGCGTCGACGCTGACCGCCTGTAGCTGACCGCCTGTATACGAAGGTCAGTTGACGAAGACGGTGGCGCCGTTGTCGGTGACCGGGGCGTACTTGGCGGTGAAGTAACCGGCCGCGAAGCAGAGCGAGGAGCCGGAGCTCTTCGTGAACGCCTGGTTGGTGAAGTTGATGCTGTTGTCGGTGTTGCTCGACGTGCCGGTCAGGCTCGGCGCCTGGTAGACGCAGGTGATGCTGCCCAGCAGGGTCTTCAGCTTGACGGTGGTCTGGATCGTGGAGCCGCTCGCCGGGGTGACCGTGAGCGTGCCGTCCGAGGCGACCGTGGTGGTGTACGGCAGGTTGTCGACGGTGATGCTGGTGACGCCGGTGACCCCGAGGACGTTGCTGGTGCAGCTGCTGGCGTCGAAGGAGTGCCCGCTGACCGACTCGGTGGCGGTGCCGGGGGCGGCCGGGTTGTCGGTGACCGTGGCGGTGAAGACCGAGGACGTGCACGACACGCCGCTGGTGCCGGTGGCGCTGGAGTAGAGGGTGGCGCTGGTGCCGGTGGCCAGCGGCGCGCTGAGCACGTCGCCGACGGCGACGGCGGTGCCGCCGGCGCTGCCGGTGGTGAGCACCGCACCGTCGGCGGAGGCGGGAACGGTGGCGGCGACCGAGAGGGCGACGACGGTACCGGCGAGGGCGAGGAGGGATCGCGTACGCATGCGGGTTGCCTCTTTCCTTGGGGGACTTGCGTGGGGTGAGGAGAGGTGGGGTTCAGGGCGGGCGTGTATGCGCCGCCAGCCGTTGCCGGCCCGTGACGCCTTCTCCGTACGTGACGGACCGGCAACGGCAGCCGAGCCGGACACCGGCCGAAAGCCTGGGGGGTTAGGCCTCCGGCCGGGCCGGTTGAGGGCGTTCGGGCACGGCCCCTGGGGGAAGCGACCGTGCCGACGCCGTGAGCGGAGCCGTGATCGAAGAGGCCGGGAAGCGGACGATGCCGCTCGGCGGATCCGGCGCCACGGATCCGAAAGAGACCAGGGAGAGTTGTAGACCTGATCAACCGTCAACGTCAAGGCAGATCAAGGGAGTTGAGAAACCGATCAAGGGAATACCAGGTCGGAACACAATTGACGCATATTCAACACCCTTTTTTCACAACTGCCTTGACCCATTAAAGTAACCGCCGGTAACTTGCGGCGTGGCTACTGCTGCGTAACGAGAACGCCCTTGCGTCCGCCGGGAGTTGCGAGGAGGCGTGCGCGGCAGCCGCTGTCCGCGCCAGGACAACGTGCCACTGAAGCCCAACCCGCGTGACTTAATGCATGGGAGCAGACATGGCCTCGTCCCCGGACATTCCGTCCGCCGACAACACTCCTGAGAACCCGGGAAGCGGTTCTCCTTCCGACACACCAGACACCGCCGGGGTCACCGGAGGGGGACAGAGACGGGGACGGGTCCGCGCGCGCCGGGCCGCCGTGATGGCGGTCCCGGCCACCCTGGCCGCCGCCGGCCTCGCGGTCTTCACCGCACAGGGCGTGCTGGGGGTGTCGTTCTTCATCTCCGGCATGCCCTTCACGGTCACCGCCAAGTCGCTCGACGGCACCGGCTTCGAGCAGTTCGGCGCGCTCGACAACATGATCAAGGACAGCCCGAACGAGGGTGACACCGGCGGTCAGGTGCTTGTCGTCACCTCCGCGATCAAGGACGCGACCCTGGACAGCCTGTGCCAGAGCGTCGACCTCGGCGGCATCAACCTGCTCATCAAGGCGGGCAGCGGCGCGTCGAAGGTGAAGGCGACCGATCTGACCACTGACTCGACCCTGCTGACGGGCAACGCGTTCTTCAGGAACATCGAGATCGGCAACGACGCGAGCACGCTCAACAAGGCCGGGGTCAAGGGACCCGAGGGCGTCTTCAGCCAGCAGGCCGACACCGTGCACATCGACGACCTGCGGCAGACCAACTACGCAACCACCGCTGCGACGTTCACGCTTCCCGGCCTGAAACTGAGCTTCAGCGACACGGGTTGCTGATGTCCGACACAGACACTCCACGTGAGGGGTGGCGGCCCGCCTTCCGCGGTTGGCGGGCCCGTCGGCCGTTCTGGGGCGGGCTGCTGCTGACCCTGGGGGGCGGGTGGATCCTGCTCACCGAGAAGGCCTCGCTGAAGGTCGTCGTACATATCGGCATGCAGGGCCTGGCGGGCTATCTGCTGCCGGCCGTGATGGTGGTGTGCGGCCTGCTGGCCCTCTTCAGCCCCTCGCAGCGCCTCTTCTACTCCATCGTCGGCATCCTGTGCTCCCTGGGCTCCTGGGTCACCTCCAACCTGGGCGGCTTCTTCGTCGGGCTCGCCCTCGGAGCCGTCGGCAGCTGCATGATCTTCGGCTGGCTGCCGGACCAGGAGCCGCGGGTGAGCCGACGGCAGCGGAAGAAAAAGGCACGGGCGACGGACGCCGTGCAGGCGTAGTGACGTGTGCCCGGCAGGCGGAGCGTTTTCCCCGGACGGTTTCTCCGCAGCCGGCGCGCTTACGGGAGACGACGGCCTCCGCGCCCTCTCCGCCGGCCGGCGGCGGGGGATGCGGAGGCCTTTTCCGTGCGCCACGACCAGGAACGCGAGCATGCCGTCCGCACACTCCCACCGGGCGCCGCTGCGCCCGCCGGCGACCACCGGCCACTCCTGCGGATCCGGGCCGGCCGTGCGCCAGCAGAAGACGTCGCCTTCAGATCCCGCAGGATGTCGAGGCCGTACCGCACCCCTTCGACGAACTCCTTGAAGTCCGCCAGCAGGCCGAGGCCGGACGCAGCGCCGCAGTCCCTGGATCGTGCGTTCGAGGTCCGAAACGTTCAGCATGTGTCCTGCCGGCTCGAGCTGTTCTTCGCTGTCACGTCGAAGAGCGGTCCGGCCTTGGTACTGGCCGTCATGTGTATTCCGGTGGGTATGGGGTCCGTGTCGTCGGCCTACTCCAGCGTCGCGGAATACTGCACCCACTTTCCCTGCTCGAGTTGCGTCTTCATCCTTTTCTCGCACCGCCCCATGCCGCTCTTGTTCATACGGTCGAATCCGGTGAAGAGGTTCTCGGCCTTCGGTGCCCCGTTGAACTGGTCATCGATGATGTGGGTCTTGTTGTAGGTCGCCCTTCCGGGGCGAGGCTGTTCGTGGGGCCGTCCGGGAATCCGGCCACGGGGACCGAGGCGAGGCCGGCCCGTGGGGACGGCGCCCCGAAAGCAGCCGACGCGACAGGGGGCGTTCCTGGCGGAACCGGCGCGGTGGTCGGCGCCATCGCGGGGGTGAGCGCCGCCGGGGCGGGCGGCCTCCTCGTCCGCCGCCGCTCCCGTCGTCGTACGTGATCCACAGGAGGAACCCGATCAGCATGCGGCTCCGCCGGTCTCGTCCGCGGCCACCCGGTCATCGCGGCGGTCACGGCCGCCGTCCTGCCTGCGGTCCTGTCGCTCACCGCGCTGCTCACCCGGGACCGGAGCGCCCGGCCCCGGGCCGCTGGCGTCTCCCGCAACTACCGGGCCTGTCCGGTCGTCTCGCCCGCGGGCGCCACGGACGCCCGGCTCAGCCAGGTGTCCTGGCAGGGCATGCAGGACGCGGCGCGCTCCGGCGGGGTCAACGCCCAGCGTTTCCCGGCCCCCACCATCGACACCAAGGCCGCGGCGCGCGCCAACCCGCACCAGGAGTTCGTGATCATCGGCGCCACGTCGACACGTCCGCGCATCTCGGCCATCGCCGCGCCTGACGATCCCGGGAGGGAACAGGACGGAAAGGAACTGGCCGAGACGGTCGGCGCCGGTCCCGTAGTGCCCTGGCGGCGGGGCCGGCGAGGCCGTCCGTGCGCCGGGCCAGGGCGATCCGGAGGGTGCCCGCGAGGTGCGGGAGCAGGAGGCGTCAGCTCGTGGTGACGGTCGGCTCGGTGGCCGTCCTGGGCTCCGGCTGCGCTGGGGCCGCGGCCGGTTCCGCCGCCCGCTGTACCGACGTCGGCCCCACGGGTGCCGCCGTGTCGTCCGTCTTCATCGCCTTCGCCTCGCTCTTGAGGATGCGCATCGACTTGCCCAGGGCCCGGGCGGTGTCGGGCAGCTTCCGGGAGCCGAAGAGCACGATGAAGACGATCGCGACGACCAGCAGATGCCAGGGTTCGAGTCCGTTGCGGAGCATGACCGCCCCCTCCCTTTCTCACGTTGTTCCGTGCCGACGGAAGGTGCTTCCTGCGCCCGGCCGGACAGCGACGATTGCTACATTGCGCAACTGTACAACCCGGGCTGGGAGGCGGTGCCCCGGCACGGCCCCGTGATCCCTTACGGCCGGCGCCGGTCGTGGCGTGCCCGAACCGCCCTCAGGGCCAGGGCGTACAGCGCCAGGACGGCGGCGAGCAGCAGCGGGTAGGCGGGCGGCAGCCCGGTCATGCCGAGGGCCGCGCCCATGGGGCTGGGCGGGAGCAGCAGGCCGACGGCGGCGAGCGCGGCGGCGGCCCGGCCGACGGGCCCGGGCCGGGTGCCGCCGCGCAGCAGGAACATCACCAGGGCCTGGGTGAGCAGGTTCTCGGTGAACCAGGCCGAGTGGAAGACGGCCTGGTCGTCGAGGGCGTCGGGACCGCGCAGGGCGAGCGCGAGGACGCCGAAGGTGGCGAGGTCGGCGATCGCGTTGAGCACGCCGAAGCCGGTGATGAACCGCAGGAAGGCGTGCGGTCGCAGCACGGTCGGACGGCGCAGTGTCGCCGGGCCGGGGCGGTCGTGGGCGAAGGCGAGCTGGGCGGCGTCGAAGCAGAGGTTCTGGACGAGCACCTGGGCCGGGAGCATCGGAAGGAAGGGGAGCAGCAGCCCGGCGGAGAGCATCGCGAGGACGTTGCCGAGGTTGGAGGAGAGGGTGACCCGCAGATAGGAGGCGATGTTGGCGCTGCTGTACCGGCCGGCGGTGACGGCGTGTCCGATCGCGCCGAGGTCCTTCTCGGCGAGCACGACGTCGGCGGTCTCGCGGGCGAGGTCCACGGCGGTACGGGGCGCGATCCCGACGTCGGCCGCGCGCAGGGCGGGGATGTCGTTGACGCCGTCGCCGAGGAAGCCGACGGTGTGCCCGGCGGCGCGCAGCCCGCTGACGATGCGGGCCTTGTCCTCGGGCGTGCAGCGGGCGACGACGCCGGCGTCCAGGTCGAGGGGATCACCGGCCACGGTCACCCGGTCCACGTCCAGGCCGAGGTCCCGGCAGGCGCGGGCGGCCGTGGCGGGGTGGTCGCCGGTGAGGACGCGGACGGTGATGCCGAGGCCGGTGAGGCCGCGCAGGGCCTCGGCGGCGCCGGGGGCGAGGGCGTCCCGGAAGGTGACCAGGCCCCGGAAGGTGAGGCCGTGTTCGTCGGCGGCCGTGTAGGGGCGGGTGCGGGCGGGAGCTTCGGCGGTGGCGACGGCGAGCACGCGCAGCCCGGCGCCGGCCTCGCGGGCGGCGAGGGCGAGCAGTCGTTCGTGTTCGGTGGGGTCGAGGTCGCAGCGGGCCAGTACGTCCTCGGCGGCGCCCTTGGTCACCAGGACATGGGTGCCGAGACCGCCCGCGACGACGGCGGTGGCGGTGCGCCGCCCGGGGGCGAAGGGAACGGCGCCGATGCCGTCGTACTCCTCCCCCACCGGTCCGGCCGCCGTGAGCAGGGCCTCGTCCAAGGCGTCGGCGGCGGGCAGTTCGGCGAGCTGGAGGGTCCACCAGGCGCCGACGGCCGCCCAGCGCAGCACCTCCGGGTCGTCCTGCCCGTCGGGACCGAGGGCGCGTTCGACGACGGGGCGGTCCTGGGTGAGGGTGCCGGTCTTGTCGAGGCAGAGGACGTCGGCCGCGCCGAGGTCGTGCAGCGCGGGCAGGCGTCGTACGACGACCCGGTGGGTGCGGGCGAGCCGGGCGGCGCCCCGGGCCAGACAGGTGGTGACGATCACCGGGAGCATCTCGGGGGTCAGCCCGACGGCGACCGCGACCGCGAAGGGCAGCGTCTCCAGACCCCGGCCGCGCAGCGCGGCGTTGGCCATGAGGACCAGCGGCGGGGTGAGCAGCATGAACCGGATCAGCACCCAGGAGATCCCGTGCACGGACCGGTCGAAGGCGCTCGCCGCCCGCCGCCCGCCCGCCGCGCTCTGTACGGCGGCGAACCGGGTCCGCTCTCCCGTCGCCACGACGACCGCCGTGGCACTGCCCGAGGCGACCCCGCTGCCCTGGAAACAGAGGTACGGCTCCTGGAAGGGACCCTCCTCGGCCGCGTCGCCCGCGTCGGGGACCTCGGCGGCGGCCTTGGCGACGGGCGCCGACTCGCCGGTGAGCACGGCCTGGTGCACGGTCAGCCCACGGGCCCGCAGCAGTCGTACGTCGGCCGGGACCAGGTCGCCGGGGCCGAGCCGTACGACATCGCCCGGGACCAGTTCGGCGACCGGGATCTCCCGGGCCCGCGGTGCCGTCTCCGTGCCCGTGCGGCGCAGCACGGTGGCGGTGCCGGCGACGAGTTCGCGCAGGGCGGCCAGGGAGCGGTCGGCGCGGTGTTCGCCGGCGGCGCGCAGTCCGCAGCTGACCGCGACCAGGGCGAGGATCACGACGGCCGTGCCCCAGGAGGCGACGACGGCGGAGACCAGGCCGAGGGTGAGCAGGACGGCGGTGAAGGGGTCGCGCAGGGCCCGGGCGCAGCGCAGCGGCCAGGAGGCGGTGTGCAGAAGGGGAGGGGTGTTCTCGCCTGCGGCGGCGAGCCGGGCCGCGGCCTCGGCCTCGGTCAGCCCGCGCGGTCCCGTGTGCAGCCGGCGCAGCACCTGCAGCGCGGTGGCGGCCTCGCCCTCAGAGGCCACGGAGGCGGCGAGGGGCCGGGAGTTCGGCGCCGGTGGTGCGGGCGGTGAGGCGGCCGACGAGGAGGCGTACGACGTCGACCACGTCCGGGTCGTCCACCAGGTACACCTGGCGGCGGCCCTCCCGGCGGGAGCGGACGAGGCCTGCGAGCTTCAGCTTGGTGAGGTGCTGGCTGACGGCGGGCAGCGCGCCGCCGACCCGCTCGGCGAGACCGGTGACGTCGCTCTCGCCCTGCGCCAGCGCCCAGACGATGTGCAGCCGGGCGGGCGAGGCGAGCAGCCCGAAGGCCGCGGCCGCCTCCGTGAGCACGTCCGCGGAGGGGTCGTCGTAGCCGCTGCCGGGCGGTGTCGCCACTGTCGTACTCCTCCTGTCCACCGCGTCGAGGGGACCCGTTCCGGATCGGAGGGAACAGTCTAGGGCGCGGGAACTTCTCCGCGGCCGTGTCAGTTTCTACGTTGTTGTAGAAGTAAATTCCTGGCAAGCAGGACTCTTGGCAAGCAAGGCTCTTGGCAAGCACATACCGACCGAGGAGTGAGTGCGCATGGCTCTGTGGGACCGCATCAAGGACTCCGCGACGCAGATGCAGACCCAGCTCGTGGCGAAGAAGAACGACTTGAAGAGCGGTGCGTTCCGCGATGCGAGCATGGCGATGTGCGCGCTCGTGGCGGCTGCCGACGGCACCATCGATCCGGCGGAGCGGCAGCGCGTCGCCCAGCTCATCGCCACCAACGAGGTGCTGCAGAACTTCCCGGCGGACGACCTGCGCCGGCGTTTCGAGGAGAACCTGAACAAGCTGACCGCCGACTTCGCCTTCGGCAAGGTGAGCGTTCTCCAGGAGGTCGCCAAGGCGAAGAAGAAGCCGGCCGAGGCGCGTGCCGTCATCCAGATCGGCATCGTGATCGGCGGTGCGGACGGCGACTTCGACAAGACCGAGCAGGCCGTGGTCCGCGAGGCCTGCTTCACCCTCGACCTGCCGCCGCACGAGTTCGACCTCTGACCGGCGCGGTCCTCACTCCTCGGCCCCGGACACGGTGGCCGGTTCGTTCGACGCCGGGATGATCCGGGCCCGCAGGTCCGGGTCCGGCATCCCCGGGTCGAAGGGGAACAGGGGGCGGCGGACCCGGTGGTGGCCGAGACGGGCGAGGTCCTGGTCGACGCCGCCCGGCGTGAGGGCCATCTTCCAGTCCGCGGCCATGGCGTACAGCTCGGGCTCCAGGTAGCCGATCTTCACGATCACGATGTCGACGGTCCGCGGATCCAGGTCCAGGTCGGTGAAGTCGTGCTCGTGGTGGTACGGCTTGCGCAGCCGGGTCAGGATCACATGGACACCGCCGACCCGGAGGACGACCTCGGTACCGGCGTCCCGGTCGCCGTGCCGGACCGCATGGACCACGCCGGTCAGCGTGAGTGGTCCGCAGTGACGGTCGTCGACCTCGGCCCCGGCGGTGACGGTGACGGTCGCGCCGACGCCGGCCCGGACGGCGGCCTCGACGGCGGCGGGGCCGGGCAGCGAGGCGTAGACGACCTGCGGGCCGAACGCGTCCCGGAACTCCGGCCGGGCGAGCACCTGCCGAAGTCCCCAGGTCACGTCGCCGGCGCCGCCCGCCGTCGGGTTGTCGCCGGTGTCGCTGATGAAGTAGGGGCGGGCCGTGGCGGCCAGGGCATCGTCGAGACAGTCGTCGAGGGTGCCGGTCGGCGCGACGAACGCGAAGTCGTGGCGGGCCTTCCAGAAGCCGAGCGCCAGTTGTTCCGCGCCCGCCGTCACCGCCGCCCGGTCCTGGCCGGTGACCACGACGGCGGCCCGGTTGCGCGGTTCGTCGGCCCACGCGTAGCCGACCCAGACCGCCGCGTCGAGGACTCCGGGCCGTGCCGCCACCTCGTCGACCGCCGCGTACACGCTCCTGGCGGGCTCGATCCGGGTCGAGGTCTGTTCCCCGGCCAGCAGGACCGGGACCGGGATCCACACCTTGACCGGCCGGGGCGCGCCGTCCACCAGCCGGCCGAGCAGGTTGCGGGCGGCCCGTTCTTTGGTCTCCAGGGTGTCCTCGTGCGGGGCCGTGCGATAGCAGGTGATCAGGTCGCTCAGGTGGACAAGGCCGCGGGAGACGTTGCCGTGCAGGTCCATGGAGGTCGACACCAGGGTGTCCGGGCCGGTCACCTCGCGGATACGGGCCAGGAGTTCGGCCTCGGCGTCGTCGAGGCCCTCGACGGTCATGGCACCGTGGATGTCGTACCAGAGGCCGTCGACGGGACCCAACTCCGCGAGCCGCTCGACGAGTTCGTCGGACAGGGCACGGTAGGCGGCCGCCGTCACCGTGCCACCGGGCAGGGCCTTGCCGACCAGGACACCGCGCCAGTCGGCGGCGGCCCGCAGCGGGGTGCCCTCCGCGAGGAAGGGGTAGCCGGTGAGGACGTCGGCGCCGCGCCGGGGGTGGAAGGCGGGGGCCTCGGTGCGGGCCGGGGAGAAGGTGGACGACTCGATGCCGAGACCGGCGATCGCGATGACGGGGTGGGACGGGGACATGGCTCCTCCGGAACGGGACGGGGCCGAGCGGGCCGGCCGGTGACGGTGGGGCTCAGTGGTGGTGGGCGGTGGCCGTGTGCAGGGCCTGGGCCAGGGCGCGTTGGAGGGCGAACCGGCCCGCGCCGGCCAGTCCGGCGTCGGCGCCGAGGCTGGCCCGCTCGATCACCAGATGCTCGGTCACCAGCGGATGGCAGCCCTCGTAGAGCTGGCTGCGCACGGCGGCGACGAACGGTTCCAGCGTGGAGAGGATGCCGCCGAGGTACACGGCGTCCGGGTTGAAGAAGTTGACGTTGGCGGCCAGCACCATGCCGAGGTAGCGCCCGGCCTGCCGGACCGCCCGGGTGGCCTCGGGGTCGGCGTCGGAGGCGAGTCGTACGACGTCCTCGGTGGAGGCCACCGCCAGGCCGCGCTCGCGCAGGATCCGCACCAGCGCCGCACCGGAGGCGACGGTCTCCAGACAGCCGGTGTTGCCGCAGGAGCACGGGATGTCGTGGGCGGCCTCCACCCGGACGTGCGTGATCTCCCCGGCCGCGCCGGTGCCGCCCCGGTAGAGGCGGCCGTCGGCGATGACGCCGGCGCCGATCGCCGTGCCGGTCTTGACCATGATGGACTGCCGGCGTTCGGGCGGCTGGGCCCCGTGTTCGCCGACGGCCATACAGTTGGCGTCGTTCTCGATGGCCGCCGGCACTCCGAAACGGTCCTCCAGCCAGGTGCGCACGGGAAAGCGGTTCCAGCCGGGCATCCGGGACGGCAGGGTGACGACTCCGGAGACGATGTCGACCGGTCCGGGCAGCGAGAGGCCGACACCGCGCAGCAGTTCCCGGCCGTGCTGTTCGGCGAGTGCCTCCAGGGTCGCGGCGAGGCCGGGCAGCGCGGCCTCGGGTCCGTCGGCGGTCGCGAACGGCACGGTGGTGACGTCGGTGAGCACGCCGCCCGCCTGCATCACCCCCACATGGGCGTGCCGGCCGCCGAGTTCGGCGGCCACGGCGAAGCCGTCCCTGCCGCCGAGCCGCAGCGTCTTGCGGGGCCGGCCGCCGGCCGAGGACACCGTGCCTTCCTCGGCGACCAGGCCATGGGCCATCAGCTGGCCGACCGCCGACGAGACCGTCGAGGGCGCCGCGCCCAGGAGGGCCGCCAGTTCGGTGCGCGAGGCGGCCTGTCCGGAGGCCAGGAGGTCGAGGACGCGCTCGGCCAGCACGGGGTGACCGGCGGATGGCTTGCGACGCCGCCGACTTTCTTCGGTCATGGACGGGGTTTCTTCCGGCATCGGGGACGGGTGGCGTCGAGCGTAAGCCCCACGGCAAGGCCGTCGGCTTTCTCCAGAACAGCAGAAACAGGCTTTTTACAGGAACACACCTGTTTCTTCGACCAGTCGAATCGTTGACTGTCCCTCACCCTCTTCCTCCGGTCCTCTTTTTTCGAGGTGAGCCATGTCCCCCCTCCGCCCCGGGCTCCTCGCCGGCGCCCTTCTCTCCGCGAGCACCCTGCTGCTCGCGGGGTGTTCCGGGTCGAGCGGTACGTCGTCGTCCGCGTCCCACGACTCGATCGACTACGCGCTGCCCGCCAACTTCACACCGAACTGGATCCTGCCGATCGGCACCGCGGCCCACCTCAACACCAACAACATCTCGATCGCCAACTCCCTCTGGGAGCCGTTGATCGCCTACGACGGCTCGACCGGCTCGATGGGCTGGAACAAGAAGGGTTCCGTGGCCACGGCCGCCACGTTCGCCGCGGACCACAAGAGCGTGACGATCACCCTGGGCGACCGGCACTGGAGCGACGGCAGGCCGATCACCTCCGCCGACGTGGCGTTCTGGTACGACCTGATCAAGGCGAACAAGGCGCAGTGGGCGGGCTACAACCCCGGCAAGGCCCCGGACAACTGGACGTCCTTCAAGACCGTCGACAGCCGCCGCTTCACGATCACCTTCGACAAGGCCTACAACCCGCAGTGGATGCTGGCGAACGAGCTGAGCTCGATCAACCCGCTGCCCAAGCACGCCTGGGACAAGGGCGGCAGCGCCAAGGAGGAGTGGACCTACCTGAACGACGCGGCGAAGAACATCGCCGGGTACCAGACGAACGCTTTGTGGAAGACGATCAGCGGCCCGTACGCCGTGAAGTCGTTCTCGACGGCCGGCAAGGTGGTCCTGACCGCCAACAAGAAGTACGACGGCGGCGAGAAGCCGGCCATCACCACGGTGAATCTGCTGCCCTTCACCACCACCGACGCGGAGAAGAACGCCCTGCGCTCGGGCAGCGTCGACTACGGCTACATCGAGGCGACCGACCTCGACCAGAAGGACAGCTTCACCGCGCGCGGCTACTCGGTGAAGCCGTGGACCGGCTGGGCGATCACCTACATGCCGTACAACTTCAACAACCCGGCGATGGGCGCGGTGTTCAGGCAGTTGTACGCACGGCAGGCGATCCAGCGGTCCATCGACCAGACGACCCTCGCGAAGGTCGTCTTCAACGGCACCGCGGTACCCGGCTACGGCCCGATCCCGCAGGCCCAGTCCTCGGACTTCGTGTCGGCGGCGCAGCGGGCCAACCCGTATCCGTTCTCCACCGCGGCGGCCAAGTCCCTGCTGACCGCCCATGGCTGGACGGAACAGGGCGGGGTGATGACGTGCACCGGCCCGGGGGCAGGGGCGGACCGGTGCGGGGCCGGGGTCGCCAAGGGCACGAAGTTCGAGATGCAGGTGCTGTCGCAGTCCGGGTCGACGGTGACCGACAACATGATGAGCGCGATCCAGTCCTCGCTCGCCGACACCGGCATCAAGTTCAGCATCAAGACCGCGCCGGTCAACTCGGTACTGTCACAGACCCCGCCGTGCACGGCGGGCCAGTCGATCTGCGCATGGCAGCTGTCGTTCTTCGGCACGGCGGGCAGCTGGTACTTCCCGGCCTTCCCGACCGGTGACTCGCTCTTCCAGTCCAAGGGCGGCTCCAACTTCGGCAACTACTCCAACACGGCCGTCGACAAGCTCATCGCGGCGTCCACGACGGCGAGTTCGAACGCGGTGATCCAGGAGTACAGCGCGTCCCTCGCCAAGGACCTGCCGGTGATCTGGCTGCCCGAGCCCGACTACCAGATCTCCGTGATGCGCAACGGCCTCGGCGGCTTCTCCCAGGACCCGCTCGCCAACTTCCACCCCGCGCAGTGGAAGTGGACCAGCTGAGCATGGACACCGCGTTGTTCCTCGCCCGGCGCCTGCTCCAGGCCCTGGTGGTGATCCTCATCGTCACGGTCGTGGTGTTCTGTCTGCTGCACGCGCTCCCCGGGGGTCCCGCGCGCGGGATCCTCGGCCCGCAGGCCACCGCCCAGCAGATCACCTCGTTCAACCACGAACAGGGCCTGGACCGGCCGCTGCCCGTCCAGTACGTCTACTACCTGCGCACCCTGCTGCACGGCGACCTCGGCACCTCGTACACCCTCAACGAGGCGGTCTCCCGGCTGATCGAGCAGCGGCTGCCGAAGACCCTCGTACTGACCGTGCTGTCGGCGCTGCTCGGCCTGCTGGTCGCGGTGCCGGTCGGCATGTGGCAGGCGGTGCGGCGGGACCGGCCGGTCGACTACGCCCTGACCACGCTGAGCTTCGTGGCGTACGCGACGCCCGTGTACTTCCTCGGGCTCGTCCTGGTCCTTGTCTTCACGCAGTGGCTGCCCTGGTTCCCCTCCCAGGCGCCCCAAGGGGACACGCTGGCCCAGGTGTTCGCGGATCCGGCGGGCCTGGTACTGCCGGTGGTGACGGGTGCCGCGTCGATGGTCGCCGTGTTCAGCCGGTACATGCGGGCGGCGACCCTGGACAACCTCTCCGAGGACTACGTGCGTACCGCGCGGGCGGGCGGCTCGACACCCGGCAGGATCCTGTGGCGGCACGTGTTCCGCAACTCCCTGACCCCCGTGACCGCCATGCTCGGCTACTACGTCCCGGTGCTGTTCGGCGGTGCCCTGGTCGTCGAGCAGCTCTTCAACTACCCGGGGATGGGGCTGCTGTTCTGGAGCGCGGCACAGTCCTCCGACTATCCGGTGCTGCTCGGCTGTGTCCTGGTCATCTCCGTCGCGACCGTCGTGGGCACCCTGCTGGCGGACGTCGTCCAGCGGATCATCGACCCCCGGGTGAAGGGAGGCCGGGCATGAGCGCCCTGACCGAGACCGTGCCGGTGGTGAGCCGACGGCCGCTGTCCGTGCGGCGGTTCGCCCGCAACCGGACGGCGGTGGCCGGAGTCGTGGTGGTCGTCCTGTTCCTGCTGTTCTGCTTCGCCGGCCCGCTGCTGCACGCCACGGACCAGACCCGCACCGATCTCTCCCAGGTCAACCTCGCGCCGAGCGGGGCGCATTGGCTGGGCACGGACGCCGTCGGCCACGACGAGCTCGGCCGGCTCATGTACGGCGGCCGGGTCTCCCTGCTGGTGGGCCTGGCGGCCGGCGTCCTCGCGACCGTGATCGGCACGCTCTGGGGCGCGGTGGCCGGCTACGCGGGTGGCTGGGTGGACGCGGTGATGATGCGCGTGGTCGACGCGGGCATCGCCATCCCGGCCCTGTTCATCCTGCTGGTGGTGTCCGCGATCAGCGATCCCGGTCCGCTCGGGCTGGTCCTCATCCTGGGTCTGGTCTCCTGGCTGGTGCCGTCCCGGCTGGTGCGGGCGGAGACCCTGACGCTGAAGAACCGTGACTACGTCCTGACGCTGCGCGCCATCGGCGGCACCCACGGCCGGGCGATCCTGCGGCACGTCCTGCCGAACTCGGTGTCGACGATCGTGGTCGCGGCGACCTTCCAGGTGGCGGACGCGATCCTGCTCGTCGCCTACGTCTCGTATCTGGGCCTGGGGGTGCAGCCGCCGCGCACCGACTGGGGCGGCATGCTGTCCGCCGGTCTGACGGCGGCCTACTCCGGACGCTGGTGGCTCATCGTTCCGCCCGGCCTCGCGATCATCCTCGTCGTGTGCGCGTTCAACGCGATCGGCGACGGGCTGCGCGACGCCTTCGACGTGAGGGGACGCGGATGAACAACCCCGACATCTCCGGTACTCCCCGGACCCCCGACGACCGGGCCGTCCCCGACGACCGGGCCGTCCCCGACGACCGGGCCGTCCTCGACGTCCGGGATCTGGCCGTGACCTTCGCGACCGACACCGGTCCGGTGCCCGCCGTTCGCGGGGTGTCGCTGCGGGTGCGGCCCGGGGAGACGCTCGCGCTGGTCGGCGAGTCCGGGTCCGGCAAGTCCACCGTGGCGCTGGCCGCGTTGGGGCTGCTGCCCGGCAACGCCGTGACGACCGGCCGGATCACGGTCGGCGACACGGACGTCGTCGGCGCGGGCGAGCCCGAACTGACGCGGCTGCGCGGCCGTACCGCGTCGATGGTGTTCCAGGAACCGGCCACCGCGCTGGACCCGCTCACCCGGGTCGGCGCCCAGATCGCGGAGGTCGTCCGCAACCACCGGGAGGTGTCGCGCGCCGAGGCCGCCGCCGAGGCCGTCGCCCTGCTGCGCAGGGTGGGCATTCCGGAGCCGGAGCGGCGGGCCAGGGCCTTTCCGTTCCAGCTCTCGGGCGGACAGCGGCAGCGGGTCGTCATCGCGATGGCCGTCGCCAACTCCCCCGGTCTCCTGGTCGCCGACGAGCCGACCACCGCGCTCGACGTCACCGTGCAGGCCGAGATCCTGGACCTGCTGCGGGAGCTGGCGGCCGACGCGGGCACCGGCGTGCTGCTGGTCACCCACAACATGGGTGTGGTCGCCGACTTCGCCGACCGGGTCGCGGTGATGCTGCGCGGCGAGGTGGTGGAGACCGGGCCGGCGGAGGAGGTGCTGCTGCGTCCCGCCCACGAGTACACCCGGCGGCTGCTGGCGGCGGTGCCCCGGCTGACGGCCGACGGACCCGCCGCCGAGGACGTCGTGGCGCCCGAGGGGGAACCGGTCGTCCGGCTCCGGGACGTCTCCGTCCGCTTCGGCCGTGGCCGGGGTGCCGTGTCCGCCCTCCAGAAGGTCTCGTTCACGGTCCGGGCCGGGGAGACGGTCGGGCTGGTGGGCGAGTCCGGGTCCGGGAAGTCGACGGCGGCCCGGGTGGCGCTGGGCCTGGTCACGCCCGACGCCGGGGCGGTCTCGCTGTTCGGGGCCGATCTGCGGCGCAGCCGGGGCCGGGCCAGACGGCGGCTGCTGTCCGGGGTCGGGGTGGTGCTCCAGGACCCGGTGGCCTCGCTGGACGCCCGGATGAGCGTCGCGGAGTGTGTCGCCGAGCCGCTGCGGGTGCACCGCCGGGACCTGTCGGCGGCCGAGCGCCGCGCCCGGGTCGCCGAGGCGCTCGATCTGGTCCGGCTGCCCGGCCGGGTGGCGGGACGCGGACCGCGTGAGCTCTCCGGCGGTCAGCGGCAACGGGTCAGCCTGGCCCGGGCGCTGGTGCTGGCGCCCCGGCTGCTGGTCGCGGACGAGCCGACGAGCGCACTGGACGTGAGTGTCCAGCGCACGGTGCTGGAGGTGATCGCCGAGCTGCAGCGCGAGCTGGGGTTCGGCTGCCTGCTGGTCTCGCACGATCTCGCGGTGGTACGGGAGTTCGCCGCGCGGGTGGTGGTCATGCGGGGCGGACGGGTGCTGGAACAGGGGGCGACCGCGACGACCCTGCGCCACCCGGAGACGGAGTACACCCGCGGGCTGCTCGCCGCCGTGCCGGTACCCGATCCGGTGCTGCAACGCGCCCGCCGGGCGGCCGTACGAGGACAGGAGGCCGGCGCGTGAGCGACGCACCCGAGGCGTTCGCGGGGATCGACATCGGCGGGACGACCACCCAGGCCGTCCTGTGCACGCCGGATCTCGCCGTCCTGGACCGGGCGCAGCTGCCGACCCCGGCCGCCGAGGGCGGCACCGCCATGGTCGGCGCCGCCCTGACCGTCGTACGACGGCTGCTGGAGCGCACGCCGGTACGGCTGCTCGGTGCCGGGGTCGGGGCGGCCGGGGTGGTGGACGCGCGGGCCGGGCGGATCCTGGTGGCCAGCGACTCCTTCCGGGACTGGGCCGGTTACGAGGTCACCGCGGCGGTCCAGGAGGCGCTCGGGGTACCGGCGTCCCTCGACAACGACGTCAACGCCTTCCTGCGCGGCGAGGTGGCGCGGGGCGCGGTCGTGGGCGAGACCCATGTGCTCGGCATGACGCTGGGCACCGGGGTGGGCGGGGCGCTGTGGCTGGACGGCGAGCTGTACGACGGCCCGTGGGGCGCGGCGGGCGAGATCGGGCATGTGCCCGGCTTCGGCGGGCTGCCCTGCACCTGCGGTGGGCGGGGCCATCTGGAGACGCTGGCGTCCGGCCGGGCGCTGGCGGCGCGGTACGCCGAGCGGACCGGGCGTACGGCGACCGCCCGGGAGCTCGCGGTGGCGGCGGGGCGAGGCGACGCGGACGCGGTCGCCGTGTACGAGGCGGCCGGGGCCGCCGTCGCCCGCGCGATCCTGCTGGTGGCGGGGCTGCTGGACGTCACCACGTGTGTGGTGGGCGGCGGTGTGAGCCGCTCCTGGGCACCGCTGGAACCGGCCCTGCTCGCCGTTCTGGCGGCCGAACCCCCGGTCAGTGGCAGGCCGGTGCGGGTACTGCCGGCCCGTCTGGGCGAGGACGCCGTCGCGGTGGGCGCGGCGGCCCGGATCCGGGCGCGGCTGCTCGCGCAGGCACCCGAGACGGTCACCTGAGCAGTGCACCGGCCCTCACCGGTCGATGGAGACCCGTGTCTCTTGGGCAGGGAGACTCGCGTGTCTCACAAGTCGGCCAGTTTCGGGAGCAGTTCCACCGCGGTGGTCACGTCCCCCGTCAGCGCACGGTCCTCCGTGCCCGCCGGCAACGCTGCCGCCGCCACCCTGAAAGCAGGCACCGTCGGCTCCATCGGCCCGAGCCGCAACGCCCGTACCGCCACCACCAGTTCGCATGCCAGGACCACCCCGTAGGCCTCCGCCGCCCGTTCCGCCTGTTTCGCCGCCTGGCCTGCGAAGGTCGCCGCCTCCTCCAGGCCGTGGGACAGGACGGTGTGGCCGGCCGAGGCCGGGGTCGCGGCCGAACGGACCTCCGCCAGGGCCGAGTTGGCCGTGTACTCCAGGATCATCGTGCCGGAGCTGCTCGCCGGGCCGGTGGCCAGGAACCCGGGCAGGCCGGTGAGGTCGGCGCGGCCCAGGGCCTGGAGGCGGGCCGCGGAGAGCTGGGCGGTCTGGAGAAGGGCGAGGTCGAGGCCGTCCAGGGCCAGGGCGAGCGGCGTCACGAAGAAGCCGCCGTGGTGGTAGACGCGGCCGTCGGGTGCCAGCACGGGGTTCTCCGTGGGGCAGTTGATCTCCGTCTCGATGATCCGGCGGAGGGTGTCGGCGGCCTCCAGGGCCGCGCCGTGGACCTGGGGGAAGGCGCGGAAGGCGTAGGGGTCCTGGACGCGGCGGCCGGTGGTGAGGGGGTGGTCGGGTATCGCGAGGAGGCGTCGTATCTCCGCCGCCGCCCTGGCCGGGCCGGGGTAGGGGCGCAGGGCGTGCACCTGGGGCGCGTAGGCCTCCGGCGAGCCGGAGACGGCGGCCAGGGAGAGTGCGGCCACCGCGTGTGTGGCTCTCAACAGCACGTCCAGGTCGTAACAGGCCAGGGCGGCCCGGCCCAGCGCGAGGGCGTTGCTGCTCAGGAGGGCGAGCGAGTCGCCGGGGCGGAGGGTGACCGGGGCGGGCAGTTCGGCGTCGGGGGACGTCGTCAGCCAGGGGCGTTCGCCGATCAGGGTCAGGCCGGTCTGGGCGAGCGCGGTCAGGTCGCCGGTGCCCACGCCGCCGTACTCGTTGATCGCGGGGTACACGCCAAGACGCAGGGCCTCGGTCAGGGCGGTGACGAAGGAGGGGTGGATGCCGGAGCCGGCGGCCAGGAGCTGGTTCGCACGGACCGCCAGCAGGGCACGGGCCCGGCGCGGCGGGAGCACGGGGCCGGCGCCGCCGGCGTGGCTGCGCAGCAGGCGCAGGGTGTGGCCGGCCGCGTCCGACGGGTCGACCGCGATCGAGCGGTGGGCGCCCACGCCGGTGCCACGGCCGTACCAAAGGCCTTGTTCGGCGAGGTCTTCGGCGGTCTCGTGGGCGCGGCCGACCCGGTCGAGCGCCTCGGGCGGTACGACCGGATCGGCGACGGCGTCGGCCAGCCGGACGAGTCCGGGCAGGCCGAGGCCGTTGCCGTCGAGCACGACACAGGAGCGCGCGGGCCGCTGTCTCGGTACGTCGCTGGTGCTGTCCAAGGGAGATCGGGCGCCGGTTCGGGTCAGCTGGTGAGGCCGACCTTCTTCAGCCAGGCCTGGGCCACGTCCAGCGGGTCCTTGTTGTCCGACTGCACCTGGGTGTCCAGGTCCAGCAGGGTCGCCGTGTCGAGCTTGGCGGAGACCGCGTTGAGGGCGTCGGTGGCCGTCTGGTTCAGGGCGCTCTTGTAGACCAGGGGCTGGACGTTCTCGAAGCCGAAGAGGTTCTCCGGGTCCTGGAGGACGACGAACTTCTCCTTGGTGATGGTCGGGTCCGTGCTGAAGATGTCGCCGGCCTGCACCGAGTTCTTCTTCAGGGCGGCCTGGGTGAGCGCGCCGCCCGCGTCGAGCGCCTTGAAGGACTTGAACTCCAGGCCGTACACGGACTTCAGGCCGACCAGGCCCTGCTGGCGGGTCTGGAACTCCGGCGAGGCGCCGATGACCAGGTCCTTGGCGATGTTCTTGAGGTCGGCTATGGAGGACTTCTCGGTGAGGTTGTACTTGGCGGCCGTGACCGCGTTGAGCGTCACCGTGTCCTTGTCCTGCGCCTCCGCCGGGTCGAGCAGCGTCAGCTTGGAGTCGAGCTTGGCCTCGACGGCCTTGGTGGTCTCCTCGACGGTCTTCGGGGTGGCCTTGGGGTCGAGGTAGGCGAGCAGGGCGCCGTTGTACTCGGGCAGGACCGAGATGGAGCCGTTCTTGAGCAGACCGTAGGTCGTCTCACGACTGCCGATGTTCGGCTTGTAAGTGACCTTGATGCCCTTGGCCTTGAGTGCTTCGCCGTAGATGTCGGCGATCAGGGTGCTCTCGGCGAAGTTGTTGGAGCCGACGACGACGGTGTCCCCGCTCGCCTTGCTGTCGGACAGCGGGTCGGACTTGCTGTCGTCGGAAGAGGAACAGCCCGCCAGCAGGGCCGTCGTCGCGGCGAGCGCGACCGCCGCCACGCCTCGGTATGTCCGGATTGACCTGCTGGGAAGGGTGTTGGAAGTCACGGTTGCCGTTCCGGGAGCTGTGGGCAGAAGGGTGGGGGTGTTGCGAACCGCATGAGGTTGTTGGGAACCACTCCGCACGATCCAATCCAGCCGGTTCTCGGTCAGTCAAGTATCTCCGGGTCACCGATTGGCTTCGATCCGTGGCCAGTTGTGGACGGAGAGCGGTCTCTTTGTAACGGATTCTTGATAAAGAGCAAGCGGAATCGCGCTTCAAGAACGCTGTAGTCTCACCGCAGTTGACATCGGTCACAGCGGTGCACGGGGCCCGCTACTCGGTGTCGTTCCGCAACAGCTCGGGGTGAAGACGCCCCCCACAGTCGAGACACCCTCATGAAGGAGGCCCGGTGTCCACGAACCAGGTGGACGCGCCCGTCCGGCCCGCCCAGGCGCGGGGTGGGATTCGGGGTTTCGCCGACCGTTGGCCCTTCCGGCGCAAGCTGAACCTGCTGGTCGGTGTGCCGCTCGCCGTCATCGCCGTACTGCTCGCCTATGTCTTCACCGATCTGGTGCAGCAGTCCACCAGCGCGGAGGACGCGGCACAGCTGGTCCGGGACAGCACCCAGGTGGCGCGGCTCGTGGACAAGGTCGAGGCGGAGCACCAGCAGGCGATCCTGCTCTCCGCGCGGTACGAGTCCGGGGACGACACCCCCTCGCAGGCCCCCTACCGCGCGGCCCAGAAAGCGGTGGCCGACCAGCTCCGGACGGTCCGTGACACCTTCGGCGACCGGCTGCCGGACACCGAGTCGGACGCCCTGCGGCAGGTCGAGGGCCTGTCCAGCCTGCGCGAGTCCGTCGAGCAGTCGTACCTGCCGGCGGACAACATCGACCCGGCGTACAGCAACGCGGCCAACGACCTGATCGACGGCCTCGGTCTGGACCGCAACGCCGACCTCGCCGCCACCTTCACCGGCAACCTGCTGGACTCGCTGCTGCGCGCCGACGCCGCCCACGGCGCCTTCGAGACCAACGTGCTCGCGGCCACCACCGGGGACACCAACGCGCTGATCGAGTTCACCAACGCGGTCGGCGCCTACGACCTGTACCAGCACCAGGCCGCACGCTTCACCCGGTTCGCCACCGAGGGGCAGGCGGCCCAGCTGGCCTCCGTCGAGCACACCAAGGCCCAGGGCAAGATCGCCGAGTCCTACGCCGAGCTGCAGATCGACCCGAGCAGGCTGGAGGCGGGCAGCCAGGAGGACATCCGGCAGGCGGTCAGGGACGCGCTGACCGACTACCCGGACTATCTCAACCAGGCCACCGCCCGGCTGAACATCACCGCCTCGCTCATCGGCCAGATCGCCGACCGGGCCGACGCCAGCGCCGAATCGGCCAAGTGGCGCGCCATCTACCTGCTGAACGGCACCCTGCTCGGCTTCGTCCTGTGGATCACCCTCGCCGCGCTGGTGCGCCGCTCGGTGATCCGCCCGGTACAGGCCCTGACCGGGGTCGCGCACGAGGTCGCCGAGGTGGCGGGGCGCGAACTCGCCCGGGTCGCCGACGACGACACCGAGGACGACAGCCCGCCCCGGCTGCGGGACATGCCGGTCACCGCCCGCGACGAGATCGGCGACCTGGCCGAGGCGTTCAACCAGGTGCAGACCACGGCCGCGGCCCTTCTCGAACGCCAGGTGCTCAGCCGCCGCAACACCGCCGAGATGTTCGGCAACGTCGGCCGCCGGGTCAGCAACCTGACCACCCGCCAGCTCGCCTTCATCGACGCGGTGGAGCGCGCGGAGACCGACCCGGCCCTCCTCGAACGCCTCTACTCCATCGACCACATCGCCGTCCGCCTGCGCCGCAACGCCGACAGCCTGATGCTGCTGGCCGGCATCCGCGAGACGGTGCTGTCCTCCGGGCCCACCCCGCTGTCCAACGTGGTCCGGGCCGCACTCGGCCAGATCGAGGGCTACCAGCGGGTACGGCTGTACGCCGGCACGGACGCCATGATCGAGCCGGACATCATCGGCGACCTCACCCTGATGGTGGCCGAACTCCTGGAGAACGCGGTGTCCTTCTCGCCGGAGGGCAGCCCGGTCGAGGTGACCGTCCGCACCGGCGACCACGGCGCGCACATCGTTGTCACCGACCACGGCCTGGGCATGAGCGCCGAGCGGCTGGCCGAGGAGAACGCCCGGCTGATCCGCCGTGAGCGCCTCGACCTGGTGCCGACCAAGGTGCTCGGTCTGTTCGTGGTGGGTGCGCTGGCCCGGCGCTGGGAGATCGGCGTCGAGCTGACCCGGACCCCGGGCGGCGGTGTCACCGCCGAAGTGACGCTGCCCTCCCGGCTGTTGCTGACGATGAGCGCGGTGGCCGACACCTCCGGCACCCCGCTCGCCGTGGAACCGACGGCGCCGGCCGAACCGACCGGGCCGACCGCCGCCGCGTCGGTCCCGGCCGCCGCCGAGCCCGAGGGCCCGCTCCCCCGCCGGGTGCCGCGCCGCGATGCGGCCGCCGAGGCGCCGGCCGCGCCGACCCCGCTGATCCCGGCCGCCCGCACCGGCGAACCCCCGGCCGACTCCGCCGACGGAGCGCGCCCGCTGCGCCGCCGGGTACGCGGCGCGACCCTCCGCACCACCGTCGGCGCCGCCCAGACCCTCGCCCAGCCACCGCGCAACCGCGACGCCGACGCCGAGCGGGACGCGCTGGAGGAGTTCGAGGCGGCGGTGGAACGCGCCCGGCGCGAGAGCGACACCGCAAGCCACGAGCGACCCGCGCCGCACCCCGAGACCAACCCGCCGCACCACCAGATCCACCTTCCGGAAGGAGCCGAGCAGTGAGCACGTCGACAGGTGACACCCCGACGGGCGGCGCAGCCACGCCGACCGACCTGCAGGCGGCCGCAGCCGACTTCACCTGGCTGCTGAACCGCTTCGCGACCGAGACGGCCGGCGTGGTGGACGCGATCGCCGTGTCCTCCGACGGTCTGCTGATCGCCGTGTCGGAGCTGCGTGAGCGCGCGCACTCCGAACGGCTGGCCGCGATCGTCTCCGGCATCACCAGCCTGGCCGCCGGCGCCTCCGGCAACTACGGCCTGGGCGGCCTCAACAAGGTCATCATCGACCTGGAGGGCGGCCATGTCATCGTCTCCGCGATCGGCAGCGGCGCCGTGCTCGGCGTGGTCGCGGACAACGAGGCCAAGCTCGGCAACATCGCCTACGAGATGACCCTGTTCGCCAACCGGGCCGGTGCCGCGCTCAGCCCGCAGCTGGTCCTGGAGCTGAAGAACAGCGTCGGCGTCCCACAGACGCGCTGACCGGCGGAGCCGGTCGAGAGAGGAAGACACAGCCATGGCGGACGGCTTCCCGCCCCCGGGCCCGGACCCGGTCGGTCCCGCCCCCGCCGTACGGCCGTTCCTGGTCACCGCCGGCCGGGTGGCGGACAGCGCCTCCGGACCGGCGATGCCCGTCGAGACCCAGGTGGTGGCGACCACCGCCGGACTCGACGCGCTCGCCCGGCTCTCCTTCGAGCAGCACGACATCGTCGCCGCGTGCCGGATTCCGCAGTCGCTCGCGGAACTGGCGGCGCGGCTGCGGCTGCACCTGAACGTGGTCCGGGTGCTCGCCGAAGACCTGCGCGAGGCGGGGCAGCTGACCGTGCATGTGCCCGACTTCGAAGCCACCCACGACTCGTCCGTCCTGCGCAGGGTTATCGACGGCCTGCGGGCCATCCCAGACTCCCGAGGGGTACTCCGTGACACCGACTGACTCGCTGACCCGGGGGACCGGGCGTACGGCCGTCCGGCCGCCGCTGCCGGTGAAGATGGTCATCGCGGGCGGTTTCGGCGTGGGCAAGACCACCGCCGTCGGCTCGATCTCGGAGATCGAACCACTGACCACCGAGGCGTCGATCACCGAGGTCGCGGCGGGCGTGGACGACCTGACGCTCACCCCGCGCAAGACGACCACGACCGTGGCGATGGACTTCGGCTGCATCACCATCGACCCGACACTCAAGCTGTATCTGTTCGGCACGCCCGGGCAGGAACGGTTCGGCTTCATGTGGGACGACATCGTCGAAGGCGCGCTCGGCGGGCTGGTGATCGTGGACACGCGGCGGCTCGACGACTGCTATGCGGCGGTCGACTACTTCGAGCACCGCGGGATTCCGTTCGCCATCGCCATCAACGCGTTCGACGGGCAGGTCGAGCACACGCTGGACGAGGTGCGGTGGGCGCTGGACGTCGCCGAGGGGACTCCGCTGGTCGTCTTCGACGCGCGTGAACGGGGTTCGGTGCGGGACGCGCTGCTTGTTGTTCTCGAACTGGCGCTGGCGCGGCGCGAGGGGTAGTGCGGTGGGTGGGGACCTGCGGGCCCGCCGCGTGGGGCCGGTCGCGCCCACGCGGCGGTAGCCGCACGTTCAATACAGCCCCGCGCCCCTTTCGGGGCGCTAACTCCTGCGTACTCCCGGAGAAACCGTCAGTCTGGCCACCGCCCAGAAGATCCCGAGCGTGGCCAGGGCCATCGCCGCCACCAGGGTCGCGCCGCCCACGACCTTCTCGTAGTTCTTCTGGTAGAGGCCGTCGATGATGTAGCGGCCCAGGCCGCCCAGGCTGACGTACGCCGCGATCGTCGCCGTCGAGACGATCTGGATGGCCGCCGAACGCAGGCCGCTGAGGATCAGCGGGAGGGCGACCGGGAGTTCGACCTGGAAGAGGACGCGTGCCTCCGGCATGCCCATGCCGCGCGCGGCGTCCACCGGTGACGGGTCGACCGAGCGCATCGCCTCGTACGTCGTGACCAGGATCGGCGGTACGGCGAGGATCACCAGCGGGATCATCACCGGCAGCATGCCGAAGCCGAGCCAGATGAACATCAGGACCAGCAGGCCGAAGCTGGGCAGGGCCCGGCCGGCCGTGGCGATCAGGGCGAGGGTGTTGCCGCCACGCCCGTAGTGGCCGGTGATCAGGCCGACGGGCAGGCCGATGACGGCCGCGTAGGCGAGCGCCTCCAGCGAGTACTGGACGTGCTCCCACAGTCGGGCGGGGATGCCGTCGTACCCGTGCCAGTGCGAACTGTCGCTGAAGAAGGCGTGGATGAAGTTGAGGACGTTCACCGGGTGCTCTCCTTCGGCATCCAGGGCGTCAGCACACGGCGCAGGAGGACGAGGAGGGCGTCCGCCAGGATCGCCAGCAGGGCCGTCGTCACCACGGAGTTCACCGCCAGCTCGGGGCGGTGGTAGATGTTGGCGTCGTTGAGCAGGTTGCCGAGGGCGCCCTGGTTGCCGATCAGCATGCCGACGCTGACCAGGGAGATGCTGGAGACGGTGGCCACCCGCAGACCCGCGATGATCGCGGGGACGGCGATCGGCAACTGCACCTGGAAGTAACGGCGTACGGGGCCGAGGCCCATGGCGGTGGCGGCGGCGAGGGTCTCGGGCGGGACCGAGCGGACGCCGTCCACGATCGCCGGGACCAGGACCACCAGGCTGTACACCGCGAGCGGGATCATCACCGTCGTCTCGGTCTGGCCGGTGTAGTCGATGAGGACGACGAAGAAGGCCAGGGAGGGGATGGCGTACAGGATCGTGGTCACGCCCAGGACCGGCGGGTACAGCCAGCGGAAGCGCACACAGAGCTGGGCGATCGGGAGGGACACCAGCAGTCCGGCCAGCACCGGGAGGAGGGCCTCGCGCAGATGGAGGCCGATCAGCCCGAAGTAGGTGTTCTGGAGGTCGCTGGGGATGTCGAAGAAGCCGCTCATCCCCCGACCTTCGTGTGGTCGCGGCCCTCGGCGTGGGCGGTGCGGATCGCGGCGCCGATGACCTGCTGGGAGACGACGCCGACGGCGCGGCCCTCGCCGTCCACGGCCACCGCCCAGCCGGTCGGCGAGAGCACGGAGCCGTCGAGGGCGGCGCGCAGCGAGTCCCTGCCGGGCACGAACGGCCGCCCGTACGGCAGCAGCCGCTCCGGGTCGATCGAGCCGGCGGTGAGGGCGCTCGGCTCGCCCCAGCCCAGGGGCCTGCCGTCCAGGTCCGTCACGAGGAGATAGGGGGTGTCCGTCGCGGTGCGGGCGTCGAGCTTGGTGGCGTCGGCGTCGACCGGGACGATCGGGGCGCTCTGCAGCGCGAGGTCCGCGGAGGGGAAGAAGGACAGCCGGCGGATGCCCCGGTCGGCGCCGAGGAAGTCCTCGACGAAGGCGTCGGCCGGGTCGGTGAGCAGTTCGGCGGGCGGCGCGTACTGGGCGAGGTGGCCGCCGGTGCGCATCACGGCGACCATCGTGCCGAGTTTGATCGCCTCGTCGATGTCGTGGGTGACGAAGACGATGGTCTTGCCCAACTCGTCCTGGATGCGCAGGAGTTCGTCCTGGAGGCCCTTGCGGACCACCGGGTCCACGGCGGAGAACGGCTCGTCCATCAGCAGCACGGGCGGGTCGGCGGCGAGCGCCCGGGCCACGCCGACGCGCTGCTGCTGGCCGCCGGAGAGCTGGTAGGGGTAGCGCTTGGCGAGCGCCGAGTCCAGGCCCACCCGGTCCATCAGCTCGGCCGCGCGGGCGCGCGCCTTCTGCTTGTTCCAGCCGAGCAGCCGGGGCACCGTGGCGATGTTGTCGATGATCGTGCGGTGCTGGAAGAGACCGGCGTTCTGGATGACGTAACCCATCGACCGGCGCAGGGTGTTGACCGGCTGCGCCTGGATGTCGGCACCGTCGAGGAGGATCCGGCCCTCGCTGGGCTCGATCATCCGGTTGATCATCCGCAGGGTCGTGGTCTTGCCGCAGCCCGAGGGGCCGACGAAGACGGTGATCGAGCGATCCGGTATCTCCAGGGAGAGTCGGTCGACGGCGACCGTACCGTCCGGGTACCGCTTGGTGACTGAATCTATCCGTATCAAAACGCCGAATGCCCTTCGGGTTTGGCTGGGACTGCCCGGTTTCGACCACGGTCGCCGTGGCACAGGCCGTTGCGGGGAGAGTCTAGACCGCAAGTGTTTCAGCACTTTGGCGGCTGACTGGTCGTCTTCAGTCTGTGACCTGACCGGCCGCCGTCAGCCGCGCCGGCCGGTGGCCAGGGCGCGCCAGCGGGCCCGGGTGACGTCCTCGCCGTCCACCCAGCGCGCCCTGCCGGGCGGCGCGGCGGGCAGCGCCAGGTCCGCCATGAAGCGCACGAGATCCGCGTAGTAGGCGTAGTCCGGGCCGGGGTTGAGATCCCGCAGTCGCGCGACGGCGGCCTGCGCCTGTGCCCGGTCGTCCAGGACGGCATGGTGGAACCCGAGGGCGAGTTCCAGGGTGAGCCGGGCGGCGGTGATGCCGGCGACCCGGGCCTCGGCACGCAGTACGTCGGCGCGGTCGGCGATCCCGGCGCCCGGTGTCCCGGCGTCCCGGACGAGGGCGGCGATGTGCGCGGTGAGCCGGGTGGCCCGCAGGTCGAGGCCGGCGAGCAGGTGATGGGCGAGGTCCAGTTCGTCCGCGGCGGCGGCCGGATCGGCGAAGGCCAGGACGAAGGCACGCTGGGTCTGGGCGGTGGCGCGTTCACCGGCCACGGCGTGCCGCTCGGCCTCGTCCCGCGCCGCCGCGTAGGCCTCGGCGGCCCGTGTCATGTCGCCCTGCACCCACCAGACGTCACCGAGCACCCGATGGTGCCGCCCGGCCCAGCCCAGGGTGGCGGCGGTACTCAGCGCGGTCGGGAAGTCACCGGCAAGGCGGGCCAGATGGGCCAGGCCCCGCCGGGCCGCCGGAGCGAGCCGGCCACCGCCCTCCGCGACGGCCCGCATACCGCTGCGCGACTCCTGCGAACGGCCCAGGTCGCGGTCCGCCTTGGCCCGGTAGTACACGGCCATGTCCCGCAGCTCCGGCGGCAGCAGCCCGGAGTCGACGACCGCCGTCAGCCGGGCCACCGTGCGCTCCCGGTGCTCGTGCTGGCGGCGGGCGAGTGCGCTGAGGGTCTCCACCAGGGCGTCGGCGGCCGTGTGCAGCGCGGTCGGCGGGCCCCCGGCCGGTGGGGGCGGAGCGAGCGGCTCCCACACGGAGTCCCCTGTGTAGCTCCAGGCGGCGTCGGTGAGCCAGCCGAGCGCGAGGCCGAAGTCGCGCGCGAGGCGCAGGCCCTGGCGCAGGCAGTTGACGAGCTGGCCGCGGTCGCGTTCGGGAGCGGTGGCCCAGCGTTCCCCGACGGCCTCGAAGGCCCGCGCCGCCGCCCGTTCCCAGTCCCGCGCCGACCAGCGGTCGTCCGCCTGGTCGTCGGCCGTCCGGATGGTGGAACGGATGACGCCGTGGAGGTGGTACGGCCAGACGCCGTGCGGATCCGACAGCACGAACGGCCTCTCGATGAGGCGCAGAGCGGCGGCCTCGTACGTCATCCCGGCGGCCCTGGAGGCCAGGGGTACATCGAAGTTGTCGAGGAGCGACACCGAGCGCAGCACATGCCGTTCGTCCGGCGTGAGGTCGGTGAGCGTGCGGCTGATGAGGGCCGGGAAGGCGACGTCGAAGTCGGCGGGGCCGGGTTCGCGCCCGGTGCGCCGGATGGCCAGGAAGCGCTGCACGGCCAGATCGAGATGGAGGGGCAGGCCGTGCGAGCGGGCGACCATCACCGCCCGGATCTCCGGCGCGATGACGGGACGGCCGTCGCGCGTCAGGCGCCGGGCCAGGTAGTCGTCGCAGTCCTCGGGCGAGAAGTCCCCGATGAGGATCTGCCGGGACGGCCACTGCCCCGGCCCGCCGGATACGGCCAGGCCCGGCCAGGCCGCTGGTCCGGTCCAGTCGAGCTGACCGTGCAGGGCCTCCTCGGCCCACTGGAGGCGGCTGCGGCCGGTGATGACGAAGAAGGCGTTGGGCATCAGCCAGACGACCCGTTGCAGCAGCCGCTCCAGGTCGCGGTGGACGCGGTCGCCCACGTCCTCGAACGTGTCGAGGAGGATCACCGGCAGCACGGCCCGGGCCGGCGGTAGGCGGGCGATCTCCCAGGCCAGTAGATGCGCGTAGTAGGAGAGGGCGTCCAGATCGGGCTCGGCCTCCAGGAGGTCGGCGAGCCGGGCACAGCCCGCGAGTGCGCGTACGGCGGCCCGGTGGTCGCGCAGGGCACGGACCAGGGCTCCGGTGACCTGCCCGACCACCGCGCCGACCGTGCCGGGCAGCAGCAGGGCCTGGGCGATGTCGGTGAGTGCCGACTGCATCTGGTCCGGCACGGCCTTGCCGAACCGCCGGCCGAGGCCGCCGCGCCGCAGGAACTCCTCCAGCGGCTCACCCGGGTGCACGTGGTCCCAGTACCGGCGCATCGCCAGATCGAAGGCGGGCAGCGGACGGCCCAGTTCGGCGAGGGCGAGCCGGAGGGTGAGGATCACCCGTTCGAAGTCCGTGCCGGCCGAACGGGCGAGATCGATCCGGACGGGGAGGACCCGGCCGTTCACCCGGAGGGGTTCACCCCATTGGGTGGGCCGGTGCTCGGTGTGGGCGAGGGCCGCCTCCACCTTCCGCGACAGCGTCGACTTCCCTATGCCGCCGATGCCGTGGAAGACGAGGACGTTGTCGCGGGGTGCCTCCAGGTCCTCGACGTCGAAGCCGGGTGCCGCGAGGGCGCGCACATGCCCGGCAAGGGCTGCGGTGACGGCCGCCCACTGCTCCTGACGGTTGGTGAAGTGCTCCTCGACCTGGATTCCCCGATCGTTCGAACCGAACAGCGCACGAAGATCCCGCCCGCCCACGACACCCCCCGGATATACAAGAAGGCTAGGTACGGGCACAAAGGGTCGCCATTGCGGAATCAGCCATTCCATAAGAATCCCGTGTGTTCCTGGCGGTCTACGAGTGTCCCTCGGGATCCATGCCCCCTAAGCTGGGCAACCACGGAACGGGGGCGCGACACAGGCCTCTCCATGCCCCGGCTCCCCCACCTCCGGACAGGGAGAGAAACGGTGTGGTCGACCACCAGGCATGCGGGCCGGGGGCTCGGCGGAAGTGACGCCGAGCGAAGTTCCACGCCGTTCCGCCAGCTGTGGCACACCGCTTTCAGAACACTGCGGAAACGCCCTGCCGGGGAAGTCCGGGCAGAAGGAGCCCACAAGACGGTTCTGCCGCCCGACGCGGAAATCCGGCAGCCGACGGCCCCGCACGACACGTACGACCCCGAGGCTCTCGGGCACGCCGCGGCCCTGGAATGCGTACGACTGGTCATCGCCTGGTACAACAGGGCCATCCATCTGGAGAGGCACAACCGGCCACCCGATCCCGTGCGGCTGGACGAACTGCTGACAGCACGCCAGAAGTGCATGGCCGAGCGGAAATACCTCGACGAGGCCACTCCCGAGCAGGCCGACCGCATGGCCCGGGACTACAGCGTCCTGTTCGGGAAACTGACCCGCCAGAATCCGCAGCTCAGTTGACCGACGAGATCAGCGGTGCGGCCAGTTCGGCGATCTCGTGCCATTCGTCGGCGTACTGGGGAAGTCGCCGGTGCAGCAGACCCTGGTTCCCGAAGAAGTGCGCCGCCTCCACGGTGGTGTAGGGCCGCCGCCACTCGCCCTCCATGGCCTGCACGGCCCCGCCCGGCAGGTGGCCGGCGTCGCCGCGCTCGCTGCGGTGGAGCACCGTTCCGTCGCGCCGTACCACCCGGAGCGCGTGCACCGAGGACTCCCGCTCGACCGCCGCGACGACCTCACCGAGCGCCTTGAAGCACTCGTTGTGCCCGGCGGTCTCGGTGAACCGGGCGTGCGTCGGATTCCTGCGGAGCACCCGCGCATAGCGCAGCCCGATGCCCTGCCGGCTGTCCGCCTCGCGCACGGCGAGAACCACGAGTTCCACCCGGTAGTGCGCGGCACGGAAAGCGGCGACCTCTCCGAGGAAACACCGGATGGGGAGCCTGGGGCTGATCTCGATCACGAGATGGCCCGCCATCTGCCGCATCCCGGCGACCACCCGCGCCTGCCATTCCTGATAGACGGACCGGACCAGGGTGCCGGCGGTCCGCGGATTGTCCTTCAGGGCCGGCAGATAACGCGGGTCGTTGATCTTGAAGTCGTCGCCCGAGATCCGCGTCGCCTTCTCCAGCCCGTCCGGCACCAGATGGCGGTTCTCGGATTTCCCGGCACCCGGCTGCCCCATGACATACACCACGACGGGCGCCGCCTGAGACACGACTTGTTCGTAGCCGGGCCAGATGAGATGGGTGAAAATCCACTCTCTGTCGTCTTGCGACAGATCGTCGAGAGTCAAGGGCGTCCCGATCTGTGACTCATGGGCGGAGCGGCAAGGCGCACCATCAGGCTACCTGCCCGTCTTTCACCTGATTCCCAGCAGCCTCAGGAACATCTTGCGATGCGCACGGCTCCGACCGCAATGGTTGTTGAGGGTCATTCGCATACGGAACCCTGACGCGCACCGTCCGAGCGAATGAACAAGACTCACCATTTCCGCTCGGAAACCGAATTGAACGCGCCTCGGACTCGCCACCGCCCGCACGGAACCCACGACTCCGGCCCGGCACCTGGGTCTCCGACAGGTGCCCACTGTGGGCAGGCTGTGAGTTCCCTAATTCTCATTCCTCGCTCAGTGAAGCCTCACGACCGCCCCAGACAGCGCCCCGATCGTCATGGCCATGAACGAAACGAACGCGGGAGGCGTCCGGCGCCGGTCGGTCGAGATCGTGGTGCCGGTCCACAACGAGGCCCATGTCCTCGCCGGCAGCATCGGCCGTCTCCACGCATACCTCGAGGACTCCTTCCCGTTCCCGTTCCGCATCACGATCGCGGACAACGCGAGCACGGACGCCACCTGGACGGTGGCGACCGACCTGACCCTGCGCCTGCCGCACGTCCACGCACGGCGGCTGGAGCTCAAGGGCCGGGGCCGTGCGCTGCGGCACGTGTGGAGCAGGTCCACCGCCGACGTCGTCGCCTATATGGACGTCGACCTGTCGACCGGGCTCGAAGGCTTCCTGCCGCTGGTCGCCCCGCTCCTGTCCGGGCACAGCGACCTCGCCGTCGGCAGCCGGCTGCACCGGCAGGCGGCGGTGGTGCGCGGCCCGAAGCGGGAGTTCGTCTCACGCTCCTACAACCTGCTCCTCAAGGCGGGGCTGGGCGCCCGCTTCTCGGACGCGCAGTGCGGCTTCAAGGCCGTACGCACGGAGGTGTTCCGGGCGCTCGCCCCGCACATCGAGGACACCGCCTGGTTCTTCGACACCGAACTGCTGGTGCTCGCCCAGCGCAACAGGCTGCGCGTCCACGAGGTCCCGGTCGACTGGGTCGACGACCCCGACAGCCGGGTCGACATCGTCCGCACCGCCGTCGACGACCTCAAGGGCATGGGCCGGATGTTCCGGGCCACCGTCACCGGCCGCACCCGCGTCGCCGCCGTACCCCGCCGTACCACCGTCCCGCAGGACGTCGCGGTCCTGCCCACCGGGGCGGCCACCGCCACCGAGCCCCTGGAGTACGCGTCATGACGACCCTCGCCCCGCCGCCCGCCCCGGTCCAGGACGGCCGGCACCGGTCCGCCGCCCCGCCGGTCTCCCGCGCCAGAAGGCTGTTCATGGGCGCCCCCGAGGACCCCCGCTGGGCCCGTCCGGCCCTGTGGGCGATCCTGCTCCTGGCCACCGTCCTGTACGCCTGGAACCTCTCCTCCGTCACCGGCAACACCTTCTACGACGCGGCCGTCTACTCCGGCACCAAGAGCTGGAAGGCGTTCTTCTTCGGCGCGCTGGACTCCGGCAGCTTCATCACCGTCGACAAACCCCCCTTCGCCCTGTGGGTGATGGGCCTGTCCGCCCGCGTCCTCGGCTACGGCACCTGGCAGTTGATGCTGCCGATGGTCGCCACCGGCGTCGGCTCGGTCGCCCTGCTGTACCGGCTGGTCAAGCGGGACTTCGGGGTCGTGGCGGCCACGATCGCCGCAGTGGTGCTGACCCTGACGCCCATCACCGTCGCCATCAACCGCGACACCAACCCCGACCCGGTCCTGGTCTTCCTGATGCTGCTCGGTGCGGCCGCGCTGCTGAAGGCCGTGCGCACCGGCAGGTTGCTGCCGCTGGTGTGGTCGGCGGTGGCGATCGGCTTCGCGTTCAACACCAAGATGATGCAGGCGTACGTCGTGCTGCCGGCGTTCTTCCTGGTCTATCTGTGGGCCGCGAACGTGTCGTTGGGCAGGCGTGTCCGCAACCTCGCCGTCGCCACGGTCGCGTTGATCGTGAGCAGCGCCTGGTGGATGGCGATCGTCGACCTGATCCCGGCCTCCTCGCGGCCCTACATCGGCGGCTCCACCGACAACACCGTGTGGGACCTGGTCATCGGCTACAACGGCTTCGGCCGGATCTTCGGGGCCAGTTCCTCGGTGGGCTCGCAGGGCAACGGCGCCAGTTTCGGCGGCAGTTCGGGCCTGTACCGGATGTTCAACGACATCATGGGCGGCCAGATCTCGTGGCTGATCCCGTTCGCCGCGATCGCCCTCGTCGGCGGCCTCGTACTGCGCGGCCGGGCGCCGCGCACCGACGCCAGGCGGGCCGCGCTGATGCTGTGGGGCGGCTGGTTCGTCCTGCACTTCCTGACGTTCTCCCTCGCCGAGGGCACCTTCCACCCGTACTACGTCACCGCGATGGCCCCCGGGATCGCGGCCGTGGCCGGCGCGGGCGGGGTCATGCTGTACGACGCCTTCCGCGACGGTTCTGGGGCGAAGTGGGGCTGGGTGCTTCCGGCGGCGGTCGCCGCCAGTACCGTCTGGGCGGTCGTCCTGCTCCAGCGGGTGTCCGGATCCGGCACGGTGTACACGGTCGCCGAGGTGGTGGCCGCGCTGGGCGGTGCGCTGGCGGTGGCCGGGCTGCTGGTCGGGCGGTTCATGCGGCGGCAGAGGCTGATGGGCTTCGCGGCGGTGGTGGCGATCGTCGCCCTGCTGGCCGGCCCGGCCGCCTACTCCGTCTCGGCGGCGACGACCGCGAGCACCAACGGCACCAACCCGACGGCCGGCCCCGACACCGGCGGTGGTATGGGCGGTATGGGCGGCGGTGGACAGCGGCCGAGCGGCAGCGCGCCGAGCGGGACCAAGAGCGGCACCGCCCCGAGCGGCACCGGCGGGCAGTCCATGGGGCAGCCGCCGACCGGGACGGGAAGCACCGGCACCGGCACCGGCACCAACTCCAGCAGCCAGTCGCAGTCCGATCGGACCGCCGGAGGCATGGGCGGCGACACCCAGGTCAGCTCCGCGATGATCACGTACCTCAAGAAGCACCAGGACGGCGCCACCTGGCTGGTGGCGGTGGCCACCGACCAGACGGCCTCCTCGATCATCCTGGAGTCCGGTCAGCCCGTCATCTCCATGGGCGGCTGGTCCGGCAGCGACGACGCGATGACCCTCGCCAAGCTCAAGAGCCTGGTGAAGACCGGCAAGCTGCACTACATCGTGGTCAGCAGCAGCGGCGGCCAGGGCACCGACTCCGAGATCGCGACCTGGGTGAAGAAGCACGGCAGCGCGGTGACCGCGTACAGCGGGCTGTACCGCCTGGACACGTCCGACGTCGGCTGACCGGCTCCTCCCCGTTTCCTTCTCCGCGGTCCCGCCAAGAGGGCCGCCGGCCTCGGGCCCGGCATGACACGCCCCAGAGGGTGGTGTCATGCCGGGCCCGAGAAGTGCCGTTGGACACGGCGACGAGAGGCTCCCAGAAGATAGCAACGCATATTGACTATCTTCTAGACTACAAGCATGGTGATGTTCTCGGAATTCCGGTGGCACACGGCCGACGGGATCATCATCGATCGGAAGGGAGCTGTCTTGTCCTTCAGTTCCGGCTCCACGCCCCCCGAGCGCTTCACCCGGCGACTGGGGCAACTGGTGGGCATCGAGACGCCGTCGGGTCGGGCCCGAGGGCTGAACGACGCCTACGACCTGCTCGAAACCTGGGCGGGCGGCGCGCTGGGCCGCCCCGAACGGATCGTCTCCGACGGGGTGCCGCACCTGTACTGGGGCGGCGCGGATCCTTCCGTACCGAAGAGCCGCCGGGTCCTGCTGCTCGGGCACGCCGACACGGTGTGGCCGCTGGGCACGCTGGCGGAGAACCCGTTCGAAGTGTCAGGGGCGCGCGCGACCGGCCCCGGGGTCTTCGACATGAAGGCCGGGCTCGTGCTCGCCTTCGAGGCGCTCGCGCTGGCCGGTGACGTCTCACACGTCAGCGTGGTGGTGTCCGGTGACGAGGAGTGCGGGTCGATCACCTCACGCGCGCTCGTCGAGGAGGCCGCGGCGGCCTGCGGCGCGGTCCTGGTACTGGAACCCAGCGAGGGCGGCGCGCTCAAGACCGCACGCAAGGGCGTCGCGCAGTACCGCCTCGGCGTCAACGGCCGGGCCGCGCACGCCGGCCTCGAACCGCACAACGGCGTCAACGCGCTGGTCGAGCTGGCCCATCAGGTGCTGACGATCCGCGATCTGGCCGACCGGGACCGCGGGACCACCGTCACACCCACGGTGGGCGGCGCCGGCACCACCACCAACACCGTTCCCGAGCAGGCGTTCGTGGACATCGACGTGCGGGCCTGGGAGCGCGCGGAACTGGAACGGGTGGAACAGGAACTGCGGGCACTGCGCCCGCGGGAGCCCGGCGCGGAACTCGCCTTCCAGGGCAGCGTCAACCGCGGCCCGCTGGAACGCGGGATGTCCGTCGGCCTGCTGGGCTCCGCCCGGGCGGTCGCCGAGCGGCTGGGGCTCGCCCCGGTCACCGAGACGAGCGTCGGCGGCGGCTCGGACGGCAACATCACGGCGAGTCTGGGGGTGCCCACCCTGGACGGACTGGGCCCGGACGGCGGTGGCGCACACGCCCGCCACGAGTGGGTGGACCTGTCCTCCGTCCGGGACCGTACATCCCTCGTCGCCGGCCTACTCGCCGATCGGGCGCCCTGACACCGGGGCCCCGGTCACGCCTCCGTCGCCCTGTCCCGCACCCTGGCCTCCACGGAGTCGAGCAGCATGTCGATCGCGTTGTCGAAGATTCCGGGATCGCCGATCGCCGCCAGCGGGGCCGTCAGACCGGCGATCCTCGGATAGGTGTCCGCCGGAAGACGGCGGTACTCCAGCTCCCAGGCCAGGGTGTCCCGGTCGCGGGAGTCGGCGTCGAGCGCCTGGAGCCCGGCCTCCATGGCGGACAGCGAGCGGATGACGTTCCCGAAGACCCGGACGAACGTCACCGCCTCCTCGTCGTCGAGGCCGGCCCGCCGCAGACAGCCGAGGGCGAACTCCACATTGGCGAACTCGGTCGGCCGGCGCGTCGTACGCGCCGCCATCTGCCAGGCGAACACGGGGTACCGCATGTAGTGCTCGTGGATGTGCCGGGCCTGCGTGCGCAGGTCGTCGCGCCAGGAGTCGGTGGCCTTGAGCTGTCCGCCGTAGGAGCGCGCTCGGAGGTCGTCGATGAGCTCCAGGATCAGCTCGTCCTTGTCGCGGAAGTGCCGGTAGAGCGAGGTCGGGTGGGCGTGCAGCTCCTTGGCGAGGGCCTGGAAGGTGAACGCCTCCAGACCGTCCCGGGTGGCGACCTTCTCCGCCGCGTCCAGGATCACCCGCCGGCTGAGCGTGTCCCGCGCCAGCCGCCGCCGACCTCCGGTCCCGCTCGCCGAAGCGTCCTTGCTCCCGCTCGCGCGCGCACCACTCATGCTCGTCCCTTCCCTCGGCTTCCGGGCCGCCGTCGCGACCCTATCGCCCGCACCAAAACGTTATCCACAGACCTGGGCAACACGAACGCATAGTTACTAGCCTATGTCCATTGCTAAGTCTTGCACGGCTCCCTACGATGAGCCCACGGCTTCGCCACGGAAGGTTTCCAGCCATGCCTCAACCGCTCACTGCGACCGTTCAGGGCCGGTTCCCGGCCAGACTCCCGGCGGCCGGCACACTCCTCACCGCACTGGCGCTGACCGCCACCGCATGCACCTCCGGGGCCCCCGTCCCGGCGTCGGACACCGGCACGAACCTGCCGGTCAGACAGGGCGGCAGCCTGGTCATCGGGGCCGAGCAGGAGCCCGACTGCGCCGACTGGATCGGCACTTGCGGCGCCTCCATCTGGGGCACCTACCTGATGCAGACGCAGACCGTCCCGCAGGTCTTCGACGTCCGCCTCAAGGGCGGGAACTGGACACCGGTTTCCTCGAACCTGATGGCCTCCGAACCGACCACGAAACTGGTCGGGAACCAGCAGCAGATCACCTACAGGCTCAACCCGAAGGCCGTCTGGTCCGACGGAAAGCCGATCACCTCCGCCGACCTGAAGTACACCGCCCTCCAGGTCCGCGACGGCAAGGCGATCTTCGACAAGAGCGGCTACGACCGCATCACCTCGGTCACCACCCCCGACGCCACCACCGCCGTCGTCACCCTCAAGTCCCCGTACGGCAACTGGAAGCAGCTCTTCGGCGCCGGCTACGGGGTACTGCCCTCTCATCTCCTCCAGGGCAAGGACCGCAACGCCGTCATGAAGGACGGCTACACCTTCAGCGGCGGCCCCTGGAAGATCGCGTCCTGGAAGAAGGGCGTCTCCGTCACCCTCGTCCCCAACGACCGCTACTGGGGCCCCAAGCCGCACCTGGACAAGGTCACCTTCCAGTTCGCCTCGGACACCGCGGCGGCCGTCCAGGCCTTCGCCGGCGGGACCTTCGACGCCCTCTACCCCACCCCGCAGCTCACCACGGTCGACCAGATCAAGACCCTGGGCAGCGCGGCCCACATGCAGGTGCAGTCAGGGACCGGCAACCTCCAGGCCCTGTGGCTCAACAACGCGAAGTTCCCCTTCGACTCGGCCGCCGTACGCAAGGCCTTCGCCTACTCCGTCGACCGCGAGGCCATCGTCAAGCGCCTGTTCGGCTCGTACGGCGTCACCGCTCCCGCACAGAGCTTCCAGTCGCCGCTGCTCTCCCGCTACGCCGCCGACGACTTCTCCGGCTACAAGCCCGACGCGGCCAAGGCGGCCCAGCTGATGAAGGCGGACGGGTGGACGAAGAACGGCAGCGGGTACTGGGCGAAGAACGGCAAGGAGGCCGCGTTCGCCGTCACCTCCCTCGCCGGCAACCAGAGCCGTGAGCTGACCGAACAGATCCTCCAGGCCCAGCTGGCCAAGGCCGGGTTCCGGGTGACGATCAAGAACTCCACGCCCGCGAACATCTTCGGCAAGCTCGCTCCCGCCGGCGACTTCCAACTGGGCCTGTGGAACCTCACCGACTCCTTCCCCAACCCCACCCTGTCCGCCACGTTCAGCAGCACGGCCATCCCGAGCGCCGCCAACGGGCAGTCCGGCATCAACTTCATGCGCATCCGCATCCCGGGCCTGGACCCGGTGCTGGAGCGGGTGGACACCGAACTCGACGACAGCGCCCGGATCGCGGACTCGCACAAGGCGGAGAAGCTCATCGCCGACGACGTCCCCTCACTGCCGCTGGCCGCCGTCCCGAACATCCTGGTCACCGGCGCGCGCGTCGGCGGGCCGCTCTCCATCAACCCGGTGGAGGGCCCCTGGTGGAACCTCGCGGAATGGGGCCTGACGAAATGACACCGGTCCGCCCACCCCGCAGGGGCCTGCCATGACCAGATACGCCCTGCGCCGCCTGCTGGCCTCCGTGCCCGTGGTCTGCGTCGCCTCGTTCATCCTGTTCTGGGCGGTGCGGGCGACCTTCGACCCGCTGGCGAAACTGCGCCAGTCGGTCGACCCCACGGCCCTGCACCGGGAGACGGTCCGCCTCGGGCTCGACCGGAGCCTGCCCGAGCAGTACCTGCTGTGGGTGAAGGGCTTCGTCCAGGGCGACTGGGGCATCAGCACCCGCACCGGCGGAGCCGTGCTGCCGATGGTCGGCGACGCCCTGGGCACCACGCTCCAGCTGATCCTGTGGGGCGTCGCCCTCGCCGTCGTCCTGGCGCTGGCGATCGGGCTGTACTCGGCGGCCCGCCAGTACACCGTGGGCGACCACGTGCTGACGGGCCTGTCCTACCTCGGTGTCGCCATGCCGGCGTTCTGGTTCGGCCTGGTCCTCATCCAGGTGCTCGCCGTCTGGCCCAAGCAGCAGTTCGGCCTGCCGGACCCCCCGCTGTACTTCGTGGGACTGCACTCCGTCGGCCACAGCGGACTCGACCTCGACTACCTGCGCCATCTGGTGCTGCCCGTGATCACGCTCACCGTCGGACTCGTCGCGTCCTGGTCCCGGTTCGGCCGCGCCACCCTCCTGGAGGCGCTCTCCAGCGACTACGTCCGCACCGCCCGGGCCAAGGGCGTCCCCCGCCACCGCATCCTCCTGCGGCACGCCCTGCGCAACGCGCTCGCGCCGTTCGTCACCGTCGTCGCCATGGACGCCGCCGCCCTGGTCGGCGGGCTCGTGGTGACCGAGCAGATCTTCTCGATCCCCGGCATGGGCAAGCTGTTCCTCGCCTCGCTGGAGACCGGGGACGTCTTCGTCCTGCTGCCCTGGATGCTCGTCGTGGCCGTCGCCGTCATCCTCTTCAACCTGCTGGCCGACCTGTCCTACGCCCTCCTCGATCCCCGGGTGGCCCTGCGATGACCCAGCCCACCGCGCTCCCGGCGCCCTCCCCTCCCCTCACCGGACCGCCCACCGCGTCCGGCGACCCGCGGACCTCCCGTGTCGTCCTGTCCCGCTTCCTGCGCCACCGCCTCGCGGTCGCCGCGCTGATCGTGCTCGTCGTCCTGGCGGTCTGCTGCTTCGGCGCCGGCTGGATCGCGCCCTACCCGCGCAACGCCCAGGACCTCCTGGCCGCCTCCCAACCACCGTCCGGCTCCCACTGGTTGGGCACCGACTCCCTCGGCCGCGACTACCTCAGCGAGATGTTCTACGCCGGACAGCTCTCCCTGGCGATCGGCCTCGGCGTCGCCCTGCTGGCCACCCTGGTGGGGACGGCGGCCGGCGCGATTGCCGGGTATCTCGGCGGCTGGCCCGACGAGGTGATCATGCGGGTGGCCGACCTGTTCCTGATCGTGCCCCCGGTCGCCGTCCTGGCGGTGTCCCTGCAAGGCCTCGGCCCCTCGCCGCTGACCATCGTGGTGGTGCTGAGCAGCCTGGGCTGGACCCTGATCGCCCGGGTCGTCCGGGCCCGGGTGATCCAACTGCGCCACCAGGAGTTCGTGGAGGCGGCCCGGGTCATCGGCGCCTCCGGCCCGAGGATCGTCGTACGGCACCTGCTGCCCAACCTGACCGGCCTGATCGTGGTCAACGTGTCCCTGACGGTGGCCACGGCGATCATCCTCGAATCCACCGTCAGCTTCCTCGGCTACGGCGTCCAGCCGCCCAAGTCGAGCTGGGGCAACATGCTCACCCAGGCCACCGGACTGATCGGCACCTCACAGGCCTATCTCCTCTACGTCCCCGGCCTGGCGATCCTCGTCACCGTGCTCGCCGTGAACTTCCTCGGCGACGGGCTGCGCGACGCGCTCGACCCCCAAGGCAGGCAGTGATGGCACCCGCCACCGAAGACACCGGCCAGGCGGCGGCCCCGCTGCTGTCGGTCCGCGACCTGAGTGTCACCTACCGCACCGACGCCGGTCCCGTGGCCGCCCTCGACCGGCTCTCCTTCGACCTGCACGCCGGGGAGACCCTGAGCATCGTCGGCGAGTCCGGCTCCGGGAAGAGCGCCGCCTCCCTGGCGGTGATGGGGCTGCTGCCGCGCAACGCCACCGCCTCGGGCTCGGTGCGGTTCCGCGGCCGGGAGCTGCTGGACCTGTCCGACCGGGAGCTGCGTGCCGTACGCGGCCGGCGCATCGCCATGGTCTTCCAGGACGCGCTGGCCGCGCTGAACCCGATGATGACGGTGGGCGCCCAGCTCGCCGAGGCGGTGAGCGTGCACGACCCGTCCGTCTCCCGCGCCGCCCTGCGGGAACGGGCCGTGGACCTGCTCGACCTGGTCGGCATCCCCGATGCGCGGACCCGGGCCGGGCAGTACCCGCACGAATTGTCGGGCGGCATGCGGCAGCGCGTGATGATCGCCACCGGTATCGCCAACGAACCGGACGTCCTCATCGCCGACGAGCCGACCACCGCGCTCGACGTGACCGTCCAGGCGCAGGTCCTCGACGTCCTGGCGCGCGTCCAGGAGCGTACGAAGTCCGCGATCCTGCTGATCACCCACGACCTGGGCGTGGTGGCCGGCCTGGCCGACCGCGTCCTGGTCCTGTACTGCGGGCGGAAGATGGAGGAGGCCCCGGTCGAGCCCCTCTTCTACCAGCCGGCCCACCCCTACACGCGCGGTCTGCTCGCCGCGCTGCCGCGGATCGACCGCAGCACCCGGCGGCTCGCCCAGATCGCCGGCCAGCTGCCCTCGCCGAACGAGCGGCCTGAGGGCTGTCCCTTCCAGAACCGCTGCCCGCACGCCGACGAACGGTGCGCCGAGAGCCCCCGGCCGGTCCCGGTCGGCGAGGGCCACACCGCGGCCTGTGTGCGGGCGCACGAGATCGCGAGCGTGACGCCATGACCGCACCGGCACTGACCGTCGAGGGGCTGGTCGCCGAGTACACCACCGGCCGGCGCGGACGGCACGCGGGGACCGTGCGGGCCGTCTCCGGGGTGGACCTCGTCATCCCGCGCGGCACCACCCTGGGCCTGGTCGGCGAGACCGGCTGCGGCAAGAGCACCCTGGGCCGCTGCCTGGTCCGGCTGACCGACCCGGCCGCCGGCCGGATCATGCTGTTCGACACGGACGTGACGGCGGCCGGGCGACGGGAGCTGGCGGCCGTACGCCGTCGTATCCAGTTCGTGTTCCAGGACCCGTACGCCTCCCTCAACCCGAAGCTCACCGTGCACGCGGCGCTCGCCGAGCCGCTGCGGATCCACGGTCTGCACCGGGGCCGGGAGAGCGAACGGGTGCGGGAACTGCTGGAGTTGGTCGGTCTGGACCCGGGGCACGCCCACCGGCATCCGCACCAGTTCTCCGGAGGCCAGCGGCAGCGCATCGGCATCGCCCGCGCACTCGCCGTGGAACCGGAGGTGCTGGTCCTCGACGAACCGGTCAGCGCGCTGGACGTCAGCGTGCAGGCCGGGGTGATCAACCTGCTGGAGGACCTCCAGCAGGAGTTGGGCCTCACCTATCTGTTCGTCGCCCACGACCTGTCGGTGGTCCGGCAGATCAGCGACCGGGTCGCGGTCATGTACCTCGGGCGGATCGTCGAACAGGGGCCCGTGGAGGCACTGTTCACCCGGCCGCGCCATCCCTACACCCAGGCCCTGCTCTCCGCCGTGCCCATCCCCGATCCGCGGCTGCAGCGGGCGCGCCGACGGATCGTCCTGGACGGCGATCTGCCCAGCCCGCTGGCCCCGCCGTCCGGCTGCCGGTTCCGCACCCGCTGCTGGAAGGCGCGGGACGTGTGCGCCGAGACCACGCCCGCCCTCGTGGAGCAGGGCGACGGCCTGCTGACCGCCTGTCACTTTCCCGACGACCCGCCCCCGGCAACCCCGGACCGACCCGAGGAGGTCACCACACCATGAGCAGCGACTGGCAGAGGTTCTTCACCACCGACCGGCCCCACGCCGTCCGGCGCGGGCGCGGACCGGGCGACCGGTCCCTGATCGTCGTGGAGAGCGAGGACGGTCCCCGGCTGTCCCTGTGGGACGCGGGGCGCGGCGCGGTCCGGCCACTGAGCGAAGTGACCTCGGGCGACCTCGTGCAGGCCGTTCTCTCCTCCGACGGCGAGCAGATCCTGGCGCTGCACGACGAGAACGGCTCCGAGGTCGGCCATGTGCACGCGACGGGACTGGACGACGACGCCGGCCGCGATCTCACCCCCGATCTGCCGCCCTACGTCCTGCGCGGCATCGACGTGGCGGGGCGGGCGGACCGGGCCGTGATCACGTGCGCGGCGGAGGACGGTTTCAGCCTGTGGCTACTGAGCACGGACGGTTCAGCCGGCCCCGAGCTGCTGTTCCGCTCGCCGCACGAGGCATGGAACGGCCTCGTCTCGACCGACGGCACCCGTGCCTCCGTCGACACCACCGACCACAATCCCGGCGTCCGCAGATTCGCGGTCACCGTCGTCGACACCGCCACGGGCGAGGTGCTCGACCGCCTCACCGACGGTCCCGACGCACCGGTGCGCGGTGTGCGGTACTCCCCCGTGCCGGGCGACGACCGGATCCTGGTCGCCACCGAACGCACCGGGTACGCCCGCCCCTGCGTCTGGCATCCCACGCTCGGCACCCGCATCGACATCGACGCACCGCATCTCCAGGGCGACCTGGTCCCGCTGGACTGGTCCGACGACGCCACCCGGATCCTGGCCGTGCACGTGGACGCCGGGATCCACCGGGTCATGGAGGCCGACCTGGAGTCGGGCACGCTCCGGCCGCTCGACCATCCGCAGGGCGCGTACTTCGAGCCGGACGTGGCGAACGCGCACCTCCACCTGTGGGCCTCGCACTACGGCCCCGGAAGCACCGTGCGCCTCCTGCACCAGCGCTTCGACTCCCCGCTGCGCGTGCTGCACGCCAACGGCCCGGACTCGGCGCCCGTCCCCGTGCTCTTCCCGCAGCCCGACCTGGACGGCGTGCAGTGCACGTCGAACTCGATCCGCTCGACGGACGGCACCCACGTCCAGCTGTGGTGGGCCCGGCCGCGCCGCACCGAAGGACCCGGCCCCCTGGTCCTGAACCTGCACGGCGGCCCCAACATGGTGTCGGTCGACAGCTACGACCCCGCCGCCCAGGCCTGGCTGGACAACGGCGTGGCCTACGCCTCGCTGAACTACCGGGGTTCGGTCACCTTCGGGCGGCGCTTCCGCGAGGGGTTCATGCCGGCGATCGGCGACCGGGAACTGGAGGACATCGAGGCGGCGGTCCGCTGGCTGGTCGCCGAGGGCGTCGCCGACCCCGACAAGGTCTTCGTCACGGGCGCCTCGTACGGCGGTTTCCTGTCGCTGCTGTCCGTGGGACGGCTGCCCGGACTGTTCGCCGGCGCCCTGGCGCACGTACCGATGGCGGACTGGCTGGCGGGATACGAGGACATGAACCCGGCGCTGCGCGCGGCCTGGTCGTCGTTCTTCGGCGGGAAGCCGGAGGACGGCCTGGACCGGTTCGTGCGGGCCTCACCCATCACCTACGTGGCCGAGGTCGTCGCGCCGGTCTGGATCAACCAGGCCACGCACGACACCCGTACCCCGCCCAAGCAGGTGCGCCGCTACGAAGAGGCACTGCGCGCGGCCGGCGGGGACATCGTCGTCGACTGGTACAGCGGCGGTCACGAGACGACCGGGCGGGTCAAGGCGCTGGCCGAGCAGTCCAGGATGCTCGGCCTCGTCCGGGCCGCCCTGCGTCAACAGCCTTGGAGTCAGGGCCTGTTGTGAGCCGTGAGGAAGGACCGGAGGTGGCCGAGGGTCGCCTCCGGGGCCTCCTCGGGGACGTAGTGGTCGCAGGGCAGCGCGGCGCCGGTGACGTCGTCGGCGTACGCGGACCAGACGGCCGGGACGTCGTAGTGGCGGCCGACGAAGCTGTGCTCGCCCCAGAGCGCGAGCAGCGGCTGGGTGAGTCGGCGGCCGGCCGCCGCGTCCTCCTCGTCGTGGACGAGGTCGATCGAGCCGGCCGCGCGGTAGTCCTCGCAGGAGGCGTGGATCGCAGCCGGGTCGGAGAAGCAGCGCACGTACTCGGCCTGGGCGTCCGGATGGAAGGGGGTGCCGCCCTGGTGCCGGGCGCCCATCCGGGCCCGGATCCAGAACTCCGGGTCGCGGCCGATCAGGTGCTCGGGGATGCCGTTGCCCGCGGTCAGGAAGAACCAGTGGTAGTAGCCGCGCCCGAAGTCGGCGTCGGCGTGCAGATAGGCGTGCCGGGTCGGCACGATGTCCAGGACCGCAAGGGCGGAGACCGCCCGCGGATGGTCGAGCGCCAGGCGGTGGGCGACCCGGCCGCCCCGGTCGTGCCCGACCACCACGAACCGCTCGAAGCCCAGCTCCCGCATGACGAGCAGCTGGTCGCGTGCCATGGCCCGCTTGGCGTACGGGGTGTGCCCGGCGTCCGACGGCGGCTTGTCGCTGTCGCCGTAGCCGCGCAGGTCGGTGAGGACCACCGTGTGGGTCTCGGCCAGGCGCGGGGCGATCAGGTGCCAGATGGCGTGGGTCTGGGGATAGCCGTGCAGCAGCAGGACCGGCGGCCCGTCCCCGCCCACGCGGGCGTTGATACGGACACCGTCCGCGTCGACGGTGTACCGGGCGAACGAGGCGGGCAGCAGACTCTTCATGGTCCGATCCCAGCAGGGCCCGGGCGGCCCGTCCAAGACCCGTGGCCGACAATGCATATAGGCGCGGCCTATCGGCGGACAGGGGCGGGCGCGGGAAGGCGGCAGCGTGGACGTCCGGCAGCTGGAGTACTTCCTCGCGGTGGTCGACCACGGCAGCTTCAACCGTGCGGCGACCGCGCTCTACCTCTCCCAGCCCTCGCTCTCCCAGGCGATCCGGGCCCTGGAGCGGGACCTGGGCAGCGACCTTTTCCACCGGATAGGCCGCCGGGTCGTCCTCACCGAGGCCGGTACTGCGCTCATCGAACCGGCCCGGGCGGCGGTCCGCGGCCTGGAACTGGCGCGGGCGAGCGTGGAGTCGGTGCACGGGCTGCGCACCGGCCGGGTGGAGATCGCGGCGATGCCGTCCCAGGCCGTCGCCCCGCTCACCGGGATGATCAGCCGCTTCCACCGGGCCCATCCGGGTGTGTCGGTGACCGTACGGGCCGCGTTCACCGCGCGGGACGTGACCGAGATGGTGCGCACGGGGGTGACGGAGCTGGGTCTGCTGGCCGCCGCGGACGCGACCCCGGACACGGAGGTCGGGGCCCACCCCCTCCCGGAGCAGCGGTTCGTGCTGCTGGCGCCTCCGGACGGCCCCTTCGCCCCGGACACGACCGTGGTGGACAGGAAGGACCTCGCCGGGCACCGGCTGATCGTCGGGCAACAGGGCACCGGGATGCGCCGGTACGTCGACGACCTGATCGCCGACGGGGTGAAGGTGACCCTTGCGGTCGAGACCGAGCACCGGGTGGCGATCCTGCCGCTGGTCCTGGCGGGATCGGGCCTCGCGGTCGTCACCGACGCGTGGCGGGACCTGGCCCGGCGGACGGGCGTCCGGGTGCTGGAGCTGGAACCGCGTACGAGCCTGCGGGTGACGCTGGTGAGCCGGCCCGGCACGACGACCCCGGCGGCGGAGGCGTTCCTGCGCACGGCGCTGCAGGAGGGTGCGGACACGGCCCCTTATAAGGACTGCCTATAAGGCACATGGGCAGCCGGTCTTGGACGCGCCGCACGAACCGTTGCTGCAATCCATCCCATGGAGAAGCACCGCATCGCCCTGATCCCCGGCGACGGCATCGGCGCCGAGGTCGTCCCCGCGGCCCGCCGGGTGCTGGACGCCGTCGCCGCCCGCCACGGCATCGCCCTCACCTACGACACCTTCGACTGGTCCTGCGAGCGCTATCTCGCCGAGGGCGCGATGATGCCGCCCGACGGCCTGGACCGGATCCGGGGGCACGACGCGATCCTGCTCGGCGCGGTCGGCTACCCGGGGGTCCCGGACCATGTCTCGCTGTGGGGTCTGCTGATCCCCGTCAGGCGCGGCTTCCAGCAGTATGTGAACCTGCGCCCGATCCGCGTCTTCGAGGGTGTGCCCAGCCCGCTGCGCGAGGCCCGGCCGGGCGACGTGGACTTCGTCGTGGTGCGGGAGAACGTCGAGGGCGAGTACGGCGAGATCGGCGGGCGCCTGTACCGCGGTCTGCCGGAGGAGACGGCCGTGCAGGAGGCGGTGTTCACCCGCAAGGGCGTGACCCGGATCGTGGACTACGCGTTCGAGCTGGCCGCCGGCCGGTCCGGACGGCTGACCTCGGCGACGAAGTCCAACGGGATCGTGCACACGATGCCCTTCTGGGACGAACTCGTCGCCGAAAGCGCCGCCCTGCACCCGGGGGTGGCGTGGGACCAGGAGCACATCGACGCGCTGGCCGCGAAGTTCGTGCTCGACCCGGGCCGCTTCGACGTCGTGGTCGCCTCCAACCTGTTCGGTGACATCCTCAGCGACCTGGCGGCGGCGATCGCCGGCAGCATCGGCATCGCCCCCGCGGCCAACCTCAACCCCGAACGGGACTTCCCCTCCATGTTCGAGCCGGTGCACGGCTCGGCCCCCGACATCGCCGGGCGCGGCACGGCCAACCCGCTCGGTGCGATCTGGTCCGCCGCGATGATGCTGGACCACCTCGGCCACCCCGAGGCGGCCGGTGCCGTCACCGACGCGATCGCCGCATTCCTGTCCACGACCCGGCTGCGCACTCCGGACCTCGGAGGCTCGGCGACCACAGCCGAGTTCACGGCGGGCCTGATCGACCTGCTGTGACCGGGGCGCTCAGAGGTGGCCCCGGACGACTGATACAGGAGACGGTCCCGGCTTCCCGGCTACCTCGAAGGGCCCGTCGCCGCCGGAGGTCAGGCGGCCGCCGACGGCTCCTCCGCGACCGGGATGCCCGCCGTCCGCAGTACCTGCCGGCCGGTGTCCACGGCGAACACCTCGCAGCCCGGGCGGGCAGCGGCCCACCCGACGCCCTCGGCGCCCATCGCGAACGCGGCCGTGGCCACGGAGTCCGCCTCGGTCAGCGAGGGGGCGACGACCGTGAGGCTGAGCAGCCCGGTCGCCGGACGTCCCGTCCGGCCGTCGATGATGTGGTCGCCGCGCTCGTAGCGGGCGGACGTGGCGACCGCCCCGTCGGTGACTTCGAGGACCGTGCACACCTGGTCGGCGTGCTCGGGGTGCCGTACGCCCACCCGCCAGGGCCCGCCGGAGGCGACCACGTCACCACCGGCGTTCAGCACGAACCGTCGCGCCCCGGCCGCCGACAGCAGGTCCGCCGCGCGCTGCACCGACCAGCCCTTGACCACCGCGCACGGGTCGAGGCCCCGCCCCGGCAGCCGTACGTCGAACGCGCCGCCGGTCGCCAGCCGGTACTCCTCGCACAGCGCGAGCACCTCGGCGAGGTCCGGGCTCACCTCGGTCTCGGAGAGTTCGCCCCGGTCGAGCCGGGAGACCTCGCTGTCCGGCCTGAACGGGCTGAACCGCTCGTCGACCTCGCGCAGCCAGGCGAAGACGGCGTCCGCCGCGCTCTCCGGGACGTCCCTGTCGTCGATCCGCAGGGAGACCGGGAAGCCCATGACGTGTTCGACTCGGCGCACGGTCAGCCCTTCGCGTCGATCGCGGCCTGGAGGGACTCCCGGTAGCCGTCACTGGTGATCGTCGCGCCGGACACGGTGTCGATGTCCGCGCTCTGCGCCTTCAGCGTCTCCGAGATCAGCACCGGGACGGCCGCGGTCGTCTGCGGATGGTCGGGCTGCTGGAGCATCCTCACCGCGGTGATCTTGTCGCCGTCGAAGGTCACCTGGACCTCCACGGGACCCTTCTCGGTGTTGACGGTGCTGCCCTTGACGACCGTGCCCGAAGCGCCGGTCGCGGAGGTGGACGGGGTCGTGACGGGCTGCTCGGCGGTGGCGGTCGTCGTACCGCCGACGGACGGCTCGTAGCGCCAGACGGGGATCAGGCCCGCGATGCTCAGGGCGACGACAGGTATGGCTCGCTTCACGATGTCTCTCTCATCCCGCCAGGCTGAAACGCTCGAAGTGGATCTGCGGCTTGGGCACGCCCAGGTCTCCCAGGCTGCGCAGCACCGCGTTCATCATCGGCGGCGGGCCGCACAGGAAGACGTCCCGGTCGGCGATGTCCGGCACCAGCTGGATCAGCTCGCGCGCGGCCAGCTTGTCGGGGACCGGCGGGCCGGTGACCAGGTGCAGTTCGGCGCCCTTGGCGACGGCGAGGTCACGCAGTTCGCCGTAGAGGACGGCGTCCCGGTCGGCGGCGACGCGGTAGATGACGACCGTGTGGCCTTCGAGGTCCTCCAGGAGGGCGCGGATGGGGGTGACGCCGACGCCGCCCGCGATCAGCAGGGACTCGGTCTTCCGGCGGTGCAGGGGGGTGAAGGCGCCGTAGGGGCCCTCGGCGAAGACCCGGGTGCCGACCTTCAGGTGGCGCAGGGCGGCGCTGCCGTCGCCGACGGCCTTGGCGGTCAGGCGCAGGGTGCGGCCGTCGGGGGCGGCGGAGAGGGAGAAGGGGTTCGCCTGCCACCAGCGGTCCTTCGTGAGGAACCGCCACAGGAAGAACTGGCCGGCCTGCGCGCCCAGTTTCTCGAGGTCACGGCCGGTGACGTGGACCGAGACCACGTTGTCCGACTCGGGGACGACGGCGGAGACCCGGAACTGGTGGCGGTAGTTGCGCCACAGGGGCAGGACCAGCCGGCCCAGGGCCACCGAGCCGAGCGCGACGCCCCACACCGTGTACCAGTACGCCGTCGCGGCGGACGACGCCGTGAACGTCGTACCGACCGCGACCTGGTGGCTGAAGGCGAGCACCACGGCCACATACGTGTAAAGGTGGACGAAGTGCCAGGTCTCGTAGGCGAGCCGACGGCGGGCGTAGCGGGCCGAGACGGCGCCGACCACGAGGATGATGCCGAGGGCGACGACGGCCCGGAGTACGCCCTCGGTCGTCTCGGCGAGGTCGACGATCTCGCCGACCGGGCCTACGCCGGCGCCGTCGGCGTAGCCGAAGCTGATGAAGACGGCGTGCCCGAGCAGCGTCCACAGCAGGGCGAAACCGGTCCAGCGGTGCCAGGAGGTCAGCCGGTCCATGCCGATCCGGCGGTCCAGCCAGGGCAGCCGGGCCACCAGCACCAGCTGGAAGGCCATGACGAGGGCGCCGTACAGGCCGAGGAAGCGGCCGATGACGATCAGGGCGTTGGAGGCGAAGCCCGCCTGGGCGAAGAAGTAGGCGACCACGGCCGCGTTCACGGCGAGTACGGCGTACAGGCCCGTGCGGGCCACCACCCTGGGGCGTATCGCCGTGGGGGGCGCAGGGGGCGATTGGACGGTCGTCACGGGTCGGCAGCTCCTTGATCGGGTCCTGGGAGTCGAGCTTCACCCGTCACTGCTGTCGTTTTCCTGTCGGGCTGCTTTCAACTGGTTATCGATGTGTTTTCTGTGTGAGCACGGGTCTGGCGCCCAGCGCCGGGTGGCGCAGTATGAGCGGGTGGAAAAAGTACGACTCCTCGTCGTGGACGACGACCCGCCGATCGCCGACCTGGTCGCGACGGTCGCACGGTACGAGGGCTGGGAGGCGGTCACCGCGTACTCCGGAGAGGACGCGCTGGCCAGGGCCGCCGAGTTCCGGCCGGACATCGTCGTGCTCGACCTGATGCTGCCCGACCTCGACGGCTTCGGCGTGCTCGACCGGCTGCGGCGCTCCGGGACGATGGTGCCGGTGGTGTTCCTCACGGCCCGCGACGGGGTCGCCGACCGGGTCGCGGGGCTGACCCGGGGCGGGGACGACTACCTGGTCAAGCCGTTCGCGGTGGAGGAGCTGATGGCGCGGCTGCGCACGGTGCTGCGGCGCAGCGCGGGGCCCGGCTTCCAGCGCTCGGTCCTCCAGGTCGCCGACCTGACGATGGACGAGGACACCCGTGAGGTCCGGCGCGGCGAGCGGCTGTTCTCGCTGACCCCGACCGAGTTCGAGGTGCTGCGCTATCTGATGCGCAAGTCGCCGACCGTGCTCACCAAGGCGCAGATCCTGGACCATGTGTGGGAGTACGGCTTCGGCGGCCGCTCGAACGTGGTGGAGCTGGTGGTCAGCCGGCTGCGCCGCAAGCTGGACGAGGCCGGCGGGGAACCGCTGATCCACACCGTGCGCGGTTTCGGGTACGTCGTCCGGCAGCAGGCGGCCGAGTGATCCGGCGGCTGTGGCGCTCGTACCGGAACATGCGCCTGGGCACCCGGCTGGCACTGGGGCTGGGGGCGCTGGCCCTGGTGGTGTTCGCGGTCGTCGGCTCGGCCCTGACCATGTACATGCGGGACTACCTGTCGGCCCAGCTGGACGACCAGCTGATGCTGGCCCAGGTGGCCCAGTCCAAGAGCATCGCGCAGCACGGCACCCTCCAGGGCAAGAAGTACTACCACTGGTACTACGCCGTGTACGACGTCTCGCGCGGCACCCCGGTGCTGCGCAAGCCCGAGGAGACCAGTGACCTGCCCGAGGACATCGGCGACCTCACCTCGGTGGCGAAGGCGCAGATCGCGGCGGGCACGGAGGTGCTGCGGACCAAGGACCTGACCGGCGAGGGCGAGTACCGGCTGCGCGGCTGCGAGGTGGAGCCGGGGGTAGTGCTGGTCAGCGGCGCGCCGATGGACAGCATGGACGACACGGTCCGCCAGCTGGTCACGGTCCAGGTGGTCGCGTTCGGTCTCGCGCTGCTGGCCCTTGTGGTGTTCGGCCGCCGGCTGCTGCGGCACGGCCTGGAACCGCTGAGCGACATGGCACACACCGCCCATGGCATCGCCTCGCACAATCTGACGGAGTCGGCGGCCCGGCTGCCGCTGCGCGCGGCCAAACGGGGCGGCGGCCCCGAGGTCGAGGAGCTGCGCACCGCGTTCAACACGATGCTCGAACACATCGACCACTCCCTCGCCGTCCGCGCGGAGGCCGAGCAGCGGCTGCGCCGCTTCGTCGCGGACGCCTCGCACGAGCTGCGCACCCCGCTGATGTCGGTGCGCGGCTACGCCGACCTCTTCCAGTACGCGGCCGCCAACGCCCCAGGGGAACGCGACAGGCACCTGGCCCGGCTGCGCGCCGAGGCGGCCCGGATGGGCATCCTCCTCGACGACCTGCTGCTCCTGGCCCGTCTGGACGCGGCCGAGGTGGAGACACCGCTGCGGCTGGAGGACGTCGACCTGGCGGAGCTGGTGCGGGAGGCCGCGGACGCCTTCCGGGCGGCGCACTCCGACCATCCGCTGACGGTGACCGTCGGTCCTGACCCGGTCCCGCTCCGCCTGGACCCGGTCCGCATCCGCCAGGTGCTGGACAACCTCCTCACCAACGCCGCCGTCCACACGCCCACCGGCACCCCGGTGTCGGTGACGGTCACGACGGCCCCCGGCTCGGCGTCGGTGAGTGTCACCGACCGGGGTCCCGGCATTCCGTCCGCCGACCGGGCCCGGGTCTTCGACCGGTTCTACCGCGTCGACAAGGCCCGCAGCCGCGACCGCGGCGGCAGCGGCCTGGGTCTGTCGGTGGCGCGGGCCCTGGTGGCGGCACACGGCGGGACCATCGCGCTGGGCGACGGCCCGGCGGGCACGACCGTGTTCACTCTGGCCCTGCCCGGGTAGCCGACGGCGGCCCGGAGCGGGGCAGCGGGGGCGGTCCCGCAGCCGGCACCGAGGCCCGCGCCGAGGCCCGCAGCAGGCCGGCGCCCCCGTCCGGCGTCAACAACCGGATCCCGGGCAGCACTTACCGCGGCCCGGTCAGGCGGGCCGGCACCGTCTCCGGGCTCACCGTCACAGGCCCGGCGTCGCCTCCTCCTCCGGCATGAAGGTGAAACCGCCCTCCCGGGGATGCGGGCGGGCCGCCAGCACCGCGACGTCGTCCTCGGCGTTGCGGGCGTCGAGGCGGGTGAGGATGGACTCCAGAAGGGAGTCCACGCCGACGGACGGGCTGAAGTGCAGGTCCGCGAGGCGGCTCAGGGAGCGGTCGATGTCCTCGCCGCGGTGTTCCACCAGGCCGTCCGTGAAGAGGACGAGGGCGTGGTCGGGGTCGAACTGGTGGGTGGCCGATTCGTAGCCCCCGAAGCCGGTGCCCAGCGGCGGGCCCACGGGGACCGGCAGGAGGGAGGTCCGGCCGTCCCCGGTGATCATGGCGGGCGGAAGGTGGCCGGCGCTGGACAGGGTGACCTGATGGCGGCCCGGGTCGACCCGCACCAGCAGGCAGGTGGCGGGTCTGCGGTCCGCCTCGTGGGCGGCGATGGCGTCCATCTGGCGCAGCACCCGGTGCGGGGGCAACTCGGAGGAGGCGATGTAGCGCAGCGACGACCGGTAGGCGTTCATGTCGACGGCGGCCTCCAGGCCGTGGCCCATCACGTCGCCGACGACGAGCAGCGTGCGGCCGAAGTGCAGCCGTACCGTCTCGCACCAGTCGCCGCCGACCAGCGCCCGGCCGCCGGCCGGGAGGTAGCGGATCGACACATCCAGGTTGGGGTGCGGCCGGCCGGGCTCGGACAGCAGGGCACGTTGCAGGTCGCCGGCGGTGCGGTTGACGTGCTCGTACTCGCGGGCGTGCCGGATGTGGGAGGCGGCGCGTTCGGCGAGCAGGGCGAGCAGTTCGGCTTCCGCACGGACGAAGGCCATCCCCTCGCGGGCGCAGACCAGCACGCCGTACTGGTCGGAGCCGCTGGTCAGGGGCACGCATACGGCCGGACGGGTGCGGCTGCCGGCCGGGCGGGACAGCCAGGGGTCCATCCAGTGGTCGGCCGCCGGGGAGCCCGCGTCCCGGGCCACCGCGGTGGCCCAGCGGGCGTCGGGCAGCATGTCGGCGTCGCCGGTGATCGCCTCGTAGCCGGAGACGGTCTCGCCGACCCGCCGCATCACGGCCGCGCCGCCGCCGGTCAGCCGTACCGCCGCCCGGGTCAGTTCCGTGCAGGTCGTGGGCTCGTCGAGGGTGGTGCCGATGCCGGCCGCGGCCGCGCGCAGCGCCCTGAAGGGCGCGGAAGGGTCGGCGCCCGCGGTGGACCCGTCCACTGACCCCGGGCCGTCGGCGGACGCGGGTCCCCTGCGGGACTGGAACCATCGCGCGACACCCAACACCCTCACAGAATCTCAAACAGCGCCCCAGGGGGCACCAGCCACCCGCGCCGCACAGCCTTCGAATGCGGTGCGGCGTGGCGGCGGGAGCTCCGGCCGCCGCTCCGTCGGCGACGGTGCGTGTTCACCCTCGGGGAGTTCGGATCCGGTGTGCGAGCGGGCCACGGACGGATCCGGCGCGCGGGCTCCCCGGGCCGTGGACGGATCCGGCGGGCGGGCCTGCCGGGCCTCGGACGGGTCCGGCGGCCCGGCACACCGGTTACGCCCGAACGGCGGGCCCGGGTGCGCGGTTCCCCCGCGGACCCGCGGACCCGCGGACCCGTCGGCGACGCTCCGGCCGCCGCGGCCCGCTCCGGCGCCGGCATGCCGACCGTGGCCGCCTGTTCGCCCTTCGGGCGGGAAGGGGCGCGTCAGCCCTCGCCGGGCGTCCAGGCCGCGACCAGGTCCAGCAGGCCGGGGAAGCGCGCGTTCAGGTCGTCGACGCGGACATGGCTGCGGCGCTCCAGGCCGTACTGGCGCTGCCGGGTGACACCGGCCTCGCGCAGGGCCTTGAAGTGGTGGGTCAGCGAGGACTTGGGGCGGTCGAACCCGAACCACCCGCAGGTGTGGTCGTACCGCTCCGAGTCCAGCAGCAGCTTCTGCACGATCCGCAACCGCAGCGGGTCGCTCAGCGCCCCCAGCACCGTCTCCAGGCGCAGGTCCGCCGCCGCCGGCTCGGGCAGCGGCTCGGGCAGGTCCGCGGGGAGCGGCAGCACCTTGAAGTCCGGCACCCGTACGGACGCCGGACGCGCCGTGGAAGGCATAGGCAACTCCTCATGACCCGAATCCTATGTACGACTCCAATCGTACTGCATGCTATGTTCGAGAAAACTCGTACTGCACTAGCAGGAGGTACCTGTCATGTCGGAGAGTCGAACCGCGCCCGCGCGGGTGGTGGGTGAGCAGGAGGCCGCGGCCGGCGAGCCTTCGGGGCCGGATGCCTCCCCCAGCCCCACCTGGTGGGTATGGCTGGCCGCCTGGCCGGTGACGGCGGTCTTCATCCTGTCCAACGCGGCGACGCCGCTGTACGTGATGTGGCAGCGCGAGATCGGGTTCTCCAAGGGGACCCTGACCGTGATCTTCGCCTTCTACATCGTCGGCCTGCTCGGGTCGCTGCTCGTCTCCGGCGTCGTCTCCGACCGGCTCGGCCGCAAGACGGTCCTGCTGCCCGCCCTGGGGCTGGCGCTGGCCGCCTGTGTCATCTTCGCGACCGCGTCCAGTGTGGCCGCGCTGATCGTGGCCCGGCTGTTCACCGGTATCGCCGTCGGCGCGGTGGTCTCCGCCGGCATGGCCGCCGTGACGGACGTGGCCGGCGGGCACCGCAAGCGGCTCGCGGCGCTGCTCGCCTCCTGCGCGATGGTCTTCGGGGCCGGCCTCGGTCCGCTCCTCGCGGGCGTCCTGTCCGAGACCGTGCCCGGTCCCACCGTCACCGTCTTCGTGGTGGAGATGGCGCTGCTGGCCACCGCGATCCTCGCCGTGCTGCGCATGCCGGTGCGCCGCCCCGCCGCACCCGCCAAGGGCGCGTGGATCCGGGTACCCGGCGTCCCGCACGGCAACGGCCTGCAACTCACCCTCGGCATCGCGGTGTTCGCGCCCGGCATCACCGCGACGTCCTTCGTGCTCTCGCTCGGTCCTTCGCTGCTGTCCGGCCTGCTCGGCACCACCAGCCGGATCGTCGCCGGGGCCATGGCGTTCGCGATGTTCCTGACCGCCACCGGGGTGCAGTTCGCCGTGCAGAAGCTGCCCCGGCGCACCATCCTGACCGCCGGAGCCGTCAGCACCACGCTCAGCATGGTCGCGCTCGCCACCGCCGTGCACACCTCGTCGGTCCCCGTGCTGATCGCCTCCGCGCTGCTGGCCGGTGCCGGCCAGGGCATGGGACAGCTCGGCGGGCTCTCGCTGCTCAACCACAGCGTCCCGGCGCAGCGGCTCGCCGAGGCCAACGCGGCGCTCAACGTGGGCGGTTACGTCCCGGCCGGCCTGCTGCCGGTCTCGGCCGGCTACCTCAGCGACGCGATCGGGCTGACCAACGGCGCCACCGTGTTCGCCGTCGTCCTGATGACCCTCGCCGTCATCGGCGGCCTGGTGGTCCTCGCCTCCCGGAGCCGGGTCGCCGAGCCCGTGTGACCGGCCCCCCGCACACCCCCGCCCCCGGGGGCCCCCCGCGCCCCCCCCCGGGGGGCGCCCCCCCCCGGCCCGGGCCGGCCCCCCCCGGTGGCGGGTAAAACAC
>NZ_JBHXSK010000014.1:176126-226814 GCF_042716195.1 Streptomyces sp. NPDC058683
GGGTGGGGGCCCCCCCCGCCGGGGGGGGGTGCGCCGCGCGGGGGGGCCCGCCCCCCCCCACCCCCCCCCCCCGGCCCCCCCGCCCCACCCCCCGGGGGCCCCCGCCACGCCGGGCACGGACCGTCACGCACGGATCGCATGGAACAACAGCTCGCTCGACTCGGCCCACCGGTCCACCACGTCCGTCCGGCCGTGCAGCACGTCCGAGATGTGCTGGGTGCCGAAGAAGGCGGAGACCAGCACCCGTGCGGCCGTCTGCGGCGAGACCCCCTCCCGCAGTTCGCCCGCGTCCACGGCGGCGACCAGCAGCGACTCCAACAGCTCCGTCCAGTCGACGTACGGCGTCGGCAGTTCCGCGTCGATGTGCGGGCGCTCGATCTGCAGCCGCGCCCCCGCCTGCACGATCACGTCGTCGCGGAAGGCCAGGGCCGCGCGCTCCAGCAGCCGGGCGGCGGTGCCGAGCGGCCCGCGCCCCTCCGTCACGACCTGCTCCAGCAACGCCGGCCACCGGGCGTAGTGCTCCTCCACCACGGCGATCGCGAGGGCCTCCTTGGTCGGGTAGTGGAAGTACACCGCTCCCTTGGTCATCTCCACCCGGTCGGCCACGTCCTTGACCGAGGTATGACGGAATCCGTGCTGCGCGAACAACTCGGAGGCCGCGGTCAGCACCAGCTGCCGGGTGCGTGCGGACCGGTCCTGTTTGGGATCGGGCCCCCTCCTGGTGACGATCTTCTTGTGGACGAACGAGGAATACGCCGACTGCGGCTCCAACAAGGCTCTGTTCCTCTGCGTGTGACGGCTTCCACCGGTTTGGCCCGGCTTCCGCGGGTGCGGACATGACGTGTACGGCCCGACGGACGGTTCTGTCCGGCCAGGTTGGCCTGAAACGTCCCTCTACAAGAAACCTTCCGGAAGGTATCTTTCTTCAGGTCGCTTTCCCGCGGGGGCGGGACGGCGGCGGGGTCTCAGTCCCGCTGCCGCAACTTGGGGAGGAAGCAGAACATGCATTTCGTACCACCACCGACCCTGCCGTCGGAACCCCGCGGACTCCAGGAATCCTGGAGAAGTCTCGGTTTCGACCGCCCGGTGCCACGCGAGACAGTACACAAGTACGCCACCGCCGAAGTCCTGCTCACCGATGCGGTACGCCTGGACGCCGAGCGGTTCGCCATCGCCTCCGCATGGCACCGCGACCACTTCCTGGACGACCTGGGCGGCCCGACGTCCGACCCGGTCCTGCTGGCCGAGACGGCACGGCAGGCGGCCATCCACCTCTCGCACCGCTTCCTCGACGTGCCGTACGGCCACCAGTTCGTCCTCAGCGAGCTCGCCGTCGAACTCGACGGACCGCTGCCCGCACCGGGCACGGCCGCACCGCTCGCCCTCGGCCTCGACACACGCTGCGAGCGCACCGAGAGGCAGCCGCGCCGGACCAGGCTGGAGCTGAACGCGGACGCGTACACGCGGCACCGGCGGTTGGGACGGGCCCGGGTGCGCTGGGAGGCGCTGGAGCCGCGCCGCTACGCGCTGCTCAGGAAGCGCGGCGCGGCGGACACCGGCACGGATCCCGCACCGGAGCCCGTCAGGGCCGTACCCCTGCCGCCGGCCCGGGTCGGTCAGCGCCGGGACCGCGACGTCCTCATATCCGCCGACCCGACGCGGCGCCACCGCTGGTGGCTGCGGCTGGACGTGGACCACCCCGTCCTGTTCGACCACCCGTCGGACCACATCCCCGGCATGGCGCTGATGGCCGCGTTCCGGCAGGTGGCCCTCGTCACCGCCACGGACGCGGCACAGTACGTGCGGTCGCTGGTCGCCCGGTTCACCTCCTTCGGCGAGCTGGACCTGCCGGTGTCGGTCACCGCGGAGCACCTCGCCGGCACGGCCGGCGCCGGTCGCGCGGGCACGCTCCTCCTGCGGGCGGAGCAGGCCGGCCGCGAACTGGCCTCCGCCCGCGTGGAGTGCGCGCTGCCGTGCGCCGACCGTCAGCTCGCCGGAGCGACATGCTGACCGTGCACACGACGAACGGCACCACGGTCCGGCCGGTACCGGGACCGGCCGGTCTGACGGCCCTCGCCCGCCACGAGGCGTCCCGGACGGAGGAGACGCGCAGGCTGACGCCCGAGGTCGCGGCCGCCATCGGCGCCGCCGGCTTCCCGCGCCACTTCGTGCCGGGGCGCTGGGGCGGCGCGGAGGGCGGGTTCGGGGCACTGCTGACCGGCGTGGCGGAGGTCGGGGAGGCCTGCGGGTCCACGGCGTGGTGCGCCGCGCTGTACGCCGCCCACGGTCGGCTGGCCGCCTACCTTCCCGCCGAGGGCCAGCGCGAGCTGTGGGAGCGGGGCCCGGACGCCCGGATCGCCGCCGCGGTGGTACCGCCCCAGGGCAGTGCGGTGGCGGTGGACGGCGGCTGGCGGCTGGACGGCGCGTGGCGGCCCGCCAGCGGGGTGGACCACGCCGACTGGGTGTTGCTCGCCTCCTGGACGCCCGGCCCGGCCGACCGGGAGCACCGGATCTTCGCCGTGCCGCGCGCGGAACTGACGGTGCTGGACACCTGGCACACCTCGGGGCTGCGCGGGACGGGCAGCAACACCGTGGCGGCCGACGGGGTCCTGGTCCCCGGGCACCGCTCCTTCACGCTGGACGCGCTGCTCCGCCCACGGCCCGACGCGGCCCGCTGCCACACCGTGCCCTATCCCATGGTCGCGGCCCTGATCTTCGCCGCTCCCCTGCTCGGCATCGCCCGGGGCGCGCTGCGCGCCTGGACCGGAGAACGGTCCCGCGCCGCGTCCTCGCACCCGGCGACGCACACCGTGCTGGCCGAGGCGTCCACGCGGATCCACTCCGCGGGGCTGCTGCTCGGCGGCGCGGCCGAGCGGGCCGACCATGCCGAGATCACCCCGCTCGCGGTGGCCGAGAACCGCAGGGACGCGACGGCCGCGGCCGTGCTGTGCCGGGAGGCGGTGGACATCCTCTTCCGCGCCTCCGGGCTGCGGGCCCAGGCGCCGGACCACCCGGTGCAGCGGGCCTGGCGGGACGCGACGGCCGCGGCGGGCCACGCCACCCTCGATCCCGACGCGGCGGCCCGGGCGTACGCGGCCGTGGTGCTGGCGCCCGAGCAGGGCGGTCCGCGGTGAGCGGTGCGCGGGAACAACCGCCCGTCGCCTTCTTCGACGTGGACGAGACCCTGCTGGCCACGAAGACCATGCTCGACTTCTGGGACTTCTGGGCCGCTTCGGGTGCCTGGCCGCTCCCCGCCCGCGTGTCCGACCTGCGGGCCCGCGTGGCGGCCGGCGAGGACCGGAACACGCTGAACCGGGAGTACTACCGCCGGTTCGCCGGGGTGCCCGCGAGAACACTGACGTCGGTGGCGTGCCGTTGGTACGACGCCCACCGCCGGGGCCCGCGGGCGTTCGTGACGGCCGCGGTCGAAGCCGTCGAGCGGCACCGGGCCCACGGCCACGAGGTGGTGCTGGTGTCCGGCTCGCTGCGCCCGCTCCTGGAGGCGGTGGCAAGGGACTTCGGCGCCGCCCAGGTGTGGTGCACCGAGCAGGGCGTGACGGCCGGCGGACTGCTCACCGGTGAGGTGGAGCGGCCGATGATCGGGCAGGCCAAGGCCGGCGCGGTGGCGGTCGTCGTCGGCGAGCGCGGGGTCCGTGCCGAGGACTGCTGGGCGTACGGCGACCATGTGAGCGACCTCGCCATGCTCCGGTCGGTCGGGCACCCGGTGGTGGTCGGCGGCTCACCCGCACTGGCGGTGGAGGCCGGGCGGGCCGGCTGGGCCGTGCTCGGCGGGGACAGGGGACCGCGCCGGGCGGTCCCGTGCGCCGGACGGTCCGTCGTCACCTCGGGAAACGGCCGATGACCGGCCGGTTTCACCCTCCTCAAAACATTCCTTCGCGAGGGTATGTTTATGCCTTCGCCAAGACTGGAGGGCCCCCGCATGGTCAAACAGGAAAGGGCGCGGCGCACCCGGGAGAAGGTCCTGGACGCCGCCGCCGAGGAGTTCGCCGTCCAGGGATACAGCAGGGCCACACTCAACGCCGTGGCCGCGCGGACGGGGATGACGAAGGGAGCCCTCTACGGGCACTTCGCATCCAAGGAGGTCCTCGCCGGCGCCCTGCTGGCCCAGTCCCACGAGGTGTGGGAGGAGATGCTGCTGACCCGGAACGCCCCCGGTGTCACCGCCCGGACGGCACTGGAGTCGCTGGTCCTGGATCTCGCCCATCGCCTCAAGGCGGACGTCCGGCTCCGGGCGGCCATGCGGCTGGCCACCGACTGCCCGAGCCTGACCCGCGAACTGCCGGACGTCTCCGAGGACGTACGGCGCGACCTGGTCGAACTCGTCCGACGCGCACAGCAGGAGGGCGGCATGCCCCCGCATCCGCCCGAACTCGTCGCCCAGTTGCTGCTGACCGCGATGCACGGCGCGCTGCACGTGTCCTTCGGGCCGAAGGGGTGCACCGACGCCTCGGCCTGGGAGGCGGTGTGGCGGCTGCTCCTCGACGTGCTCGCCGGCGATCTGCGGGCACTGTCGGGCGAGCAGGAGACCGAAGAGGGCGCGCACAGCTGATGAGCAGTGCGTTGCGGAGCCGTTAAAAATACCTTCCCGAAGGGATGTTTCTGCGATGCTGACGTGGTGCCGGTCCGTCCGGACCCCTTCGGCAAGGTGACGGACAGACCGGATCGCGGTCACGACACGACATGTGAAGGCTTGAAGGCTCGACACGTGAAGGGGGAAAGCGAATGACTGTGCTGGACGAACGGGTCGGGCCGTTCCCACTCGGCCGGATCGGCACCGGGGACGCCCTCGGTGACCTGTCCCACGAGGGGGTACGGCGCGCTGTCACCCATGCCGAACATGTCGACGACTTCGACATGCGGCACCTTCGGTATTTCCTGACGGTGGTCCGGGCCGGCACCGTGTCCGGTGCCGCCCAGGAATTGCGGATATCCCAGCCGAGCCTGAGTCAGCAGATCAAACGGCTGGAACAACGAATAGGCGCCCCGCTTTTCATCCGCAGTTCACGCGGTGTCGAATTGACCACGGGCGGGCGGGCGTTTCTGCGGGAAATCCAGAGCATCCCCGGCCAGCTGCGGTCCGCCATCGCGGCCGCCGCGCCGTCCCCACTGGTCTGGCCGGTGGGCGTGTGCGGCGGGGTGCCCGCCGAGGTACTCGCCGAAGTGCAGCACGGTCTCACCGGGCAGCACACCGACCGCGCCGGGGGCCGTACCGAGCCGGCGCTGCGGATGCGCTCGGTCAGCGCGGCGGACCAGCCGGAGCTGCTGCACCACGGCGAGATCGCGTTCGGCATCGTACGGCTGCCCGTGGCCGTGCCCGGTCTGGTCCGGGCCGTGGTCTGGGACGAGCCGCTCGGCGTGGTCATGGACGCCGGTCATCCACTCACCCGCCGCCCCCACCTGACCTGGGCAGACCTCGCGGCCCAACGGCTCCTCTGGTACGACGAGGGGTGCGCGCCCGGCTACGCGGACACCGTGCCGGCCCAGCTCGCGGCCCTCGGCTGGAACGCCGTGCTGCACCCCATCGACCAGGACCAGCAGGCCCTGTTCGTGCACGCGCTGCAGACCGCGGGCGAGGTGGTGGCGCTGCGGCCGAGGCTCGCCGTCCAGGGCGACCCCCAGCTCGTCTGGCGGCCACTGCCCACCACCTCGGCACCCCGCGAACGGCTGGCCGTCACCGCGCTCGCCGACGGCCGCTCGGCCCGCCATCTGCGCACGGTCGCCGCCCGGCGCGGCTGGCCGTTCCTCACCTGACCACCGTTTCCCGCCCCCCTGATCGGCCCGGAGCCCCACGGCTCCGGGCCGATCCTTTTTACCGGACCGTACCCGGATTTCACCGGACGCCGACCGGAATGTTTAATTCCGGGTACCGGACAGTGAATTGCACCACGCCCATAGGCCCGGCCCTATGACCACCACGCGCTTTCCGTCTTGGACACCGGAGAAGACCGGTATCTAGTCTTTGAAACACGAAACCAGTGCACGTGGAAATTATTTCGCGGGCCTCTGTTTCGTTCAATTTCGATCCGTTCATCGGACGCGCCGGGAAACAGAGGAGAAGCGTGATCTCGACCAAGCTGACCGAGCTGCTGGGAATCGACCATCCGATCGTCGGCGCCCCGATGGGCGGCGTGTCCGGCGCACGGCTCGCCACCGCCGTCACCCGCGCCGGCGGGCTGGGCCTGGTGGGCGTCAGCTACGGCGACGCCGCCTTCATCGACGAGCACGTGGCCGCGACGGCCGAGCAGGGCGGTGTCTGGGGCGTCGGCTGCGTGATGTTCACCTTCGACGAGCGCCCCGGCCTGTGGGACAAGGTGCTCGGCTACGCGCCGCCGGTGATCGCCCTCTCGTTCGGCGACGCCGACCAGGTGCGCCGGTACGTGGGCTCCGCCGCCGAGAGCGGGGCGCAGGTGGTGGTGCAGGTGCACGACACCGGGCAGGCGGCGGTCGCGCTGCAGGCCGGGGCCTCCGTGCTGGTGGCCCAGGGCGCCGAGGCCGGCGGCCACCACAAGACCCAGGCGACGCTGCCGTTGGTCCCCGCCGTCCTGGACCTCGCGCAGGGCGCGGTTCCGGTGGTCGCGGCCGGCGGTTTCGCGGACGGACGGGGCCTGGCTGCCGCGCTCGCCCTCGGCGCCGACGGCGTGATGATGGGCACCCGGTTCGCCCTCACCGAGGAGTCCATGGGCACGGCGGGCTTCAAGGCCGCCCTGGTGTCCGGCGCCACCACCGATCTCGTCGACACCCGCTCCTTCGACGTCGTGCGCGGCATTCCGTGGGACGAGATGTACACGGCGCGGTCGGTGAGCAACGCGTTCACCCGCGCCTGGACCGGACGGGACGCGGAACTGGCCGGGCGGCGGGCCGAGATCGAGCCCGAGTGGACGGCGGCGGTCGCCCGCGACGACACGGGGCAGCGGGCGCTGTTCGCCGGCGAGGTGCTCGACCTCGTCGACGAGGTGCGGTCGGCCGAGAGCGTGGTGCGCGACACGGTCAGCGAGGCCGAAACGATTCTCCGCCGACTCGCCGGGAGCATCACGCCCGCGCACTGAACGCCGGTCCCCTTCCTGTCGGCTCTTGCCGGCCCGCACGGCCGCGTCCCGAACCGTCGGACAGACCGCTGCAGAAACGGAGTTACAAGTGATCCACATCCTCACCCTCACCTACCTCGTCCCCCGTGACACCGTCACCGCGCACATGGCCGGGCACAAGGCCTGGCTGCGCGAACACGCCGACCAGGGGCGGATCCTGCTGAGCGGGCCGCGCCCGGACGGTGGCGCCGTCATCGTCACGGCCGACCTCGACGAGGCCACCGTGCGCGAGATGGTCGACAGCGACCCCTGGACCCGGCTCGGCGTCGCCTCGTACGACACCGTCGCCTTCGAGGGACGCAACGCGAGCCCCGGTGTGGTCACCGCGGCCGTGCCCGACGAGAGCGTGCTGCTCATCAACGTGGCCACCACCGACGACGCGCCCGCCTCGGTCGACGCCCTCGCCTCGGCCGTGCACCACGTCGCCGCCACCGCCGACGGCTTCCGCGGCTCCCGCCTGCTGACCAGCGTCGACGGCGACGCCATGGTCAACCTCGCGGCCTGGACCGACGAGAAGCGGTTCAACGCCATCTTCGACGACCCCGAGTTCATGCGCCGCTACGAGGCCTTCGCGAAGACCACGACCGGCGCCAAGTACCGCCTGTACCGGACGAGCCGGGTCATCACCCCGAACCGCTGACCGGACCCCTCTTCAGTTCTTCAGTTCACCAGCACCGTCAAACCCCTAGGAGACAGCATGCCCACCTCGTCCACGCCCGCCGGGTACGACCTCGTCGTCGTCGGGTTCGGCGCCGCCGGCCTGTCCGCCGCGCTGTCCTTCGCGGAGGCCACCGAGGGCCGCGAGCGGCCCGTGCGGATAGCGGTGCTCGAACGCGCGGCCAGGAAGGACCGCGGCGGCGCCACCCGCTGGACCGGCGCCTTCCTGCGGATCGACCAGGAACGGCGGTTGGACACGGACTGGGCCGAGCACGTCGGCCGGGTCTCCGGCGGCCTGGCCGACGTCGACTACTGCCGCACCGTCGAGCGGGAGGCCCCGGAGACCCTGGCCTTCGTCGAGAAGCACGGCGTCGAGATCGCCTTCGCGGACTTCCCGCTCCCCCACACCTTCGAGGCCGGCACTCCGTCCATGACGCCGCCGGCCAGCCCCCGCGGCGGCGGCGCCTCCATCGTCGAGCACCTGGGCGCCGCCCTGGAGAGCGACCCCCGCGTCGAGATCCACTACGAGACGGAGGCGCTGCGCCTGACCACCGCCGAGGACGGCTCCGTGGACGGCGTCGTGGTCCGCGGCTCCGACGGCCGCACCCGCCGGCTGTCCGGCCGTGCGGTGGTCCTCGCCTGCGGCGGCTTCGAGGGCAACGCCGAGATGCTCACCCGCTACCTCGGCGACCGCGCCTGCGACCTCCCGCTGATCGCGCCGGGCATCGCCCACAACCGCGGTGACGCGCTGCGCATGGCGCTGGACCTCGGCGCGGACACGGCCGGGCAGTTCGACGGCATCCACGCCGAACCGGTCGACCGCCGTACGACGAAGGCGGACTCGGTGCTCTACGGGTTCCCGGCGGGCATCTTCGTCAACGGCCGTCTTGAGCGCTTCTTCGACGAGGGCCGCGACACCTGGGACAACACCTTCGAGCACATCGGGTACGAGATCTGGAAGAACCAGGACCAGGAGGCGTACTGGATCGCCGACGCCAAGACCCTGGCCATCCCCGGCATCATGAACTCCCTGCTCAGTGACGTGCCGCCGGAGCAGGCGGACACCCTGGAGGAGCTCGCCGGGAAGCTCGGGATCGACGCGGAGGGCCTGGAGAAGACCGTCGCCGAGTTCAACGCGGCCGTGGCTCCCGGGGAGTTCGACCCGACCCGCCTGGACGGCAAGCACACCGTCGGCATCACCCCGCCGAAGTCCAACTGGGCCACCCCGCTGGACACCGCGCCCTTCATCGGCGTCCCGGTGACCGCCGCGATCTGCTTCACCTACGGCGGTGTCCGCACCGACCTCGACGCCCGTGTCGTCACCCCGTCCGGCACCGCCATCCCCGGCCTGTACGCCGCCGGCGAGGCCACCGGCCTCTTCTACCACGCCTACCCGCCGGCCACCTCGGTCCTGCGCTCGCTCATCTTCGGACGGCTCGCCGCGCACCACGCGGCCGCCGCCCGGCGGACCGCCTGACCCCACCCCACGTCAGCAGCTTCTGGAGACTCCATGAGTATCGTCAACATCGACGTCACCCTCCGCGACGGCGGCTATCGCAACGGCTTCGCCTTCCCGCTCGAGTACGCCCTGAAGCACGCGAAGCTCAGCGTCGAGGCCGGCTTCGACTGGATCGAGATCGCCTACCGCAAGGGCTCCCTCGTCCCGATACCCGACCTCGGGCTGACCGGCCGCGGCGACGACGAGTTCATCGCCGCGATGGCCCAGGAGATCGGCCCGGAGCGGGTCGCGATGATCCTGCACCCGAAGAACATCACCCGCGCCGACCTGCCCGCCATGTACGCGGCCGGCGCCCGCCTGGTCCGGATCATCCTGCCCGCCAAGGGCTACGAGACCGGCCTGGACTACATCCGCCAGGCCAAGGACACCGGCTTCACGGTCGGCGTCAACTTCGCCCGGATCAGCCAGTGGCCGGGCCGGGACGTGGTCGAGGTGGCGACCGCCGCCACCGACGCGGGCGCCGAGTTCGTCTACCTGGCGGACTCCAACGGCAGCCTCTCCCCCGTCGACACGACCGACCTGACCACCCTGACCAGGTCCGTCACCGGCGGTCCGGTCGGACTGCACGCCCACAACAACCTGGGCCTCGCCCTGGCCAACGCGATCAGCGCGGCCGCGGCCGGCGCGACCTGGATGGACTCCTCGATCCAGGGGATGGGCAAGGGCCCCGGCAACCTCATCGCCGAACAGTGGCTGGCCCACCTCGACCGGACCGACCCGGAGTCCGCCGCACGGCTCGACCTGGCCCCGGTCCTGGAGCTGGCCGACCTGCTGCTCGCCAACATCCCCGAGGGCAGGCCCTCGCTGCCGCTGCCGGACCTGGTCCTGGGCCGCTACGACCTGCCGGTGGAACACCGCAAGGACCTGCTCGGCGAGCACGGCGAGGCCATCGCGACCGCGCGCACCCTCTCCGGCGTCCGGTGACCCACGCCGGACCGGCCGTGCCGACGGGGGTCTTCGGACCGGCGACCGCCGTCGGCGCGCCCCACGCCCTCGTCCTCGCCCCCGTCACACCGCGCTGGGACGAGGGGGCGTTCTTCGCCCCGGTCGTCCGGACCCTGGCCGGCGCCGGGCTCCGGGTGACCGTGGTGGACACGCTCTCCCTGTGGGACGAGGAGGCGGACTCGATGGCCGCCTTCGTCGCCCGCTGGCGCGCGCTGCTGCCGGACTTCGGCCGCGTCGACCTGCTCTGCGGGAACGCGCTGGGCGGCGCGGTGGCCCAGGCCCTGCTTCCGGAGTGCGCACCCGACACGGCCGCGCTGCTCGTCTCGGGCCCCGCCCGCACCGACCCGGTCCTGGAGGAACGGCTCACCCGGATCGCGGACCTGGCCGCCTCCGGCCGTCCCGGCGCCGCACTCGCCCTGCTCAACCGGCGCGTCCTGCCGCTCGGCGCACCCGGCGCCGATGTCACCGCCGCCACCGCGGAGGCCATCGCGGACGCCGACGCCGACGCGGCCGCGGGCCGCAGGCTGGCCGCCGGGATGCGGCTGCTGTGCGGGATCGACGTCACCGACGCCGTACGCGCCCATCCGGGCCCGCTGCTCCAGATCGTGGGCAGCCACTCCCAGCTCGTCACCCAGCGGCACACCGCCGCCGCCCCGCACCACAGGGTGCACGTCGCCCCCGGGGCCGGCATGCGCCCCCACGCCGAACAGCCCACCGAAGTGGCCGCGTTGATCGAGGCCTACCTGTGGGAGAAGGGACTCCGATGAAGTCGGCTCCGAGGAAAAGCGTTGCGGTCCTGCCCGGTGACGGCATCGGCCCCGAGGTCGTCGCCGCCGCCCTGGACACCGTCGAACGGCTCGGTCTCCCCCTGGACTTCCGGTTCGGGGAGATCGGCTGGGAGTGCTGGCGCCAGGAGGGCGACCCGGTCCCCCAGCGGACCTGGAAGCTCCTGGAGGAGACCGACACCTGCCTGCTGGGCGCCATCACCAGCAAGCCGCTGCGCGAGGCGGAGGCCGAACTCACGCCGTCGCTGCGCGGCACCGGCCGGAAGTTCGTCTCCCCGGTCATCCAACTGCGTCAGCGGCTCGGCCTGTACGCCAACATCCGCCCGGTCACCGACCTGGACCACGGCCGGTTCGACTTCACCGTCATCCGGGAGAACACCGAGGGCCTGTACGCCGGGTTCGACGTCCACGGGCTCGACGAGGCGCTGTGGAACGCGGTGCGCGAGCACCCCAACGCCGAGGCCTCCGGCCCCGACGAGAGCAGTGTCACGCTCCGGCTGCAGACCCGGTTCGGCATCGACCGGCTGCTGCGTTTCGGCTTCGCCCACGCCGAGGCCCACGGCCGGCGGCGGCTCACCGTCGTGGACAAGCCGATGGTGCTGCGGCAGAGCGGCAACCATCTGCGCGAGCGTCTCGAACTGATCTCCCGGGACCACCCGGACATCGAGACCGAGATCCTCAACGTCGACGCCGTCGCCCTGTGGATGGTCCGCAGGCCGGAGCGGTTCGGTGTGCTCGTCGCCGAGAACATGTTCGGCGACATCCTCTCCGACCTCGGCGCCGGCGTCATGGGCGGACTCGGACTCGCGCCGAGCGGCAACATCGGCGACCACGGCAGCTACTTCGAGCCGGTGCACGGCAGCGCTCCCGCCATGGCGGGCCAGGACCGGGCCAACCCGATGGCGATGCTGCTCACCGTCGCCCAGATGCTGGACCACCTCGGCCTCCCCGTACCCGGTGCGGAACTGCGCGACGCCGTCCGCACCGTGGCCCGCGCCCGTACGACGGTCACCTACGACCTGGGCGGCAACGCGGGCACCCGCGAGGTCGCCGAGGCCGTCGCCGCCGGACTGCCCGGCGGGGAGGCCGAGTCGGTGGCCGCCGAACTGCCGGACGCGGCTGCCGAGTCGGTGGCCGTCGCCGTACCCGCGGACGTGGTGGACCGGCTGGCCGCGCTCGACACCGCCTCCGTCTCCGACGCCCTGGACAGCCTCGGCATCCCCGGGGTGCTCGCCGGGATCAGCGCGCGCGTGCCCGGCGCCCGCACCGCGGGCCTGGCGTACACCGTCACCTACCAGCCGGTGGACCGCTCCGACGAGAGGTTCCGCAACGCGGCCGACTACCTGGACGACGTGCCCGCCGGCTCCTTCGTCGTGGTCGACAACGGCGGCTCCACCACCTGCACCAACTGGGGTTCGCTGCTCACCTCGGTGGCCCGGAGCCGCGGGGTGCGCGGCACCGCCCTGCACGGCTCGGCCCGCGACCTCGCCGAGATCCGCGCCGCCGGATACCCCCTCTTCAGCACCGGCGCCACGATGGTGAGCGGCAAGAACCGGGTGGAACTCGCCGCCACCGGACGGCGGGTCACGATCGGCGCGGTCACCGTCCGCCCCGGTGACGTGATCGTCGCCGACGACAACGGCGTCCTGGTCGTACCCGCCGAACGGGCCGCCGAGGTCGCGGACCGCGCGGAACGCGTCGAGGGAACCGAGTCGGCCATCGCCGAGGCGGTCGGCACCGGCCTGCGCCTGGACGAGGCCCGCCGCCGGTTCGGCTACGCCAGGCCGTGGGAGGGCCCCGCCGACGCCGAGTCCCGTGATGCATGACCTGGTACGACGGGTGGTGGACGTCCACTACCACGCGGGGCCCGACCTGTACCGGCGCCGGCTGACGACCGCCGGCGCCGGGCGGGCCTACGCGGAGGTCGACGGCTGGGCGGTGATCAAGAGCCATCTGGGGTCGACGGCGGCGAGCGCCTGGGAGGCCCGGCAGGAGGGCCTGCCCGTCTCCGGCGCGGTCGTGCTCAACGACCTGGCCGGCGGGGTCCGCCCCCGGGTCGTCGAGCAGGCCGTCTACGCCCACGGGCCGGACAGCCCCGCCCGGCTGGTCGTCCACCTCCCCACCCTGATCGGCCCCGGGCACCGGTCGGCGCTGCGCCGGGAGCCGTTCCATCCCCGGCTCGACCCCGAACACTGGCGCGCCGACCGCGTCCTGGACGGCACCGGCCGGCTCCGCGAGCCGGTGCGCGAGGTACTCCGGGCGGCCCGGGATCTGCCCGTCGTCCTCGCGACCGGGCACTGCGACCGGGACGAGACCCTACGAGTGATCGACGAAGCGGTACGCCTGGAGCTCCCGCGGCTGCTGCTGACCCACGCCACCCACCCGATGTCCGGCCTCACCCCCGCCGACCTGGCCCAACTGGCCCCGGTTCCCGGACTGTACGTCGAACTCACCGCCCTGACCCTGCTGTTGGGCCACCGCGACACCCGGCACCTGGCCGAGGTGGTGCGCGCCCATCCCCGGGTGGTGTTCAGCTCCGACCTCGGACAGCCGGACCAGCCGGACCCCGCCGGCTGGCTGGCCACGAGCCGACGCTGGTTCGGCGAAGCAGAGTTGACGTCCGATCAGTTCCGGGCCGTCACCTCGGTCAACCCCGCGGCGCTGCTGGCGCCCTGACCGGCGACCGCCCACTCCACACCCCGGGAGTACCCCATGCACGCCCGCATCCCGAACGCCGCCCTGCGCGCCGACATCCGCCGGCTGGGCGACCTTCTCGGCGAGACCCTCGTCCGGCAGGAGGGCCCCGAGCTGCTGGACCTCGTCGAGCGGGTCCGCCGCCTCACCCGCGAGGACGGCGAGGCCGCCGCCGAACTGCTGCGTGGCACGGAACTGGAGACCGCCGCCAAGCTGGCCCGCGCCTTCGCCACCTACTTCCACCTCGCCAACGTCACCGAGCAGGTGTACCGGGGGCGGGAGTTGAGGGAGGCACGAGCACGCGAGGAGTCGGCGCTGGCCCGGGTGGTACGCGAAGGAGCGGACCAGGCGCCCGAGTTGCTCGCCCAGGCGGCCGGCCGTCTCAACGTCCGTCCGGTGTTCACGGCCCATCCCACCGAGGCCGCACGCCGCTCGGTCCTGAACAAGCTCCGGCGTATCGCCGCGCTCCTGGACACCCCGGTCATCGAGTCGGACCGCCGCCGCACCGACACCCGCCTCGCCGAGAACATCGACCTGGTCTGGCAGACCGACGAGCTGCGTGTCGTGCGCCCGGAGCCGGCCGACGAGGCCCGCAACGCCATCTACTACCTCGACGAGCTGCACGCCGACGCGGTGGGCGATGTCCTGGAGGACCTCACCGCGGAGCTGGAGCGGGTCGGCGTCAAGCTCCCCGACGACACCCGCCCGCTCACCTTCGGCACCTGGATCGGCGGCGACCGTGACGGTAACCCCAACGTCACCCCCCAGGTCACCTGGGACGTCCTCATCCTCCAGCACGAGCACGGCATCAACGACGCCCTGGAGATGATCGACGAACTCCGCGGCTTCCTCTCCAACTCCATCCGCTACACCGGCGCGACCGAGGAACTCCTGGAGTCCCTGCGCGCCGACCTGGAGCTGCTCCCGGAGATCAGCCCCCGCTACAAGCGCCTCAACGCCGAGGAGCCCTACCGCCTCAAGGCCACCTGCATCCGGCAGAAGCTGGAGAACACCAAGTCCCGGTTGACGAGGGGCACTCCACACGAACCGGGCCGGGACTACCTGGGCACCGCAGAGCTCCTCGCCGACCTGCGGCTGATCCAGGCCTCGCTGCGCGAACACCGCGGCGGCCTGTTCGCCGACGGCCGCCTCGCCCGCACGATCCGCACCCTGGCCGCGTTCGGCCTCCAGCTCGCCACCATGGACGTCCGCGAACACGCCGACGCCCACCACCACGCCCTCGGCCAGCTCTTCGACCGCCTCGGCGAAGAATCCTGGCGCTACACCGACATGCCCCGGGACTACCGACTGCGGCTCCTGGCCAAGGAACTGACGTCACGTCGGCTGCTCGCTCCGGCCCAGGCTCCGGTGGATGCGGCCGGGGAGAAGACCCTCGGGGTCTTCCAGACCGTGAAGAAGGCCCTGGAGGTGTTCGGACCCGAGGTCGTCGAGTCGTACATCATCTCCATGTGCCAGGGCGCCGACGACGTCTTCGCCGCCGCCGTCCTGGCCCGCGAGGCCGGCCTGATGGACCTCCACGCCGGCTGGGCCAAGGTCGGCATCGTCCCCCTCCTGGAGACCACCGACGAACTCAAAGCAGCCGACACCATCCTGGAGGACATGCTCTCCGACCCCTCCTACCGGCGCCTGGTGGCGCTGCGCGGAGACGTCCAGGAAGTCATGCTCGGCTACTCCGACTCCTCCAAGTTCGGCGGCATCACCACCAGCCAGTGGGAGATCCACCGCGCCCAGCGCCGCCTGCGCGACGTCGCCCACCGCTACGGCGTACGCCTGCGCCTCTTCCACGGCCGCGGCGGCACCGTCGGCCGCGGCGGCGGCCCCTCCCACGACGCCATCCTCGCCCAGCCCTGGGGCACCCTCGAAGGCGAGATCAAGGTCACCGAACAGGGCGAAGTCATCTCCGACAAGTACCTCATCCCCTCCCTGGCCCGCGAGAACCTGGAACTGACGGTGGCCGCCACCCTCCAGGCCTCCGCCCTGCACACCGCCCCCCGCCAGTCCGACGAGGCCCTCGCCCGCTGGGACGCCGCCATGGACGTCGTCTCCGAGGCCGCCCACGCCGCCTACCGCGAACTCGTCGAGGACCCCGACCTGCCGACGTACTTCCTCGCCTCCACCCCCGTCGACCAGCTCGCCGACCTGCACCTGGGCTCCCGCCCCTCCCGCCGCCCCGGTTCGGGCGTCTCGCTCGACGGCCTGCGCGCCATCCCCTGGGTGTTCGGCTGGACCCAGTCCCGGCAGATCGTCCCCGGCTGGTTCGGCGTCGGCTCCGGCCTCAAAGCCCTGCGCGAAGCCGGCCTGCGGCACGAAGGGGACACCGTCCTCGCCGAGATGCACGAACACTGGCACTTCTTCCGCAACTTCATCTCCAACGTCGAGATGACCCTCGCCAAGACCGACCTGCGGATCGCCCAGCACTACGTCGACACCCTCGTCCCCGACGACCTCAAGCACGTCTTCGACACCATCCGCGCCGAACACGAACTGACCGTCACCGAAGTCCTCAAGATCACCGGCGAGAACGAACTGCTCGACGCCACCCCCGTCCTCAAGCAGACCTTCGGCATCCGCGACGCCTACCTCGACCCCATCTCCTACCTCCAGGTCACCCTCCTCAAGCGCCAGCGCGACGCCGCCACCACCGGCACCGAACCCGACCCCCTCCTCGCCCGCGCCCTCCTCCTCACCGTCAACGGCGTGGCAGCAGGCCTGCGCAACACCGGCTGACCAGCACCACCGCCACAGCCACCGTCGCCATCGCCATCGCCGGGGAAGCCGAATCCCCCCTCCACCACAGGAGTTCAGCCATGCCCCATACCCCCGGCCTCCCCCGCCGCAGGGTGCTGCGCACCGCACTCGCGACCACGGCCGCGCTCTCCGCCCCACTCGTGGCGGCCACGCCCGCACTCGCCGCCCGCCCGCGGGTCGGCAAGCTGAGCGACCAGTCCGCCGTGCGTTCCTTCACGTTGGGGGACACCAGGCTCACCTACGCCGTGGACGCGGCGATGGAGCTGGACCTGGCGGGCTTCCTCCCGGCCGTCCCCGCCGACTACTGGCGGGAGCACCCCGAGGCGCTCACCCGCTCCGGCCGGATCGCCGCCTCGGCCGGTGGTGTGCTCGTCGAACGCGGGCGGCGCAGAATGCTGATCGACGTGGGCCTCGGAAGCAACGTCCTGTCGCCCACGCTCGGCGTCTCCCGCGGGGGCGCCCTGCTGGAGACCCTGCGGCGGCTCCGGGTGGCCCCGGAGTCCGTGGGCACCGTGGCCTTCACCCACCTGCACACCGACCACACCGGAGTGGGCTTCGTCCCGGACCGGCACCAGGAGCTGCACAAGGCGTTCCCGCGCGCCGACTACCTGGTGGCGGCGGCCGAATGGGGCCCGTTCTGGCGGGGCGAGATCAAGGTGGGTGCGCCGTCCTGGGACGGCTTCATGGTGCCGATGTCCCGCGTGCTGCGGCAGTTCGAGGACGGCGAGGAGGTGTGGCCGGGCGTCACCGCCCTGATCACCCCGGGCCACAGCCCCGGGCACACCACGTATGTGATCTCGGCATCGCGCGGCCGGCGGATCCTCGTCCTCGGGGACGCCTTCCACACCCCCGCGCAGCTGACCCACCCCGAGTGGCCCTCCGGGCCGGACGTGGACGTCGAAGGAGTGCTGAAGGCACGCAGGACACTCCTGGAGCAGCTGCTGGCACCCCGCACCTACGCCTTCGCGTTCCACTTCGGGGACCAGGCCTTCGGCCGCGTCGTGCGTGACGCGGCCGGAGACGTCCGGTGGCGGCCGGCACCGGCCCGGGGACTCCTCCCCAGCCCGATCCGGCTCTCCTGACCTGCCGCGATCTCAGCTCTCGTCGGCGGTCAGCCGCAGCGAGATCGAGTTGATGCAGTACCGCTGGTCGGTCGGGGTCGCGTACCCCTCGCCCTCGAAGACGTGCCCGAGGTGCGAGCCGCACCGCGCACACCGCACCTCGGTGCGAACCATCCCGTGCGTGCGGTCCTCGATCAGCTCGACCGCGTCGGTGTCCTTCGGGTCGTAGAAGGACGGCCACCCGCAGTGGGACTCGAACTTCGTGGTGGAGGTGAACAGCTCCGCACCGCAGGCGCGACAGGAGTACACGCCCTTGGTCTTGGTGTCGGTGTACTCACCGACGAAGGCCGGCTCGGTCGCCGCCTGACGCAGCACGGCGTACTCGGCCGGCGTCAGCTCCGACCGCCACTGCTCGTCCGGCTTGTCGACGTCGTACGACATGACTCTCAGCCCCTCACTTCGCCAGGCGTTCCAGGATCCTCGGGCCCAGGTCGGTCACATCGCCCGCGCCCATGGTGAGAACCAGATCACCGGGCTTCGTCATTCCCGCGACCACGGCGGGGACCTCGTCCTTGTCGTGCACGGCGGTGACGTCGGCGCCCGCGGCCCGCGCCGCCTCGATGATCAGCTCGCTGGTGACGCCGGGGATCGGGTCCTCGCGGGCCGGGTAGATGTCCAGGACCACGGACGCGTCCGCGAGGGCCAGCGCGTCGCCCATCTCCTTGCCCAGCTCCTGGGTGCGGGAGAACAGGTGCGGCTGGAAGACGACCAGGATCCGGGCGTCCCCGGCGGCGGCGCGCATGGCCTCCAGGTCGGCGGTCATCTCGGTGGGGTGGTGGGCGTAGGAGTCGATCACCTGGACGCCGGCCGCCTCGCCCTTCAGCTGGAGGCGCCGCTTGACACCCGTGTACGCGGCCAGCGCGGTCGCCAGCTCGGCGGCCGGGACCCCGAGGGCCACGCCCGCGGCGAGCGCGGCGACGGCGTTGTGCGCGTAGTGCCGGCCGGGCACGGAGACCGTGAAGGTCAGCTCGGCCCCGTCCAGCACGACGGTGACCTCGCTCTTCAGCCCCTGCGGTACGACGGACAGCACCCGGACGTCGGCGTCGGCGGCGTCGCCGTAGGTCACCGTCCGCACCTTCCCGGCCAGCCGCCGGGTCAACTCGCGCGCGCCCTCGTGGTCGGCGTTGATCACCAGCGTGCCGCCGGGCACGATCCGGCCGGCGAAGGTCTCGAAGGACTCGTAGATCTCTTCCATCGAGGCGTAGTTGGCGTGGTGGTCGAGCTCCACGTTGAGGACGATGGCGACCTCGGGCGCGTACTTGTGGAAGCTGCGGTCCGATTCGTCCGCCTCGGCCACGAAGATCTCACCCTCGCCGTGCAGGGCGTTGGAGCCGGGGGCGTCCAGGTCGCCGCCGATGGCGTACGACGGCTCGCGGCCCAGCTCGGTCAGCGAGACGGCCAGCATCGAGGTGGTCGTGGTCTTGCCGTGGGTGCCCGCGACGGCGATCGGCCGCGCGCCGTCCATCAGGGCGGCGAGGGCGTCCGAACGGTGCACCACGGGGACGCCCAGCTCGGCCGCGCGCGCCAGCTCGGGGTTGTCCTCGCGGATCGCCGACGACACGACGACGCAGCTGGCGTCGTCGGCCAGGTGCTCCGCCGCGTGCCCGATGTGCACGGTGACGCCGAACGCCCGCAGCGCCTCGACGGTGGCCGACTCCTTGGCATCGCTCCCGGCCACCTCGGCACCGCGCTGGGCGAGGATCTTGGCGATCCCCGACATCCCGGCGCCGCCGATGCCGATGAAGTGCGGTCGCTCCATGGCGGAAGGAAGGCCGGGTGCCATGTGTTTCTCCCAGAGACGGTGACGTGCGAAAGCGTGCCCAGCCTATGCGCTCGGGCACCGGCTGCCTTGCAAGGGGCGCAAGCTGTCAGCGCCCCGAAAGGGGCGCGGGGCTGTGTCTGACATGCGGCTCCGCCGCGTGGGCGCGACCAGCCACATCGCACCCGCACCTGCCGACGCGCCGCCCCGTCCACGCAGGGCGCCTACGCCTTACTGTGCGAGAACAGCTTCAGCACCGGCACGCCCACCTTGTGCCGCGCCCGGGACGCCCAGTCCCGGTGGAAGAACTCCTCCACGTAGTGCGGATCGGTCAGCACGATCACCTCGTCCGCGCCGACCTCTTCCACCACCGTCTTCAGCGCGTCCAGCGGGTGGTCCTCGACCATCCGCCCCTCCGCCGTGCTGCCCGCCGCCCGCAGGGCCGCCAGGGACACGTCGAGCGCCTGTTCGGCCGGCCCCTTCGCCTCGTCCCCCTCGGGCGTCTCCCGCTCACGCGCGGCTTCGTCCAGTTCGCCGAGCGCGATGTCGTCGATGGCCCGCAGCAGGCGGTCCGCCTGGTCGCCGCGCGGCTGGAGCAACACATGGAAGGAAACCTGCTCGTCCCCGTGCAAGGTGGTGACGAACTCCACGTCGGCAGACGTCAGGGCCTTCTCGATCATCAGAACGCTTGTGAACACCAGGCGCCTCTTCTCCTGAGAGGGCCACGCGGACCCTCTGTCCTCCCTGGGGCCTAGCAGCCCTGCGGAAACCATCCTGCCCCGTGAACGCACGGGTACTGCCGGATTCAGTGTGCCCGCCGGAAGCTAAGCGGAACGGTAGATTCCGCCGAATTCAGGACCGCTGATAGCGACTGAACAGGAATCCGGCCTCCTCCAGCAGGGACACTAGTTCGAAACGCCTGGGTACGGTTACACCGGGTCCCCCGGAAATGCGCTGCGCTCCCCCTGCCGTGAGCATCGGGGACATCGTGAGGCACAGCTCGTCGAGGACGTCGGCGGCGATGAACTGCCCGAGCAGCCGGGGTCCGCCCTCGGTGAGCAGCCGGGTGTGACCGAGATCGGCGAGGGCGCTCACCGCGCGCGCGGGGTCGACGCCGGCGCCGTCACCGGCGACCACCACCCGGGCGCCGGCCCGCTCGGCGGCGGCGACGCGGTCGGGGGCGGCCGCCGCGCCGGTGAGGATCAGCGTGGGGACGAGGGGCGAGGTGAACAGCGGGAGCGAGAAGTCGAGGTCCAGGCTCGCGGTGACGACGGCGACCACGGGGGCCGCGCCCTGGCCCGCCGCCGCTCGGGCCCCGGCGAACTCCGCACGCGCGCGGGCCGGCCGGTACCCCTCCTGCCGTACCGTTTCCGCTCCGACGACCACCACATCCGCGAGCGCCCGCAGGGTGCCGAAGATCCGCATGTCGGCCGCGCCGGAGATGGGCTGCGACCGCCCGTCGTGCTGACCGGCGCCGTCGAGCGTGGACACCATGTTGGCCCGCAGCCAGACCCCCCGCCCGACGGGATAGCCATAGGCGACCGCGAGCTCGGCGAGACCCCACTCCCGCGCGACAGAACCGGAACCGCCCGCCTCGCCGGCGGCACCGGCCCCCGCCCCGGACCGCACCCCGCCGGAGGTACCGGCCGCGCCCGCCGGCCCCTCCCCCTCGGCCGGACCGCCGGAGGCGCCGGGTGCTGTCTCTTCGGTCACAGGGAACAGGCGTCGCATGTCGTGCAGTGTGGCACGGCAACTACCATGGATGACCGTGTCGTCTTCTCCCGCCGCTTCCGAGGTCAGCCCCATAGCCGACGCGGCCCCGCTGTCCCTGTGCGCCCGCTCGCCGCACGTCCCCGCGGACCGGCTGGTCGCCGAGATGGTGCCGCCGCCCCGCTTCGACTCGGTCCGCTTCGCCACCTACCTGCCGGACCCGAACCAGCCGAGCCAGACCGAGGCCGTACGGGTCCTCGAAGGCTTCGCGGCCGGTCTCGGGGGCGCGCACGCGGCGGGCGGCGGCAGGCGCGGATTCTTCGGCTTCGGGAAGGCCAGGGCGCCGAAGGCCCCGGCCGGGCCCCGCGGGGTCTACCTCGACGGCGGGTACGGCGTCGGCAAGACCCACCTGCTCGCCTCCCTCTGGCACGCCACCCCGGCCGAGCCCGCGCTGAAGGCGTTCGGCACCTTCGTGGAGCTGACCAACCTGGTCGGCGCCCTCGGCTTCCAGCAGACCGTGGTGACCCTCTCCGGCCACCGCCTGCTGTGCATCGACGAGTTCGAGCTGGACGACCCCGGCGACACGGTCCTGGTGTCGACGCTGCTGGGCCGGCTGGTCGACGCGGGGGTCGCGCTCGCCGCCACCTCCAACACGCTGCCGGGCAAGCTCGGCGAGGGCCGGTTCGCGGCGGCCGACTTCCTGCGCGAGATCCAGGGCCTGTCGGCCCGCTTCCGCGCCCTGCGCATCGACGGCGAGGACTACCGTCACCGCGGCCTGCCCGAGGCGCCGGCGCCGTTCTCCGAGGAGCAGGTGGCCAAGGCGGCGTACGCCACCCCGGGCGCCTCGCTCGACGACTTCCCGCAGCTCCTGGACCACCTGGCCAAGGTGCACCCCAGCCGGTACGGCGCGCTGACCGACGGCGTGACGGCGGTCTGCCTCACGGATGTGCGGCCGGTGCCGGACCAGTCGACCGCGCTGCGGCTGGTGGTCCTCGCGGACCGGCTCTACGACCGCGAGATCCCGGTCCTGGCCTCCGGGCTGCCGTTCGACAAGCTGTTCAGCGAGGAGATGCTGAACGGCGGCTACCGGAAGAAGTACTTCCGCGCGATATCCCGGCTCACCGCCCTGGCCCGGGACGCCAAGGGGCTCGTCGCCGCCGAGTAGGTCCCTCTATTGGATCAAGATCGCCGGGTCAAGAGCTCGATCGAGCCACCCCACCGGCATTTTTCACGCTCTCTTCGGTTCGCAACACCGAGTTAACCCTGCAAAGGACTTTGCAGGGTTAACGTGTTTCTTGACCAACCATTGACCTGTGCTTGGTGCACACAAGAGGCGCGAACTGCCGCGAGGGGGGCTCATGTTCCGAGGTACGACGGCCCGGACCGTGTTCTCGCTCCTGGCCGCCGCCCTGCTCGCCGTCCAGTTCTTCGCGCCCGCGGCAACCTTCGCAGCCGCGCACACACTCAGTCACGCCGAGGCCAAGGCCCAGCCCGGTCCGACGCTCTCGGCGACGTTGGTGCGCGACGGCTCGCACACCCACCGGGCCCACGGCCTCTGCGGGGAGCCCACCAGCCCGCCGCGGACCGCCGACCGCCACCGCACCGCCACCGCCGGCTGGGCCGACGACCGTCCGCCCACCGCCCGGCACACCGAGGCGATACCCGCCTCCGTGGCCCCCGCGGCCAAGCATCAGCGCACGTCAAGAGCGTCCAGAGCCCACTCGCCTGCCGCGCTTCAGATCTTCCGCTGCTGAGCGACGGGTTCTGCCCCGGCTCGTCACCCCCCACAACCGTCGTGCAAGCCCGACGCGCCGCTCCGGCGCGCCAGGAGGAGTCCACACGCCATGCAGCCCCTCATCGACAACGCCCGTACGTTCGGACAGCGCCCTGAGGAGTTCGCCAAACTCGCCGAAGGCCAGTCCCCGCAGGTGCTGTTCATCACCTGCTCCGACTCCCGGGTCGTCCCGGCCCTGATCACCGGCGCCCGCCCGGGCGAGCTCTTCGAGCTGCGCACCGCGGGCAACATCGTCCCCCCGTACGCCTCGGAGCACCCCACCAGCGAGGCGGCCACCATCGAGTACGCCGTGGAGGTGCTGGGCGTCCGCGACATCGTCGTCTGCGGGCACTCGCACTGCGGCGCCGTCGGCGCGCTGGTGCGCGGCGACGACCTGACCGCCGTACCCGCCGTACGGGACTGGCTGGCCCGTGCCGAGCCGCGCCCGACCGGGGCGGTGGAGGACCCGGCCGTCGCCGAGGGCGTGCAGAGCCATGTGCTCGCCCAGCTGCTGCGGCTGCGCTCCTACCCGTTCATCGACAAGAAGCTGGCGCGGGGCGAACTGACCCTGCGCGGCTGGTACTACGAGGTCCACACCGGTGCCGTGCGCGAACACCGCGCCGACACCGACGCGTTCGAGACCCTGTGAGCGTCGCGATGACCAAGTTTCCTTACCTGAAGCAGGACTTCACCGCCTCTCTCGTCGTCTTCCTGGTCGCGCTCCCGCTGTGCGTGGGCGTGGCCGTCGCCTCCGGTGTCCCGGCCGAACTCGGCCTGGTCACCGGCATCGTGGGCGGTCTCGTCACCGGAATGCTGCGGGGCAGCAGCCTCCAGGTGTCGGGGCCGGCCGCCGGACTGACCGTGCTCGTCTTCGAGGCGGTGCGGGAGTTCGGGCTGCCGGTGCTCGGCGTGATCGTGCTCGTCACCGGCGTGCTCCAGATCGCCATGGGTGCGCTGCGGCTGGGCCGCTACTTCCGGGCCATCTCGGTCTCGGTGGTCGAGGGCATGCTGGCCGGAATCGGTCTGGTCCTGATCGCCGGCCAGCTGTATCCGGCGCTCGCCGCCAAGGCCCCCGAGTCGGGGCCCGGCAAGATAGCCGGTCTGCCGAGGGCGTTCCTGGACGCCCTCGGGGACGGGAAAGCGCTGGCCTCACTCGCCCTCGGCGCGGGCACCGTCGCGGTCCTGGTGCTGTGGAAGTACCTCCCGGCGAAGGTGCGGACGGTTCCGGGACCGCTGGCCGCCGTCGGCCTCGCCACCCTGGCCGGGTTCCTGCTGAGCCTCCCGGTCGCCACCGTCGAGGTGCACGGGCTGCTGGGCTCCGTCCAGCCGCCGCCGCTGAGCGCCTTCGGCGAACTGGCGAGCTTCGGCGTGATCGGCACGATCGTCGCGTTCACACTGATCGCGTCCGCCGAGTCGCTGTTCAGCGCGGCGGCCGTGGACCGTCTGCACAACGGTCCGCGCACCAAGTACAACCAGGAGCTGATCGCCCAGGGCGCGGGCAACGCGCTCTGCGGGGTGCTCGGCGCGCTGCCGATGACCGCGGTGATCGTGCGCAGCGCGGCCAATGTGCAGGCGGGCGCCCGGACGAAGGCGTCCCGGGTGCTGCACGGCGTCTGGCTGCTGCTGTTCGCGGCGCTGCTGCCGGGCGTCCTCGGCTACATACCGATCCCGGCGCTCGCCGGAGTCCTGGTCTACTCGGGCGCCAAGCTGATCCCCGTGCGGGCACTGGCCGTCCTCTGGCGCGAACACCGGGGCGAGGCGCTGATCCTGGTCGTCACCGCGGTGTCGATCGTCGCGGTCAGCATGTTCGAGGGCGTGCTCATCGGACTGGCCCTGTCCATCGTCAAGACCGCGTGGGAGGCCTCGCACATCAAGCTGGAGGTGATCGACAAGGGCGCGGGCCCGATCGACGCCCACCTGTCGGGCAACGCGACCTTCCTGCGGCTGCCCAAGATCCTCGACAGTCTGGAGGCGCTGCCCCACGATCGCCCGATCCGGGTGGACCTGTCCGGGCTGCACCATCTCGACCACGCCTGCCGGACCGCGCTGGAGAGCTGGGCCGAGCGGCACAGCGACGCCGACACCGAACCGGTGAAGGTCACGGCCGCCTCGGCCGTGACCACCCGAGTCACGGCCGTCTGAACCGGCGGCCGCTCCCGGGCCGGGCTGCCGACGCCCCTCGGCAGCCCGGCCCGGACCTGCTCCCCGGCGGACCATGGCCCCGAACGGTCCGTCGGGCATATCGTTACAACATCAGACATACCGGACCTCTCTGGCTGGGGGTCGTGATGGTTCAGGAGCTGCTGGTAGCGGTGGTGGTGGCGCTGTGCGTCGGCGCGCTGTACCTGGCCGCGGGGGCGCGGGTCGTCAAGCAGTACGAACAGGGTGTGCTGTTCCGGCTCGGCCGGGTCACCGGTGGCGTACGACAGCCCGGCTTCAATCTGGTGATCCCGTTCGCGGACCGGCTGCACAAGATCAACATGCAGATCGTCACGCTGCCGGTCCCCGCCCAGGAGGGCATCACCCGCGACAACGTCACCGTGCGCGTGGACGCGGTCGTCTACTTCCGGGTGGTCGACGCGGTGAGCGCGCTGGTCAAGGTCGAGGACTACAAGTTCGCCGTCTCGCAGATGGCCCAGACCTCGCTGCGGTCGATCATCGGCAAGAGCGACCTGGACGACCTGCTCTCCAACCGCGAGCAGCTCAACCAGGGACTGGAGCTGATGATCGACAGCCCGGCCGTGGGCTGGGGTGTGCAGGTGGACCGGGTCGAGATCAAGGACGTGTCGCTGCCGGACACGATGAAGCGCTCGATGGCCCGCCAGGCCGAGGCCGACCGGGAGCGCCGGGCCCGGATCATCAACGCCGACGCCGAGTTCCAGGCCTCGAAGAAGCTGGCCGAGGCCGCCCAGCAGATGGAGAAGACTCCGACAGCCCTGCAACTGCGGCTGCTCCAGACGATCGTGGCGGTGGCGGCCGAGAAGAACTCCACCCTGGTCCTGCCCTTCCCGGTGGAGCTGCTGCGCTTCCTGGAGCGGGCCCAGCAGCCCGCGCCGAGCGCGCCGAACGGCAGCGCCCCGCACGGTCCCCCGGATCTCGCCGGGCTCTCCGAACTTCCTGAACCCGGACACCCGGACCCCAGCGAAAGGCGTGCCCGTGCCGAGGAACCACCCGAAGCGTACGGACGACAGCGACCCCGCTCTGCGTGACCTGCTCCGGTTCCCGGCCGACCACAAGTGGTACCGCAACCGGGCCATCGGCCGCCTTCTCCTGGAGCACCTGGAGCAGTTCGACCCGCGGTACCCGAAGGCGGACTGCGACGTGGCGGAGTGCCGGGAGCGGCTGCTGAGGGCACCGTGACCGGACAGCCGCCGCCCGGGTGACCCCGGCGGCCCCGGCGCCGCGCCACCCAGAAAAACCGGACAATCCGACCTACGTTCATAGAGTGATCCGATCAGTACGCCGTCTCACCGGTATGACCGCCGCCTGCGTCGCCCTGGGCGCCGCGCTCGCCGCCTGCGGCACCGCCCAGGCCCCCCACACCGGCCACCCGGCCCCGGCCCGGCCCGCCCCCGCCGCCAAGCCGCCCACCCTCCCCGCGGGCCCGGGCGGCCTGGCCCCCGTCTTCTCCAACGGTCCGCGCACCCTGGGCAAGACCGTCGCTCTGACCTTCGACGCCGACATGACCGCCGACCAGGGGCCCCGCGCGGCCGCCGGCGAGCACTTCGACAACCCCGCGCTGATCGCGACCCTGCGCCGGCTGAAGGTGCCGGCCACGGTCTTCATGACCGGCCGCTGGGCCGACGAGTACCCGGACCAGGCCCGCTCCCTCGGCCGCGACCCGCAGTTCGAGGTCGCCAACCACTCCTACAGCCACTACGCGTTCACCGACGACTGCTACGGCCTGCCGACCGTCTCCGCCGTGACCATGAAGTCGGACGTGGAGCGTGCCTACGCCGCACTGCTCAGGGCGGGAGTGCCGCATCCGATGCCGTACTTCCGTTTCCCCGGCGGCTGCTACGACCAGCAGGCGCTGCGCGCGGTCGGCGCGCTCGGGGTGACCGCGGTGCAGTGGGACGTGGTGAGCGGCGACGCGTTCGCGACCGACGCCGACGCCGTGACCAAGCAGGTGCTGGACGGGGTGAAGCCCGGCTCCGTGGTCGTCATGCACTGCACCCGCAGCGCCGCCCCGACCACCGAGCGGGTGGTGCGCAGCGTCGTACCGGAGCTGCGCAAGCGGGGCTTCCGGTTCGTGAAGGTGTCCGAGCTGATCGGCGAGACGCCCGGTCATCGCTGACCGTCCTACGCTGGAGACATGAGCGACGAGGGCTACTGCACGATCTCCGAGGCCGCGAAGCCGCCGACGGCGGACGGACCGCCGTACGCCGAGTGTGTGCTGTGCCGGGAGCCGACCGAGTACCCGGAGTCGTACAAGGGCATCACGATGTGCCCCCGGTGCGAGTGGCAGGAGGCGCAGCGGAGCGCCTGCTCAGGTTGAGCGGCGGCCGTTGAGGACACAGGCCACGGTGAAGGCCGCGGCGGTGAGCAGGGCCGCCGCGGCCGTCGGCAGGGGTGACACCGGGACCCGGCCGGACTCCGAGCCGGAGACCAGACCGCTGACCGCCGCGTGCGCCGGGGAGCCCGCGACCACCACCGCGAGCAGCGCGGCCAGCAGCATCGTGGGCACCGCCCGGCCCGGCGAGCGCAGCAGCGGCCGGTTGGTGAGCGCGCCGACGGCACTGCCGAGCAGCGCGCAGGCGAGGGTCGCGAGCAGACCGGCGGCCCCGGCCCGCAGCGGCGATACGGCGAGCCGGCGGTCGTTGGTGGCGTGCTGGCTGATCACGATCACGATCAGGGTCGCCGCCGTGCCGAGCAGCGCGGCGGCGGCGAGGGCGGTGAGCAGGGCGGCCAGATGGGCCCTGGCCGGGCCCCGCGCCGCCGTGACACAGGCGCGGGCGGCCGGCGGTTCGCCGGTGACACAGATCCGTACCAGCCAGGCGGCCACCGGCAGCAGGGCGGCGGCCGTGTAGCCGAGCGAGTCCAGCACCGGCTGACCGCTCTGCACCCCCACGCCCAGGAACACGGCGTACAGGATCACCGGAGGCAGCCAGCGCTGGGAGCGCAGGAGGAGTGCGGTCTGGTAGCGCAGGAGTGCGGTCATGGGCGCGCTTTCTCGTCCGGTGGGACGTCCGAGGGGCTGACGCTGACCACGTGCCAGGGCGGGTGGGCCGTGAGGAGGGCACGCAGCACCACGTCCGAGTGGGACGCGGGAACCGTAAGACGGTAGGTGCCGGGGGCCGGTTCCTCGGCGAAGGCCGCCGTGCGGGTCGCCTCGGCGGGAAGACGGCCGCCGGCGGGGCCCCGGACGGTGACGACGGTGTGCGGGCCGACGGGTGAAGTCAGCTGCGCGGCAGCGGCCTTGAGGGTGCCGTCGACGACCTGGTAGGTCGCGTCGGGTGCGCCCGCGAGGCGCCGTGGATCGTGATCGACGAACACGACGGCACCCCCGGCCGCGGTCCGCTCGGCGACGGCCCGCTCCAGCTCCGCGCGGGCCTCGGCGTCCAGGCCGGTCCAGGCCTCGTCGAGGACGAGCAGCCGGGGATCGGCGAGCAGGGCCTGGGCCACCGCGACCTTCTGGCTGGTGCCCTTGGAGAGCTGGGCCATGGGCGTGGCCGCGTAGGCCGCGGCCCCGAACCGCTCCAGCCAGTCCGCTGCGCGGGCGGCGGCCGACCTGCGGGAGAGGCCGTGGACGGTGCCGAGGTGGGTGAGGTAGCCGGAGGGGGTGAAGGGCAGGGCCGAGGGGAAGCGCTCGGGCACGTACGCGGTGCGGGGGCGGCCGGTGATACGGCCCTCGGTGGGGGTGTCTATGCCGGCGATCAGGCGGAGCAGGGTGGATTTGCCGGTGCCGTTCGCTCCTTCCACGCGGGTGAGGGTGCCGGGGGTGATGGTGAGGTCGACGCCTCGTAAGACCCAGGGGCCGCGTATGCCGTAGCGGCGGCCTACGCGGGCCAGTTCAAGATCGCGGTGCATGCCGACATTGTCGTGCCGGGAGGGAGCGGGTGGTGCGCATCGCTGCGCGGTGCCGGTCGTATGTGGCTGGTCGCGCCCACGCGGCGGAGCCGCAAATCGACACGGCCCGCGCCCCTTAGGGTGATGTCGTGAGCGTTGATTCCAAGTCACCCGGCGACAGTCCCTTTCGAACCGAGCCCACTGCACGGGACGAAGCACCCCAGTTCGTCCTGCCTCTTGTCGTGCGGATCGAGAAGGCGGCTCCGCCCGCCCGCACCGACGCTCTCGAGACCGCCGCGCGGGCCGTGCTGACCATGCTCGGTGATCCGCGCTCCCTCGGGGACGGGGAGTGGGCTCAGGCGATGCGGGACTGGGAGGACGCGCGGATCCGCAAGGTCGTGCGGCGGGCCCGGGGGGCCGAGTGGCGGCGGGCCGGGGAGCTGCCCGGGATCACCCTCACGGGGAAGTCCGCCGAGGTACGGGTGTTTCCGCCGGTTCCCCTGGACGGGTGGCCCAAGGAACTGGCGAAGTTGCAGGTGTCCGGGACCGAGCTGGACGATCCCGAGCCGCCCGTCGGCGCCGACCGGGCGGGGGCCGTGCTGTGGCTGAACCCGGAGCTGGAGATGTCCGCGGGCAAGGCGATGGCGCAGGCCGGGCACGGGGCCCAACTGGCCTGGTGGGCGCTGTCGGAGGAGGAGCGGGAGGCGTGGCGCGAGGCCGGGTTCCCGCTCGCCGTGCGGACCGCCGATCCGGCCGAGTGGCGTGAACTGACGGACAGCGGGCTGCCGTTGGTGCGGGACGCCGGTTTCACCGAGATCGCGCCGGGGTCCTGCACGGTCGTCGCGGACCATCCCGCACTGCGCTGACCTGGGATTTTTTAAATACCCTGACGAACTTTGCCGTTTGTTTGAACACTGCTTCGGTCACACCCGTACGTCCGGTCACTGAACCAGCGACACGGGGAGGGACCCCTTGCGGCGTTTCAACGGTACGGCCATGATCCTGGCGGCCCTCGCCACCACGCTCGGCGCGCTCGCCTATCCCGTGTGGTCGTACGGCGACCGCTCCGGCACCGGCCAGGCGAACGTGGCGGCGGGCACGGTGATGACCCAGTGGGGCCCGTTGACCGCGGCCGACCGCGACCTGATCGTACGGGTCCGGCTGGCTGGGCTGTGGGAGCTGCCGGCCGGGCAGCAGGCCATCCAGCGGGCGCCGAGCGCGGCCATCAAGGAGGCCGGCGACCATCTGATCGTCGGCCACACCGACCTCGACCGACGGGTCCGGATCGTAGCGGCGCAGCTGGGCGTTGAGTTGCCGAACGTGCCGAACGAACAGCAGCAGGGCTGGCTCAACGAGATGTCGGCGGCGACCGGCGAGGAGTACGAGTACAAGTTCGTGAACCTGCTGCGAGCCGCGCACGGCAAGATCTTCCCGGCGGTCGGGACCGTGCGGAACACCACCCGCAACAGCCTGGTACGACAGCTGGCCTCGGACACCAACCAGACGGTGCTCGATCACATCACGATCCTGGAGAAGACCGGGAAGGTCGACTTCGAGGCGATCGCCAACGAGATCGCCAACGCCACCACGGCCAGCCCGACCGGCCCGGCCGTGCCGGCGCCGGGGGTGGTGGTGCCCTCCGCACCGGCCGCGCAGGCCAGTGATGACGTGCGCACCACGTCCAGTCCTTCCCCCGGTGCGCCGGGCACTGTGAACACCGCGCGCCCCGACCCGGAGGACTCGGCGGGCGGCGTGCTCGCCCGGCAGTAGCCGAACAGCTCCCCGGAGCGCGGCCCCGAACCTCAAATGTTGCTCTGAAGCGGCAGGCAACACGGTTCGCGGACGCGCTCCGGGGCCATACCCCCGTCATTCGGAACAAGAAGGGGGGCGGACCATGACGCTGCAGCGGCTGGGAACGGGCATCGGCTGGCGGCCGGAGATCGCCGACGCCGTGGAGCGCATGCCCGGCATCGACTGGGTCGAGGTCGTGGCCGAGAACACCTGTCCGGGCCACCTCCCCGAGCCGCTGCGGCGGCTGCGCGAGCGCGGGGTGACGGTCGTACCGCACGGTGTCTCCCTGGGCCTCGGCGGCGCGGACCACCCGGACGCGGACCGGCTCACGGCGCTCGCCGAGCGGGCGGAGGCGCTGGGCTCCCCTCTGGTCACCGAGCACATCGCGTTCGTCCGCGGAGGCGGGCCGCTGACGGCCTCGCCGCTCCTGGAGGCGGGCCATCTGCTCCCCGTGCCGCGCACCCGGGACGCGCTCGACGTGCTCTGCGAGAACATCCGCATCGCGCAGGCCGCGCTGCCGGTGCCGCTCGCCGTCGAGAACATCGCCGCACTCATCTGCTGGCCGGGCGAGGAGATGACCGAGGGGCAGTTCCTGTACGACCTCGTCGACCGCACCGGGGTCCGGCTGCTGATCGACGTGGCGAACCTGCACACCAACCACGTCAACCGCGGTGAGGACCCGGCCAAGGCGCTCGCCGAACTCCCCGTCGAGGCCATCGCCTACGTCCATGTCGCGGGCGGCTTCGAGCGGGACGGCGTCTGGCACGACAGCCACGCCCACCCGGTGCCCCCGGCGGTCCTGGACGTCCTGACCGACCTCGCGTCCCGGGTCACGCCGCCGGGAGTGCTGCTGGAGCGGGACGAGAACTTCCCCGAACCGGCCGACCTGGAGCAGGAGCTGGCGGCGATCCGCCGGGCGGTGGCGGCGGGGGGCGCGGTCGCCGGCCGCCGGTTCGCTCCCCCGGCGCGGCCGGCCGCACCCGAGGTGACCGACGCCACCCGGCAGCGCGTCGGGCTCGCGCAGACCGCGGTGCTGTCCTCACTGGTCGCGCGGACACCGGTGCCGGAGGGGTTCGACCGGGTGCGGATGGGGGTCCAGGCGCGGGCACTGGCCTCGAAACGGGCGGACGTGGTGGCGAAGGTGGCCCCGGAGCTGCCGGAGATCCTGGGCGAGGCGTACCGGCCGGCCTTTCTGGCGTACGCGCAGGAACGGCCGATGACCGGGGGTTACCGGCGGGACGCCCTGGACTTCGCGGAGCGGTTGCTGAGCGACGGCGGGGCGGGTGACAGGACCTCCCAGCGCCGACTGGAGAAATGGTGGCGGGACCGAGCGGGCACGACGCCCCGCCGAAGGGCGTTGCTGCGGCGAGGCTAGGAGGGTGAGGGCCGGGGGGTGTCACTTACCGGCGTTGGCAGGGTGCCTCCCCCACTCTCGGCTTCGCTCGAGCGGGGGGACCCCCATCGCCCACCCGTGCCGCCTGGGGGCACCTCCCAGGCCCTTAAGGCACTGGGGGAGGCACGCCTGCCCGCAGCTATGTAGCTCCCCGTGGCTCTGTAGGACACGGCTGAACAGCGCCCTGTAAGGGGCGCGGGGCTGTATCGACATGCGGCTCCGCCGCGTGGGCGCGACCAGCCCCCACCGGCCCGCGGCCGAACGACCATTTTCACCCCCTCGGTAATATGCCAACCCCGTACGGCGAAGCCCCACCGTGCGGTGCAGGAGGCATCATGCGCGCGCGTTCCCGACCCCCCGTCCAAGGCCGAGGCATATTCACCGGTACCGGACTGATCATCGCCTGTCTCGCGGCGACCCTCGCCGCCCTGGTGTTCCCGATCTGGTCGTACGCCGACCGCTCGGATCCGACCGGCGCGGTGAACGTGCTGAGCGCCCAGACCGTGTCGACCCGCTACGGTCCGCTGTCCGCCCTGGACCGGGACTTCGTCGTCAAGGTGCGGCTCGCCGGGCTCTGGGAGCTGCCGGCCGGGGAGATGGCGGAGCAGAAGGGCACCACCCAGGCCGTACGGACCGCCGGCCGGCACCTCGTCGACGGTCACGCCGCCCTGGACGCGCACGTCCGCAGCGTCGCCGCCCAGCTCGGCGTGCCGATTCCCAACCAGCCCAACGCCCAGCAGCAACAGTGGCTCGCCACGCTCACCGAGGCGCAGGGGCAGGACTTCGACCGGCAGTTCGCGAACATCGCGCGGTTGGCCCACGGCCGGGTCTTCTCCGTCGTCGCCCAGGTCCGCGCCGGCACCCAGAACACCCTGGTCCGCGATCTCGCCGACGACGCCAACACCACCGTCCTGGACCACATCAAGGTCCTGGAGGCCACGGGGTACGTCGACTTCGCCGCCCTCGCGCAGCAGTTGGCGGTCACCCCCTCCCCCGCCGCCTCGCCGCCGGTCTTCGCGCCGAGCGACGCGATCCCGGTCGTACCGTCGCCGGCACCGGCACCGCCGTCGGCCTCGACGTACCCGCTGCCGCCCGCCGCCTCCAGTCCCCCGCCTCCCCACAGCCCCTGACCTGCACGGGAAGCGGAACGTCACATACCGACAACACTCGGTCCGGAATATGAACAGGGCATGGCGTTTCCCAAGCCCCTGGCATAGAAACGCGTCATGTTCTGGGTCCTTCTCCTGCTCCTGGCCTGGGCCGTCGCCGGCACCGCCTGCACTCGGCTGTGCCTGGCCGCCGTACGCACCGCGGCCACCGGCACGGACACCGGCCGAGGTCACGATCTGACGCTGTACGAGGCCGCTTTCCTGTCCGGCGGACCCGCGCGGGTCGCCGATCTGACCCTGGTGTCCATGGCCCGCGAACAGCGGCTGCTGCTGGCCCACACCGGCTGGGCGACCGTCGTGGACCCGCGTGCGCGGGACGAGATGGAGCGCTCGGTGATAGGTGCCATCGGGCCGGAGGGGCAGTCGCGGATAGCGCCGGTGCGCTCGGCGGCGGCCGGCGCGGACGCCGTGCGCAGTCTCGGCGAGGGGCTGGTGCGGGCCGGGCTCGCGGTGCCGGACGTGGCGGCGCGTACGACGGTCGCGTCGGGCGTGCGTCAGGTCCGGGCCGCCGCACTCGCCGTGTTCGGCCTGGGGGCGGTCGCCCTCGTGCTGCCCGCCCCGACCGAGATGCCCCGCGACCTGGTCGCCATGTGGTTCGCGCTGCCCCTCACCCTGACGTTGAGCTGCCTGGCCATCGCCCGGGTCGAGGTGCACCCGTACGCGCGCTGGGCCTCCCCGGCCGGGCAGCGACTGCTGGGCGTGCTGCACCGGCGGGCGAACCGGGCGGCCGACGACCACTCGATGCTCGCCTCCGTCGCCGTCCGCGGTATCCGCGCGATCGGTGAACCGGAGCTGCGTGCGGCCTTCGCACACCGGGACCAGCTCCCGCGGGAGTGAGCGGGGGCGTATAGGGGCATTGGCGCCGACACCCGCCGATGGTGCTTGCCTTCGCCGACAACCGGTCGAAATATCCCTTTTATTGCTGCCGTGCAGTCGCTGCGGTGCCGTTACTGCCGCGCCACGCAGCGACCGCACCGAAAGGGATACGCCATGAGAGCCCCCGCCCTGTATTCGGCAGCCGGGTCCCTGATCCTGACCACCCTGGCCGCCGCCCCGGCCGGGAGCGCCCCCCGCGTCCCGGACGCGGCGACCACCGAACTGCGCGGTACCGCCGTGGCCGCCGCGCGGGCGCGCGCGGAGGGCATCGACTTCGGCAAGTGCGCCGCGGGCCTGGACTTCCCGAGCTCCTTCCAGTGCGGCACGCTGAGCGTCCCACTGGACTACACGCGTCCGGACGGCAAGCAGATCAGACTGACCGTCAGCCGGGTACGCGCCACCCACAAGGACCCGCACAACAGCAAGCGCAAGGTGCCCCGGCAGGGCACCCTGGTCTACAACCCGGGCGGCCCCGGTGCCTCCGGCATGGCCTTCCCGATGGTCGGCGTACTGCCCGAGTGGAAGCGCCTCGCCGCCGCCTACGACCTGGTCGGCTACGCCCCGCGCGGGGTGGACCGTTCGGCGCCGCTGTCCTGTGTGGACCCCAAGCGGTTCTTCAAGGCGCCCTCCCCGTCACCGGCGCACCCGTCGGCGGCGTACAAGAAGGCGCGGGTCGCGGAGGCGAAGGCGTACGCGCGCGGCTGTCTCAAGCGGTCCGGGAGCAGGCTGAGGTACTTCACCTCGCTCAACAACGCGCGTGACCTGGACGTGCTGCGCGCCGCGCTCGGCGAGAACCGGCTGACCTTCATGGGCGCCTCCTACGGCACCTACTTCGGCGCGCTGTACGCCACCCTGTTCCCCTCGCACGTACGGCGGATGGTGCTGGACTCGGCGGTGAACCCGGACCCGGCACAGATCTGGTACCGCTCCAACCTGGACCAGTCGGCCGCGTTCGAGAGCCGCTGGGCGGACTACCGCGAGTGGATCGCCCGGCACGACAACGTGTACGGGCTCGGTGACACGGCCGCGAAGGTGCAGGCGAGTTACGACCGGGCGAGCAAGCGGCTGGCCAAGAAGGCGGCCGGCGGGAAGGTCGGGCCGGGGCAGTTGCAGGGCGCGTTCCTGTCGGCCGGGTACTACGACGACTACTGGCCGAGCCGCGCGGAGGCGCTGTCGAAGTTCCTGAAGGGCGACGCGAAGCCGTTGGTCAAGCTGGCGGCGCCGACGCCCGCGACGGCCGCCGCGGCGGAGAACGGCAACGCGGTCTACACGGCCGTCGAGTGCAACGACGCGGCCTGGCCGACGGACTTCAGGACCTGGGACCGGGACAACACCCGGCTGGCGCGGGTGGCGCCGTTCGAGACCTGGGACAACGCCTTCATGAACCTGCCGTGCGCCTACTGGCCGGTGCCCCGGCAGAAGGCCCTCGACGTCCGGACGGGTCCCGGTGAGCTGCCGCCGACGCTGATCCTGCAGGCGGAGCGGGACGCGGCCACGCCCTACGCGGGCGCGTTGGAGATGAACCGGCGGCTGGCCGACTCGGTGCTGGTGACCGAGCGGGACGCGGGCACCCACGGCATCGGCGGCGGCCCCAACAAGTGCGTCAACGGCTACCTGGAGGCCTACCTGCTGGAGGGCCGGCTCCCGGACCGGCGGGCGTCCTGCACGGGGCACCCGGAGCCGAAGCCGGCCGGCCACGCCCAGCAGAAGAAGCTGCGGGACTCCCTGAAGGGCAAGGCCGGCCAGCGCTGAGCGTCGTCAGGCGAGGCCCGCGACCAGCTCCGCGACGTCCTTGCGGCGGCCCGTGTAGAAGGGGACCTCCTCACGGACGTGCATCCGGGCCTCGGAGGCACGCAGATGACGCATGAGGTCGACGATGCGGTGCAGCTCGTCGGCCTCGAAGGCCAGGATCCACTCGTAGTCGCCGAGCGAGAACGAGGCGACCGTGTTGGCGCGCACGTCCGGGTAGCCGCGGGCCATCTTGCCGTGGTCGGCGAGCATCCGGCGGCGGTCCTCGTCGGGCAGCAGGTACCAGTCGTACGAGCGCACGAACGGGTACACGCTGACGTAGTTGCGCGGCGTCTCGTCGGCGAGGAAGGCCGGGATGTGCGAGCGGTTGAACTCGGCGGGGCGGTGCAGCGCCATGTTCGACCAGACCGGCGTGAGGGCACGGCCCAGCTTCGTGCGTCGGAAGAGGTTGTACGCCTCCTGGAGCCGGTCGCTGTCCTCGGCGTGCCACCAGATCATCAGGTCGGCGTCGGCGCGCAGACCGGAGAGGTCGTAGGTGCCGCGCACGGTCACGTCCTTGGCGGCGAGCTGGTCGAACAGCTCCTGGACCTCGTCGGCGTAGCCGGCGCGGTCCTCGGGCAGCACGTCCGTCAGCTTGAAGACCGACCACAGGGTGTACCGGATGACCTCGTTGAGGTCCTTGGCCAGCTTGCCCTTGTTCGGGATCCGCTCGGGGGCGGTGGTGGGGGCGTCGTCACTCATGGTCCTTATTCTCCCGCTCCGCCGTGCAGGCTCTGCACCGGGTGGGCGGTGAGCTCCCGCACCGCCGCCAGGTCACCGCCCAGCTGGTCGACCGCCGCGTACGCGCTCGCGATGCAGGCGGGGATGCCCACCCCGTCGTACTGGGCCCCGCAGACCGCCAGGCCCGGGAGCCCGGCGACGTGCTCGCGGACGCGGGCCACGCGCGCGTGGTGGCCGACGGGGTACTGGGGCAGGCCGTCGGTCCAGCGGGTGACACGGGTGGCGACGGGGTCCGCGGCCAGGCCGGTGGCGGCGCGCAGATCCTGCCGGGAGACGTCGACGAGGTCGCCGTCCGCGCGGCCCAGCACCTCCGTCTCGCCGTACCGGCCGACCGAGGTGCGCAGCACGACGACGTCCGGGTCCTCGTCGGCGATCCAGCCCCACTTCTGGGAGGCGAAGGTGGAGGCCTTGATGGTGCGGCCGTCGACGGGCGGCACCAGGAAGCCGCTGCCCTCGGGGAGGGCGAGGTCGGCACGGCGGTAGGCGAGGGTGATCAGGGCCATCGAGGCGTACTCGACGGCGGCCAGTCCGGCCGCGGCGGCGGGCGCTTCGGCACGCAGCAGGGCGGCGGCGACGGGGGCCGGGACGGCGACGATCACGGCGTCCGCGTACCGCACCCGGTCACCGGCGACGACCCGCCACCCGGTGTGGTGGCCGCCGCGGCCCGCCGCGCGGTCACCGTGATCCGCCGCCCCGGCGCCCGCCCGCGACGGGCCGGATCCGCCGGCCGGTGAGTCGTCGTGGTCGAAGTCCCGCGTCGTGCCCGGTCCCACCCTGCGCAGTTCGGTCACGGGTGCCCCGGTGACGATCTCGCCCCCGCGCGCCCGCACCGAGGCGGCCACCGCGAGCGGCAGGGTGCCGACGCCGCCCTCGATGCCCATGAACACCGGGCCCGTCTGCTGGTTGGCGGCCGCCTTGGCCTGGATCTCGCGGACGGCCTCGGTCAGCGAGTCGTGCGTCCTGGCGGCCTGGTAGAGCTGCGGGACCGCCGAGCGCATCGAGATGCGGTACGCGTCGCCCGCGTAGACCCCGCCGAGCAGCGGTTCGACCAGCCGGTCGACGACCTCCCGGCCGAGCCGCCCGGCCACGTACTCCCCCACCGCCACGTCGTCGCCGACCTCGGTGCGGGGCAGGTCGGCGTCGCGCTCGATACGCGCGAGGCCCTCCTCCGACAGCACACCGGACAGGGCGGCGGCGGTGCCGGGGACACCCATGACGTGGCCCTTGGGCATGGGACGCAGGGCACCCCGGGTCCAGATCGAGGCCGAGGCGGTGGCCGGCGGCTGCAGCCGGCCGTCCAGCCCCACCTCGCGCGCGAGGGCGACCGCCTCGGGCCGGCGGGCCAGCATCGACTCGGCGCCCAGGTCGACCCGCACACCCGCGATCTCGCCGGGCAGCAGCTTGCCGCCGACTCTCTCCGAGGCCTCCAGCACGGTCACGCGCGCGCCGCGCTCCAGCAGCCGGTGGGCCGCGGCCAGCCCGGCGATCCCGGCGCCGATGACCACGACGTGCTGCCCCGTGCCCGTACCCGTTGCGCTCATGACCCCCACTCTCTCAGACCCCACTGACACTCCCGTCCGGGCCCGGTGACCTGCGCGCGTCCGGACCGTGACCGCATCGGGACCGTCGCGCTCAAACGTCCCGCACCGCCCCTGCGTCGAAGGAGCGTCAGTAGTCACGACCATCGGGGGGAACCATGCGTCATCCCGTACGACCCGTCCTCGCCGGCCTGCTGCTCGCCTGCGCGCTCGTCCTCACCGGCTGCGGCGCCGGTGACGACTCCGGCGGGTCCACCAGCGACTCCAAGGCCGACCTGGGCGGCACGACCCAGGACGCGGCGGGCTCGGCAGGCGCCAAGGAGAGCAGCGGCAGGGGCACCGACAAGGCCCCCACGCTCACGGTGAACCACATCATCCGCACCGCCTCCCTGACCGTGCAGGTCAATGACGTGCCCAAGGCCCTCGACGAGGCCCGCACCACGACCGAGAACGCCGGAGGCTATGTCGGCAACGAGACCACCACCCGCGGCTCCCAGGGCCACGAGCGGACCCGCGTGGTCCTCCGGGTCCCCACCGAGAAGTACGACGAGGTGCTCACCGACCTCCAGGGAGCGGGCAAGCTGCTCGACCGCACCGCGAAGGCCCAGGACGTCACCGACCAGGTGGTGGACGTGGACAGCCGCATCAAGTCGCAGCGGGCCAGCGTGGCCCGGGTCCGCGAACTGATGGACCGGGCCACCAAGCTCAGTGACGTGGTCACCCTGGAAGGGGAGTTGAGCAGCCGGGAGGCCGACCTGGAGGCGCTGCTCGCCCAGCAGGCGTCCCTGAAGGACCGCACCAGCCTGGCCACCATCACGCTGTCGCTCACCGAGACGCCGGTGAAGAAGGCAGCGAAGGACGACACTCCCGGGTTCGTGGACGCGCTGGCGGGCGGCTGGCACGTCTTCGTCACCATGCTGCGCTGGATCGCCCTGGCGCTGGGGGCGGCCCTGCCGTTCGCGGCGCTGGCAGCCCTGGTCGCGTTCCTGTGGTGGCGAATCGTCCGCCGGCGCCGTACGCCCGGTGGGGAGGCCTGAGCACGCCCGAAATTCCCCCGCCCCGTAGCGTGTTCGCATGGACATGAGCGGTGGACGGGAACGACTGGTGGTGATCGGCGGGGACGCCGCGGGTATGTCCGCGGCGTCCCAGGCACGCCGGCTGCGGGGACCGGACGAGCTGGAGATCGTGGCCTTCGAGCGCGGCCACTTCAGCTCCTACTCGGCGTGCGGCATCCCGTACTGGGTCGGCGGTGACGTGGCGGAGCGGGACCATCTGATCGCCCGTACGCCCGAGGAGCACCGGTCGCGGGAGATCGATCTGCGGATGCGCACGGAGGTCACGGAGATCGACGTGGCCGGGAAGCGGGTACGCGCGCGTGACGTCGATTCCGGCGCCGAGTCCTGGACGTCGTACGACAAGCTCGTCATCGGGACCGGCGCCCGCCCGATCCGCCCCGACATGCCGGGCGCGGACGCGCCGGGGGTGCACGGTGTGCAGACCCTCGACGACGGCCAGGCCCTGCTCGACACGCTGGCACGCACGCGTGGCCGGCGCGCCGTGGTCGTCGGCGCCGGATACATCGGCGTGGAGATGGCCGAGGCGATGATCAACCGGGGCTACGAGGTGACGGTCGTCAACCGCGGCAGCGAGCCCATGTCCACGCTCGACCCGGACATGGGCCGCCTGGTGCACGAGGCGATGGAGGGCCTCGGTATCACCATGGTCAATGACGCCGAGGTCACCAAGGTGCTCACCGGCCAGGACGGCGGCGTCCGCGCGGTGGCCACGGAGGACGGCGAGTACCCGGCGGACGTGGTGATCCTGGGCATCGGCGTGCGCCCGGAGACGAGCCTCGCCCAGGCGGCGGGCCTGCCCGTCGGCGAGCACGGCGGCCTGCTGACCGACCTGGCGATGCGGGTCCGCGGCCACCAGGACATCTGGGCGGGCGGCGACTGCGTGGAGGTCCTGAACCTGGTCTCGGGCCAGGAGCAGTACATCCCGCTGGGCACCCACGCCAACAAGCACGGCCAGGTCATCGGCAGCAACGTGGGGGGCGATTACGCCACGTTCCCGGGTGTCGTCGGCACGGCGGTGAGCAAGGTCTGCGACCTGGAGATCGCCCGCACCGGCCTGCGCGAGAAGGACGCCCGGCGGGCGGGCCTCCAGTTCGAGGCGGTCACCATCGAGTCCACGAGCCGCGCCGGCTACTACCCCGGCGCGAGCCTGATGACGGTCAAGATGCTCGCGGAACGCCGCACGGGCCGCCTCCTCGGCGTACAGATCGTGGGGCGTGAGGGCGCGGGCAAGCGGGTCGACATCGCGGCGGTGGCCCTGACGGCAGAGATGACGGTGGACCAGATGACAGCCCTGGACCTGGGCTACGCACCCCCGTTCTCACCGGTGTGGGACCCCGTACTGGTGGCGGCGAGAAAGGCAGTGTCCAAGGTACGCAAGGGAACTTCTTGAAAGAGGTCGCGGTCACTCACCCAGGGGCGCGGGGAACCGCGCGACCAGCCACAGCACACCCGCGCCCCGCGACGACGATCAAGCCGTCCCACTGATCCTCGGCAACGAAGTAACCCCCGCACCACCCGGCGCGGCCGCGGCAGCCGGCTGCTCGGTCCCCGGCCGCGCATGCGCCGCCGCCGGCCGCGTCGACCGCAGCCGGTTGCTGACCGCCTCGTCCAGCGTCACCGGCCGCTGCATCTGCGCCGCCAGCCGCCCCGCCTCCTGGCCGAGCCGCGCCACGTCCTCCCAGGGAAGCCGCACCACAAGGGAGATCTCCGCCTCACCGTCGGGCATGGCCTGCATGGGAGGGAACCCCTGAGAAGCAACCCGCTCGTTCATCGCCTGGTCCTCACGTCGCCTGGAACATCACCTGAAGCTCATTCGGTCGCAAGGACATACGCACCCGCGCGCGCCGACGTTCACCGAGCCGCTCCGCGCTTCGGGCGCCCCCGCCCTGGGCACTAGTCAGCTGTGGTCATCCCCGTTCATGACGTGAACCCGGTGCGTCGCACGCCGTACGTGACGTACGCGCTGATCGCCGCGAACGTCCTCGTGTTCCTGTTCACCCCCGGCATAGCCGGCTCCGTGGCCGGCGGCAGCGATCTGGCACAGCTGTGCCATCTGCAGGCCTTCACGGACCACTACGCGGCGGTTCCCAGAGAGCTGATCCACCATCAGCTGCCGGGGCTGGTCCCGACCGGCGCCGTGGGCATCGGCCAGAGCGGCCCCGGCTGTGTCGTCGGCCCGCCCTCCTACGACAAGTCGCCGGTGCTGTCCGTCTTCACGGCGATGTTCCTGCACGGCAGTTGGCTGCACCTGCTGGGCAACATGCTGTTCCTGCTGATCTTCGGCAACAACGTCGAGGACCGGATGGGCCACATCCGGTACTTCCTCTTCTACGTCGTCTGCGGCTACGCGGCCGGCTACGGCTTCGCGCTCCTCAACGACACCTCGGCGGACCCGCTGATCGGCGCGTCCGGCGCGATCGCCGGCGTCCTGGGCGCCTATCTCGTCCTCTACCCGAAGGCCAGGGTGTGGGTGCTGGTGCCGTTCCTGGTCTTCCTGCCGCTGCGGCTGCCGGCCTGGCTGGTGCTGGGCTTCTGGTTCGTGCTCCAGGCCGTGTACTCCTCCGGCGAGGGCGTCTCAGACGCCGGCACGGTGGCGTACGCGGCGCACATCGTCGGCTTCCTCGCGGGCATGCTGCTCGCCTGGCCGCTCAAGCCGGGCACACCCCCACCGCCGGAACCGCGCGGCCTGCTCTTCGGCAGGCGGGCCCGGCCCCGGCACACGTAGTGAGACCGGCCCGGCACGCCGGCCGGCGAGGGCACCTCAGTCGTCCGTCGAGCCGAGGTCGTCGGGGCCCGCTGTGGCCCGCAGGGTGCTGATCATCGAGCGGACCGTCTCGGCGGAGGGCGCCGGCACTTCCCCGGCCCCGCCCGCGGCGAGCAGCCCCTCAAGGACCCGGTCGCCGCGGAAAGGCGCCAGTTCATCGGGCAGGTCGCTCCGGTACCGGTCGCGCTCGCGGGAGTCGGCCGCGTCCCGCATGCGCCGGAAGTAGGCCGCCAGGCCGTCCCAGGAAGCAGGGTCGGCCGCCAGGACGTGGAAGAACTCACGGTGCCGGCTGCGGATCACCAGGAGAGCCGCCAGTTGCAGGTGGAACACCCGGGGCGGGACGGTACCGCCGGACTGGGCGATGCTCACCTCCATCGCCATGTTGAAGATGTTCACGAACCGCTTCAGCCGCCGCGGGTTCGCGCCCAGGCCGCGCTGGAGCAACGTCCAGAAGGCGTGGTCGTCGACGTGCCGGTGGACCCACGGTGCGAAGGCCGTGCGCAGGGTGTCGAATCCGACGTCCGGGAGGAAGAACGGCAGCTGGACGATCTTGTCCAGGTAGGCCAGTCCGGACACCACTTCGGCGGGCGCCTTCTTGAACGCTTCGCCGAACTTGTAGGTGGCGACCGCGGCCAGCACGTCCAGGTCCAGGGCGAGGACGAACACGCACTGCGACTCGCCGAGGAACAGCTTGAGCGACTCCAGCACGGTCATCGCCGAGTCCGGGGCGCAGCGGTCCAGGTCGTCCACGAAGACCACCAGCCGTCCTTCGGCGCCCACGAACTCCTTCACGGCGTCCCGGAAGTCGTTCTCGAACCGGTTGATCTGGCGGTACTGCTCGGCGTCGCCCCTGGACAGTTCGGTGAGCAGGGAGTCGACGTCTCCGCCCTTGATCACCCCGCCGGTGGCCACCGAGGCGGCCGTGCCGAGTCCGGCGCGTACCGAGAGCCAGGTGGCGGCCTTGGCGAGCCGCAGGGCCTTCTCCTTCAGCCCCTCCTCGTCCTCCATCTCGGCCAGGATGGTGTGCAGCAGCGCCGCCCACACCTCGACCTTGCGGTCGTACTTCCAGGGGTTGAACCAGATGGTGCGTACCTGCCGGTCCTCCAGCCGCCGCTGCCACAGCCGCAGGAAGCTGGACTTGCCGGTGCCCCAGGAGCCGAACACCCCGACGGTGAGCGGCAGTGGCGTCGCCTGTTCGACGGCGCTGTGCAGTACGTCCACGTAGGGCTCGAAGTGGAAGGCGTCGTCGGCGAAGTCGGAGATGGGGTTGTCGGTCAGCGGACGCATGGCGGCTCCTTCGGTCGTGCGTGGTGGTTCAGGGATCCCGGGGCGGCGTGTCGGCGTGGGCGCTCAGGAGGGTGATGATCGGGTTGTCGGCGCCGAAGTGGCTGCTCCAGCGGTCGAGCGCGGCACGGGCCAGCCCACCGGCGGCCCTGGTGTCACCAACAGCCGCATGGTGCTCGATCACGGCAATGACCAGGCCGCACGTGGCTTCGGGCCCCGCACGCAGGGCTGCGGGCAGGTCCAGGCGCCGGGCGATCTCGGTCATCCGGACGCGGCCGTCGGGCGTGGCGGGATCGTCGGGCAGCGCCGCCGAGAGCAGACCGAGCGCGGCCTCCTCGGCCGCCCGCCGCTCGTTGGGCCCCATCACCACACGTCGCATCACCATCTGCAGGGCTGGGTGCACCTCGACCCGTCCGGCCTTTTCTTCGACGGTGGCCAGATCCTCGACGGACAGCCGCAGCAGGGCCAGATGGAGGGCAACCTTGTTGCGAAGCACACCACCACTGCCGTCGGAAGGCCTCGTCTTGGTCGCGGCGGACAGCAGGCCGTACGAGACGCTGCCGGTGCCGACGCAGCTGAGCACCCTCAGCAGCTCGGCGGCGGCGGGGTCCGCGGCGGCGAGCCCCGCCACAGCCTGCCGCCACACGGCCGCGAGCTTCACGTCGTAGTCGGCGAGGTCGTAGTACAGCAACAGACTGGCGCAGAGTTCGTCGAAGTCGTCGAGGTGCTCGGTCACATCGAGGGGGCCCTGGGAGAGGGAGCGGCCCAACTGGATGAGCAATGGCGGCAGACCGCCGGCACGCCCGGCGACCGCGGACCCCTGCTCGTCGTTGAGCCGGGGTGCTCGGGCACGCAGCAGGGCGAGGCTCTCCTCATGGCTCAGCCGGTCCACGCGCAGCGCGTTCGCCGTCACCTCGGTCCAGCTGAAATGGCGGGTGGTGATCAGGATGTGACCGGCACCGAGTGGCAGCAGTGGGGTGAGCTCGGTCGGCGGGTCGGCGTTGTCCAGGACGAGCAGCCAGCCGCGGTGCACACGCCCGGAGCGCAGCCGGTCGAGGACGCCGTCCACCGGCGCGAGGCCGCCGCGTCCCGGCGGGACGGACAGTTCGTCGCCGAGCCGGGCCAGGGAGAGGGTCAGACTCCGGGCGTCGCGGGCCTCGCACCACCAGACGAAGTCGTAGTCGCCGCGGTGGCGGTGAGCGTATTCCAGCGCGGCCTGGGTCTTGCCGATGCCGGCCATGCCGTGCAGCACGCACAGCCCGCCGCCGGAGCGGTGCAGGGTCTCGTTGATGTCGCCCAGCAGTTCCTTGCGGCCGACGAAGCGGGAGTTGCGGGCGGGCAGCGCGGAGGAGGCCCGCAGCTCGGGGCCGACGCGGCTGGTGGATTCCGCAGGCCCGACGGGCTCCCAGTGCGGAGCGGACCCCGCGTCCCGGCGGATGTTCCGGGCCGAGACGCCCGACGGCAGCAACCTCATGGCCAGATCCCCGGAGCGAAGCGTTTCGGACCGGGTCAGCCCGTCGGCGAGCAGCTCCGCCGCCCCGTCGAGCAGAACGAACGCGTACTGTCCGTCGACGTCCCGGTCACGGTCCGGCGCACGGACCAGCAGACCGCTGTGGAAGACCTCCGGGACGGCCTCGTCCGCCTCCGGCAGCAGGCGGCGCTGGGTGGCGTACAGCAGGTCGAGGGTGACGAGCGGGGCGACCGTCAGCAGAGCGGCGAGCCGGACCGCCGCGGGACCGGCGACATCCTCAAGTGTCTGGACGAGGGCGGCCGGTTCGGTCTGCCGAACGGGGGCGGCGAAGCCGTCCGAGGTGCCGGGACCCGGGGTGGGTATCCCCTCGCCCTCGTACCAGTCGGTCGTGGGGGCGGCCACGAGGTGTGCCCAGGCCTCGATGGACCGGCTGTCCTCCAGGCCCAGTACGGGAACGGCGCCCGGCGCGTGGAGCCCGGCCGCCTTCTCCAGGCTGCCCGGCTGAAGTTCGCACGTCAGCCAGGCGGTGGGCGTGGCGGGGCGGGCCGCTCGCCACCGGAACGGGGCGAGGGGGACGCCCACGCGGTACCGCAGCGACGGAGGCAACGGCTGGAGTACGGCGGTCGCGCCGGTCCGGCACAAGTGGTCGAGCAGCCCGGCCACACGGCCGTCCTGCCAGGCGTCCTCCACACAGTTGCTGACCAGCAGTACGACCTGCCCCCCGGGCAGGGGTGCACCGGTGTCCCCGGGCGACAGCTCGCCCGGCGCGGAGGTGTCCGCCTCCTGGACCCGGAGGTGTTGGAACGGTGCCTGGCCCAGCGCTTCCTGCAGGTCGTCGACGGCCCGGGTCCACAGCTTCATCGAGGGCGCCCGGTCCAGCACCAGGTTCAGAGTGAGGTGCGGAGTGCTCTCGAAGGGGTGCAGCGCGCGCAGGAGCTTGCTCGGGTTCACCGGTCATCACCCGCTGTCGGGGGAGACGAGCGGTTCGTCCTTCGGCAGCGGCCGCTCCGGGTCGGCGAAGAGCAGACGCACCTTCTCGCCGGTACCGGTCCTGTGCTGGCGGTCCCGCCAGGACCGCACCGCCTCCGGGATCTCTTCCAGTGGCACCCTGCGGGCCAGTGCCGTCAGCGCCTCCTGCGCCGCGGGCGACGCGTCGCGCGACCAGATCAGTACCGGTACCCCTTGCAGGAGGCAGGCCGCGACCGCGTCCCCCGAGGGACGGAACGTCAGTCCGGAGGCGTCCAGCAGCAGGGCCCGGCCGTCGACGCCGTCCACCCAGTGCGGTTCGCGCCGTGCGGGAGGGGTCTCCTTCAGCTGCCGCCACCGCGCGTGCCAACGCCCGTGCAGGTCGACGCGCTCCTCCAGTTCGGCGGCCCGTACGACGACGGTGCGGTGCGTGCCCAGCGGACGCGGTACGACACCGTCACCCGTGTCCAGTTCGTCCACCGGGAGGTACAGCAGCTGGTACGGCAGCACGAACTCGACCTGTCCGGCCGAGTCGCCGGGGGTGGCCCGCTCGTGTCGCTCGACCGTGCGCAGCGCTCCCACAATGGCGGTCATCAGTTCCTGGTGCGGAACCCGGTCGTCGGTCCCCAGCATCGTGGTGCCGTCCGCCGCACGGACCGACGTCGTCACCCCGTAGGTGCGCGGGTCCCACATGAGGGGGTCCACCCTGATGACGAGGACCGGCGGCTCTGTCGTCCGTTCCGGCGGCCGTGCCGTTCCCAGCCGGGCTGCCACCGACCGCTGCCAGGTGTCCAGTCCCGCACCGGCCGCCCCGGGCACCGAGTCGGCCAGCTGCGAGACGAACTCCAGCAGGGCGGGCGAACGGCCGGGCGGGGCACCACGGTTCTCCAGGTCCCGCACCCGCTCCAGCAGAGCGACACCGCCGTCCAGCTCCGGCCGCGCGAGGAGCCCCTGCAGTGTCCGGCGCTCGTGGGCGAGCAGCAGCGACGGCGCCGCGACCTTGTCCACCAGAGTCCCGAACGCCTCCACCTCCGAGCTGCCCGGGTCGAACACCCGCAGGACCTCGACCAGCCGGCGCAGGTCCTCCGGGCGGCGGCTGAACTGTCCTAACAGGTCCAGGGCTCTGAGCCGGGTCGTGGTACCCGACACCAGGCCGACTCCGGGGACCTCGTGCCGCAGTTCCCGGGCGAGCAGCGCGAACGCCGACCGGTCGTGCATCACGGGTACGGCCAGCAGGGCCTCCACCAGCTCGCCGCGCTCGCGGAGGGTGAGTCCGGCATCCGGCGGACGTTCCGTACCCGAGGCGTGGGGGCTCGGGACGAGAATCCGCTCCAGGACCGCCGACAGGGGCAGGAAGCGGCCGACATGGCGTGCCGTGCGGGTGGTGGCCTCGACGTCGGTGAGGAGACCGACCACGGCGCCCTTGCCGTCGACCACCGGGCTGCCGCCGCTGCCCGGTCGCGGTGTCGCCCCCTCGAAGGTCAGCAGCCCCCAGCCGTCCGGCTCGTTCGGCCCGGGAAGTGCCGCGACGACGGCGGGCAGCTCCGCGTCCGGGGTGATCAACCGGACCCGGCCGGCGATCCGGGCCCTGTCGGCCCTGGGCGAAGGGAGGAGCTGGGTGTCGTCCAGACTCAGCATCGCGAAGTCGCCGGAGGAGTCCCGAAGCGGCACCCAGCCACCGGGCATCACCTGGGCGGGCACAGGCTCCTGGGTTCCGTGCCGCACCACGGACAACGGGCCCCGCGGGCCGTTCTCACTGAATCTGCTGACGCCCAGTGCGTCGGTCACCACATGGGCGCAGGTCAGCACGAGGTCCCGGGTGAACAGGAAGCCGTATCCGGCCGGCCGCCCGTCGTCGCCCTGGACGCGGACCAGCCAGGACTCGTGGTCCCCTGACTCCCCCGTCGGCTCCCCCGCCACGGTGCCCCCTCCCCCGTTCGCGAAGATTATGCGGCCGGGGACGGGGCCACGTCATCGGAACGGCGGCAACAGGGGCGGCGGGAAGGAGTTCCCTAGCGGGCGCTCTCGGTGTGGACGTACTCGGTCAGACGGGTCAGGGCGTCCGGGTCGGTGGACGGCATCACGCCGTGGCCGAGGTTGAAGACATGGCCTTCGAGTCCGGCGGCCGCGTCGAGCACCTCACGCGCCTTGGTCTCCACCGCGTCCTTGCCGGCGAACAGGACGGCCGGGTCGAGGTTGCCCTGGAGCGCCTTGCCGGGGCCGACGCGGCGGGCGGCCTCGTCGAGCGGGACCCGGTAGTCGACACCGACGACGTCCGCGCCGGCCTCGCCCATGAGGTTCAGCAGTTCGCCGGTGCCGACCCCGAAGTGGATGCGCGGGACGCCGTAACCGGCGACGGCCTCCAAGACCTTCGCGGAGGCGGGCAGCGCCGAGCGCCGGTAGTCGGCGGGGGCCAGCGCTCCGGCCCAGGAGTCGAAGAGCTGGACGGCGGAGGCGCCGGCCTCGATCTGCACCTTGAGGAACGCGGCCGTGATGTCGGCGAGGCGGTCGAGCAGGTCGGCCCAGAGTTCCGGGTCGCCGTACATCATCGCCTTGGCGTTCTCGAACGTGCGCGAGGGGCCGCCCTCGACGAGGTAGCTCGCGAGGGTGAACGGGGCGCCTGCGAAGCCGATCAGCGGGGTCGAGCCGAGCTCGGCGGTGAGCAGGCCGATCGCCTCGGTGACGTAGGAGACGTCCTCGGGGGTGAGGTCACGGAGCTGGGCGAGGTCGGCGCGGGTGCGGATCGGGTGCCCGACGACCGGGCCGACGCCGGGCTTGATGTCGAGGTCGACGCCGATGGCCTTGAGCGGGACGACGATGTCGCTGTAGTAGACGGCCGCGTCCACGTTGTGCCGGCGGACGGGCTGGAGTGTGATCTCGGTGACCAGCTCGGGCCGCGTGCACGACTCCAGCATCGGGATGCCCTCGCGCACCTTGTGGTACTCCGGCAGCGAACGGCCGGCCTGGCGCATGAACCACACGGGGGTGTGCGGCACGGGTTCACGCCTGCACGCCTTCAGGAAGGCACTGTCGTACGTCGCTGTCGGCTGCTGGCCCGCGGGGCTTCCATTCGCACTCACGACGGCAAGTCTCGCACGCCCCCGAACGCGGCTCGGCCACGGCCCGTGCGGGGCCTCGGGTGCGGCCTTAGGTGGTGTCTCTCCCTGCGCGAAGGCGTCGTTCCCCTTACTCTTCCCCGCATGGCTGCGGCTCAGGGACGACTGTCGGACGGCGCTGGCGGGATGGGCGAGGGGAAGGGCACCGAGGAGGGCGAAGGGCATACGGGGAGTACGACGCCACCGGCCTTCCGGGCCGCGGTCGACGCGCTGCGCGGCGCACGGCTGCGGCCGCAGGTCGAGGTGGAGCCGACGCCCGCACCGCAGCGTCTGGCCCCGTTCGCGTACGCCGTGGAGGCGGCGGTGGTCGACGGCGAGCAGGACCTCGCCGACGGCCGTCTGGTGCTGCTGCACGACCCGGCCGGGCACGACGCCTGGCGTGGGACGTTCCGGCTGGTCACGCTGGTGCGTGCGGAGCTGGAGCCGGAGATGGCGGCCGATCCGCTGCTGCCGGACGTCTGCTGGTCGTGGCTCACCGGTGCCCTCCAGGCGCGCGGCCTGTCGTACGGGGAGCCGAGCGGGACCGTCACCCGGGCGAGCTCGCACTACTTCGGCGGGCTGTCCGAGCGCCCCGCCGCCTCGCAGATCGAGATCCGGGCCTCCTGGACGCCCCGGGAGGGCCGCGCCGGGGTCCCGGACACCGCGGCGCACCTCGCTTCCTGGTGCGACCTGCTGGCGCAGGTCGCGGGACTGCCGCCGGCCGCCCCGGGCGACGCCTCGGTGGTCACGCTGCCGCAGCGCCGCGACCCGCAGGCGCGCTAGCCACCTCACTCCGCCATTTCCGTCATGTCCGACATTGACGGAGGATCCGTCTACCCGAGTCCCGTCGACTCACCCTTCGTTGACCATCTCTTTGTCGATACGGCCACTTTCTGTCCCGTACAGCAACGGCCCGAACCGATTCGATCTTCGGATGATCGATCGCGTGTCCGAATTGCACGTATTGTTACTCACCAGATCGTGATCATTCTCTAAAGGCGAACGGGTTTGATGCCGAAGACGACTGTGACCTTGAAAGCACGGTTCGTCCCGGCTTCTTCCCCACAAGCCGGCCCCCGTCCCCCACCCCAGGAGGCCTGGTGTCCGTTCTCCTTGAGCAGCCCGCAAGCCTGGTCGCCTACCGCCCGAACAAGCCCACCGCCATGGTGGTCGTGGCCGACCCGCGCGTCCGCTCCACCGTCACCCGCCACCTGTGGGCGCTCGGCGTGCGCGATGTCATCGAGGCCTCGTCCATCGCGGAGGCTCGTCCCCGCATCGGCAACCCCCGCGACATCTGCGTCGCCGACGTCCACCTCCCCGACGGCTCCGGCCTGACCCTCCTGTCGGAGACCCGCGCCGCGGGCTGGCCCAACGGCCTGGCCCTGTCCGCCGCCGACGACATCGGCGCCGTGCGCAACGCCCTGGCCGGCGGGGTCAAGGGCTACGTCGTCACCGGCACCCGCACCAACATCGGGCTCCCCACCCGACCGGGCGCCGCCCCCATCGGTTCCGCCGCCGCCCGTATGCACCGTCGCCCCCCGGGTGCCCCGAACCACCCGGGTGGCTACCGCGAGCTCTCCGGCCGTGAGGTCGAGGTGCTCCGGCTGGTCGCGGAGGGCCAGTCGAACAAGGCGATCGGCGTCTCGATGGGCCTGTCCGCCCTCACCGTCAAGAGCCACCTCGCCCGCATCGCCCGCAAGCTCGGCACGGGCGACCGCGCCGGCATGGTCGCCGTCGCCCTGCGCACCGGCATCATCCACTGACCGGTCGCGCGTTCACCGACGTGAACCGGATCGACCGCCGGTCCGGTGTCGCGTCATCCCCGCGTCGTCCCCCGTTCGTGGACCCGATCTTTCACCGACCTGACTGGTTTACGACCCTCAGGCGC
>NZ_JBHXSK010000015.1:0-68970 GCF_042716195.1 Streptomyces sp. NPDC058683
GGCCGGCACCGCCCGCCGCCCCCCTCCGGGGGGGGGCCCCCCACCCCCGGCCCCCCCGCCACTTCACGGCCTCACTTCACGGCTTCACTTCACGGCCTCATAGCGCGGCGAGGCCGAGTTGCCGCAGCATGCCGAGTTCGTCGCTGCTGCCCCAGCGTTCGACGAGCTTGCCGTCGCTGTCGAAGCGGCTGATCTGCATGCCTCGGTAGCTCACCTTCCTGCCGGTCGCCGGTCGCCCCATGAGCGGTCCCAGATGCGTCCCGGAGATGACGTACGCGAAGGCCAACTCGTCGTCGGTGGCCAGCAGATGCTCCACCTGGACGTTCAAGTCGGGGAACGCCTCTCGCAACTCGCCGAACATGCCCTTGTACCCCTCGGGCCCCGGCCCCTGTCCCGGGGCGGGATCATGGTCGACCGAGTGGGAGGCGACGATCTCGTCGAGGGCGTCGAGGTTGCCGGAGACGACGGCCTCTCCGAAGGCGGTCTGCGCGGCGATGTTCGCTTGCTGAGCCATGGGTCCTCCCGGGCGTGTCTCGGACACCGGCCTGTTCGTCGGCTGAGCGGTCCGCATCCCTCCCGTCCCCCGACCGTACCTCCGCCGCCCGACCCCGGCATGCCCACACGACAGGCCCCGACGACGCCGGGCCCGTCCACGGGCACCGAGCACCGGGGGTCGAGCCGGCGCCATTCAGCCGGATCACACGCAAAAAGGCCGGTCCGCACAGGCGGACCGGCCTTCCCGGTGGTGGGCGATACTGGGTTCGAACCAGTGACCTCTTCGGTGTGAACGAAGCGCTCTCCCACTGAGCTAATCGCCCGGGAACGCAGTGAACGATACAGGGACCGGCGGGTTTCGTTCAAACCGCTTGCAGGTGCCCGAGCAGTCCGCGCCGCCCCGCCCGCATCATCAGCCGGTGGTTGGCACGGAAGAACGGCCGCCCGGGGACCGCAAGTCGGCGCAGCAGCGGCTTGCTGACGTCGACGACCTGGTCGTAGCGGGCCAGGGTTCCGGTGCCGTCGGCGGTGACCGTCCAGCGGGACCAGCCCTCGATGTCACCGCTCATCGCGATCTCCAGCACCCCGGCGGCCGGGTCGCGCCGGGTCTCGCGTGCGGTGAACGTCATGTCGTACGGCAGGACCGAGCGGATGGTGATGATGCCGGTGGTGTCGTTCAGTCGGCTGACCGCACGCACCTGCGGCCACCAGCGCGGGTACTCCTCGACCCGCTCGAGGGCCTGGTAGACGGCGGCGCACTCGGCGGGCAACGGCCACAGGCTGCGGAAGCGGTAGTGGGTCCAGTCCATGGGCGGAGTCTGCCCACCGGATCGATCTGAGTACGCGTACTCATGCCGTACGGAGTGACCGGGACCACACTCATGGGTGCGAGCGCCGCCGCCCGTGCGACGGCGCTCCCCCTCTCACCTGCTACGACGGCATCCTGTCGCCCAGCAGGGCGAGGTTCTCGATGGCCGCGAGCCCGTACAGCGCGGTGTCGTTGGAGGACACCCAGCTCGCCTCGCTGCCCGCCACCAGCGCGACCGGGCCGGAGAGCGGCTCGGTCTTCCACGGCGAGGACTCCGTATAGCCGTCGGAGCTGTAGAACTTCGTCCACGCGCGCTTGGCGAGCGTCTCGTCGCCGGTCTGCACGGCGGCGTAGGCGTCTAGCCGGGAGTGGCCCTGGAAGAGCAGCAGGGTGCCGAAGTTGGCGCCGTAGCGTGCCGCCTGTTCGGCCTTGGTGGCGTTGAAGTAGCGGCAGTAGTCGAAGTACACCTCGTTGAACTCCGGCATGTCGGTCAGGTAGATGAGTTCGGCGCAGAGTTCGTTGAGGCCGAAGACCGCCGAGAGGTGGGACACGGAGACCACCGGGGTGGCGGCGGTGGCGAACTTGCCGGTGTCGAGGTCGTACAGGCCGCTGCCCTGGACGAATCCGTTGGGCTGGGCGGCGATGCCCTCCATGGTCGACAGGACCCGCGCCTTGGCCTTCTCCCACTTGGGGCCCTTGCGTTCCCACTCGGTGAGCCAGGCCGAGACCAGACCGCTCCAGTCGGTGCCGAACCCGACGGAGAGGGCGTGCCGGTCGGGGGTGTAGGGGTCGGTACGGATCTTGCGGATCGGATCGAGGACGAGGAAGGTCTCGTCGGAGTCGACGTTGGCCGCCATGAGGTCGCCGACGCGTTCGTCGGCGGTGAGGAAGTAGTAGAAGCGCCGGTAGGTGGTGTTGGAGATGCGCTGCTGTTTGGCGCTGTCCGCGAAGTGCTGGATGCCGTGCCGGGTGCCGAGACCGGCCCACTGGCCGAGGTGGTAGACGTCGACCTCGCCGGTGTGCCGGGTGAGCGCCTCCGCGAACCGGAAGATGTCCGCGCGGCCGCTTCTGAGGTACGCATACCAGAGCCACAGGTCGGGCGAGAGCTCGGAGTTGTCCCAGGCGTACCCGCCGACGTCGTACCGCCACTGGTGGCGCACGGTGTCGTAGCTGTGCATGAAGTCGCCGTAGTCCCAGAAGCCGTACCAACGGCGTTGCTCCACCTGGTCCTTGTAGTAGGTGAAGAGGAAGTCGAGGTGATCCTCGATCTTCGCCTTGGCGGCGGTGGAGCGGTCGGGTTCGGAGTAGAGGCCGGGGCCGAAGACCTTGGCCTGGATGAGCTGCCTGGGCGGGGCGGTGAGCTGGGGCAGTACCCGGACGGCGTCGACCTGGTCGGCCAGCGTCTGCGGCGTCGGCGTCGACTCGTTGGCCCAGAAGAGGAGTTCGGAGGTGCGGGCGATGCCGTAGGGGGTGCCGAACTCCGGCTCGTAGTCCTCGTAGGTGATCTCAAGACCTTGGAGCTGCTCGGCGTACGTGTCCTGCCCCATGCCGTCGTGGTAGAAGCGCAGGTCCATCGGCTGGGCCTCGGGCGACCAGAGCCAGAGGGTGACCTCGGCCTCGTCGGTGTGGGCGTCCCGGATGTCCAGCTGGGCGGGGAACTTCTCCCAGAAGTCCCTGAGACCGAAGGAGAATCCGCCGCTCGCGCCACCGACGTAACCGAAACCGGAGGCCCGTCTGCCGCCGCCGGCCGCGATCCAGCCGTACCCCTTCTTCGTGCGCTTGCGCAGGGTGAAGCCGTCGGCGGAGAGCTGGGCGAGGGTGTAGTCGCCCCAGTGCGGGATGTACTGCAACCGGGTCGTCACCCGCTGGTCCCAGGTGGACGGGTCGGCCAGCTTCTCCCCCGCGTACTGGGCCGCCTGGACGGCCGCGCCCGGGTCGCGGCGCAGCCCGGTGACGCCCTGGACGGCCTCCCGCAGCAGGCCCGTTCCCTCACCGCCGATGCGGATGTGCCGGTCGTACGCCTCGTCGCGCATCGGCACGCTGAAGCGCACGCCCAGCCCGCGGATGAAGTCACCGCTCGCCCTGCCCGGCTCCTGGGTGCCGTCGTACGTGATCGTGTGGACCATCCGGAAGGAGTCGGCGCCCGCGTAGAAGTAGAGGCGGATCGAGAACGGCAGCCAGCTCCGGCCGCCCTTGCGGTGCTTGCCGTCGATCCGGACGACCGCGCGGACCGGCCCGTCCTGTTCGACGGTCACCGCGTCGATGGCGCCGTCGAAGCGCTCGGTCCTGACCGCGCCCTGGTCCTCGTCCTCGATCTCGGGCTGGCGGATGAGGACGAGCCGCCCGTTCCTGGCGATCTCCGTCGAGCCGCGGGTGACCGACTTGACGAGCGTCGAGCCGTTCTTGCCGATCTTCACGGAGATCACGCCGGTGGACACGTCGATGGTCCCGCCGCCCGTGGAGACGGTGACCTTCTGGTCGGGCGCCACCGCGTCGCCCGCCGCGAGCGTGAGCGTGCCGCTGCCGGAACTCACCGCGTGGGCGGTCCACTTGAGGGAGCCGTCCGGCCAGTAGGCGATCGGCCAGGACTGGACGGGTACGTCCTTGCCGTCCTCGTCCGTCAGCGCGAAGGTCTGGTCCTCCTGGAACGCGCCCATCGGCCAGGGCACCCCGACGGTCGAGCCGGGCGCGGCGCCGAGGCCGCCGTCCTCCAGCCAGTCCAGGGTCACCGGGTCCGCGTCGGCGGCCTCGGCTCCGGGCGCGGCCTGCGCGTCCTTGGCGCCCAGCGCCCAGCTGAACTGGGCTGCGGCACCGGCGACGGCGGCCGCCTTGAGAAGGGACCTGCGGGGGATGGGAGACATGGTCCGCCTTTCCTTTCCGTACGCGTGCGGGGTGGTCAGAGGCAGGTTGGTCAGGGGCATGACAGAGAGAGGTGCGACGCCGGAGGCGCCGCCCCTGGTGCGAGGCCGGTCAGCGGCGGCGCCGGTGGCGCTCCTCCACGGCGACGGCCGCCGCCGCGACGGCGCCCAGCACGGGCACCGCCAGCGGCGCGATGAGCAGGGCGGAACAGACCACCAGGACCGCTCCCCCGACGAGCAGGAAGGATCCGCCGGGGTCGAGGACGGTACGCCGGCCGGCCGCCGCGAGCAGGGTGCGCCAGCGGTCGCCGGGCGCCCAGACGGCCGCCGCGCGCAGCCCCGCGACGGCGAGGCCGATCACCGCGAACAGGCCGACGGCCCCGACGAACGGGCCGCCCGGCAGCCCGGCCCGCACGGCCTGGACGTCCACCCAGGCGACGGCGACCGCACCCCACCCGGCGAGCCCGACCAGCCGGCCGCCGCGCAGGGCGATCCGGAAGTCCTCGACGAACTCCCGCCAGCCGCCGCCCACCTGGCCGGTACGGCGGCGCAGGTGCCGGGCTCCGGCGGCGAAGGCGGCCGGGTAGGTGACGACCCCCAGGGACGCGACGGCGATCCACACGCCGGTGAGCAGACACTCGGCGAAGACGCCGAAACGGTCGGAGAAGGCGGTGGACTTCACCCGTACGTCGTCGGTCACGGCCTCAGCCCTTCAGTCCGGAGGTCGCCATTCCGTCGATCAGATAGCGCTGGAAGGCGAGGAAGAACAGCAGCACGGGCAGCAGCGCGACCAGGGACATGGCGATCATCCCGCCGTAGTTGGCGGCCACGCCGTCGGAGTCGCGGAACATCATCAGGCCCAGGGAGACCGTGTACTTGCCGGGCTCGTTGAGGTAGATCAGCGGGCCCATGAAGTCGTTCCAGGCGTTGATGAAGGTGAAGATCGCGCTGGTGATCAGGGCGGGCCGGCACAGCGGCAGCACGATCGACCAGTAGATGCGGAAGTGCCCGCAGCCGTCGAGCCGGGCCGCCTCGTCCAGTTCCCGGGGCAGGTTCCGCATGAACTGCACCATCAGGAAGACGAAGAAGGCCTCGGTGGCGAGGTACTTCCCGATCAGCAGGGGGGTGTAGGTGTTGATCCAGCCCAGTTTCTGGAACATCACGTACTGCGGGATCAGCAGTACGTGGTACGGCAGCAGCAGGGTGCCGATCATCAGGGAGAAGAGCAGATTGCGGCCGGCGAAGCGGATCCGGGCGAAGGCGTAGGCGGTGAGCGAGCAGGAGATCAGCACGCCGGCGACGGCGCCGAGCGCGTAGAAGAGCGAGTTCTGGAAGAAGGTCCAGATCGAGATGTCCGCGATGCCGTCGGCGAGGCCCTTGAAGTTGGACAGGATCGGGTGGGACGGCAACAGCTGGAGGCTGTTGATGATGTCCTTGCTGGGTTTGAACGAGGCGCCGATCACCCAGACCACCGGGTAGAGGATGACCGCGAGGATCAGCAGGGCCCCGAGGTGCCAGGCGAGCGAGCCGGTGTGCTTCCGGGAGAGAGCGGGAGAACTCATCGGGCGGCCTCCTCGTAGTGCACCCATTTCTTCTGGGACCAGAAGAGGACGGCCGTCACCAGGGCGACGGCGAGCAGCAGCATCCAGGCCATGGCGGCGGCGAAGCCCATCCGGGCGTTCTGGAAGCCCTGCTGGTAGAGGTAACAGGTGTAGACGAGCGTGGCGTCGGCCGGACCGCAGTACGTGTTGGAGACGACGTAGGCCGAGCCGAATATCTGGAAGGAGTGGATGGTCTCCAGGAGCACGTTGAAGAACAGCACCGGCGAGATCATCGGCAGGGTGACGTTCCAGAACTTCCGGAACGGCCCGGCGCCGTCCATCTCGGCCGCCTCGTACAGCTCCTTCGGCACCTGCTTCAGGCCCGCAAGGAAGATGACCATGGGGGCGCCGAACTGCCACACGGTCAGCGCGACCAGGCAGTACAGCACCCAGTCGGCGTTGCCGACCCAGCCGCCGACGTGCCAGCCGAAGAAGGACTGGGTACGGTCCACGATCGCGTCGTCGGAGAACAGCGACCGCCAGACGAAGCCGACGGAGACGCTCGCGCCGATCAGCGAGGGGGCGTAGAAAGCGGCCCGGTAGAAGGCCTGGCCCCGCCGGCTCTGGGCGAGGAGCAGGGCCACCCCGAGGGCGAGCAGCAGCTTCAGCGGGGTGCCGATGACCACGTACTTCGCGGTCACCTCCACCGACTTCTGCCAGCGGGGATCGTCGAACATCTTGGTGAAGTTGTCGAACCCGACCCACTTCGGGGTGTTGAAGAGGTTGTAGTCGGTGAACGCGAAGTACAGCGAGGCGACCATCGGGCCCGCGGTCAGCAGCAGGAAGCCGGCGATCCACGGGGACATGAAGAGGTATCCGGCGAGGTTCTCGCGCCGGCGGCCCGGCCGCCGCCCCGTTGCGGCGGAGGCGGCCGAACGCGTCCCGCGCGCCGCGGGCAGGGAGTCCTTGACGAGCGTCACGGCACGTCCCATCAGGCCTGGAAGGCGGCCTCGGACTCGGTGAAGAACTGCTTCACCGCGTCCGCGACCTTCGTCTTGCCCTGTCCGAGGTCGCCGCCGATCCGCAGGAAGGCGGCCTCGATGGTGTCGGCACCGGAAGGGTGCGGGGTGATCGTGCCGAGGACGCCCGCCTTGGCGGTGTCGTCCTCGTACTGCGCGATCTCCTTGTTCACCGCGTCGGTCGGCTTGAACGCCGCGTACTGCTCGGTGCTCGCGAGGATGCCCCGGTCGTAGCCCATGATCTTGCCGACCTCGGGGTCGTGGACCATGAAGGCGATGAACTGCGCGACCTCCTTGGGGTGAGCGGTACGGGCGGAGGCGCTCAGCATCAGGGAGGCGAGGTACTGCCCGGTGTGCTTGCCGTCCATGGTCGGGATCGGGGCGAGGCCGTAGGTGCTGTCGCCCTCCGACGAGTAGCGCACGGTGAAGTTGTCCCAGGTGAACTCGGAGGCGCCGTGACCGGCCGAGAGGGACGACTTGGGGGCGTCCTGGGCGACGACCTTCGGGTCCGTGACGATGCCGGCCTTGACGCGGCTGTAGCCGTCGGTCCACCACTCCGTCAGGTCGGTCTTGTCGAAGCCGAGTCCGTCGGCCGTGTAGAACGCCTTGCCGTTCTGGCGGAGGTAGAGGTCGTAGAGGTACATGATGGCGAAGTAGCCGGTGTCCCCCGCGACCCCGGTCTTGTCATGGATGGTTTTCAGGGCCTTGAAGTAGTCGTCCCAGGTCCAGCCCGCGTGCGGTTCGACGCCGGCCTTCTCGAAGACCTTCCTGTCGATGACGAGCGCCATGGTGTTGGAACCGACGGGGATTCCGAGTTGCTTGCCGTCGACCTCGCCGACCTTCGTGACGTCGGCCCGGAAGTGATCCAGGCTCAGATTGCCTGCCTGAACCTGAGACTTGAGGTCGAGGAGAATTCCTCGCTTGTCGTACTTCCGAAGAAAGGTGACGGCATTCTGGAAAACGTCCGGGGGATTTCCGCCGGCGGCCTGGGTCTGGAACTTCTCCCAGAACGATTGATATGTCTGGAAGTCCGTCTTGACCTTGATCTTCGGGTACTTCTTCTCGAAGAGCTTGATGGTCTGGTTGATCTTCGTGGCGCGTTCCTCGGCACCCCACCACGAGTAACGGATCGTCACCGTCCCGTCCCCGGAACCGCTTCCGCCGCCACACCCGGTCGTCGCGGCGAGCCCGAGCGCGGCCGCCGAGGCCCCAGCCGCCTTCAGGACGGTCCGCCTCTCCACTTTCCTGCTCGTTCCCACAGTCGGGCCCCTCCCCGCAGCGTCGCCGACGCTTGCATGAATCGTTTCAAGTAAGCGCTTGCTGGCACAAGGTACGGAGGGGCCGGTGAGGCGTCAATGATTCGGACAGGAATTTCTTGTGACCGGGGGTGGCGGTGAGGCGCGGCGGGGCGCGGGCGCGGCGACCGGAGGGTGGGTGACGTCGCAGGTAAGGGGCGTGCGGTCGGGGTGCCGAACGTGAAGTGGCCTGCGGTGGCCGGGGGTTACGGGTTGACTTCCATGCGCGGTCCGGGGTGAGGGCGGGGTTGGAGACCGGGCCGGAGACCAGGCCGGCGGCCGAGCCGGGACGAGGATGCGCTGCAGGGTCCGCGAGGGGGTGGGTGGGCGCCGTGGATCTCCTTCCGCGCGGAGGCTCGGAGCGGTCGGCATGGAGAAGGGGAGGCGGTGAAGGGCGCACGGATCGTGCGGGTGCGAGTCGAGGGTGGGACGCGGTGCGGGCTCGCGGGACTGTGCGGGTCCGGGTCGGGCGACAGGGCCGACTCCTCCGACGACTCCGGCCCCGGTGCGACTTGTCATGCCCCGACCCGGCGGGCTTGCCCTGAAGATCACCGTCCGCCGTTGACGGTGCCCACCTGGTGCCATCAGCCTCCGACCGGTCCGGCGAGGGACCGTGCACCGACCGTGTTCGTCCGCGTCACACGGACGGACGGGAACCTCTCCGCATCGCCCGGAGAATGACGGAGCGCGACGGCGTCGACACCGACCGACACACCTCACCTGCGTCGACCGGCACCGTCAGGCGCGGGGGCGACCGTCAGACGCGGGGGCGACCGTCAGACGCGGGGGGGGGCGCCGTCAGGCGCGGGGGGGCGCCGTCAGGCGCGGGGGGGGGCGCCGCCAGACGCGGGGAGGCACCGTCAGACGCGGGGGCGCGCCGCAAGGCAGACAGGTGCCGCGGAGGGCGGTCAGGGCGTCGCACAGCTCTTCGCACCGCCACGCGGGAGCACCGCCGGGCGGGAGCACCGCCGGGCGGGAGCACGCCGCGCTGGAGCACCGCCGGGCGGGAGCACGCCGCGCTGGAGCACTACCGCCCAGCAGCCCGACCGCGCGATGGACAGGACACGCACGGAGAACGCCCGCCCGGAGCCGCACCGCCCGCACACCAGCCGGCCGCAGGCATGCCGCACGGGGTGGGCGGCGCCGCCAGAGCCGCACCCACACCTCTCCCCGGCCCTGAAACCACCGCGGCCCACCTGCTCTCTCGCCGGGGGGCCGCGGTTCCGGGTGGGCGATACTGGGTTCGAACCAGTGACCTCTTCGGTGTGAACGAAGCGCTCTCCCACTGAGCTAATCGCCCGGACGCAGGAAGAACATTACCCCATGTCAGGGGGTGCCCCCGACCAGTCGCCGGGGGCCCTCGGCCGTCGGCCGGATCACTCCTCGATCTTCCAGGGCATCACTATGCCGAACTTGGAGAGGTAGATCCCGACCAGGCCGGCCACGATCACCAGGCCGATCACCGTCAGCGTGATGTTGCGGCGGCGCACCTTGGGGTCGAGGGCCTTCTGGGCCGCCTCCGTGACCTTGCGTTTCGTCCAGCGGAGCACCAGCTGGGCCCAGACGAACTCGGTCGCCCAGATCGCCATGCCACCGAAGATGATCACCCAGCCCGGTCCCGGCAACGGCAGCAGGACGATACCCACGCCCACCACCGCGAGGCCGACCGCGAAGACCCCGACCTGCCAGCTCAGGTGCAGCATCCGGCGTGCCTTGATGAACTCGGGCGCCCGCGATCCGAGCCCCCGCTCGTCGCGCGCCCCGTCCGGCTCCGTTCCGTCCACCTCGCTCCCGTCCGAGGCCACGGCGACCTCGCCCGGTTCGTTACTCCCCGTATTCATACGACCAAACACTACCTGACCGATTCCGGTCACCGGAATGGTCGTAGATCGCGCCGAGGTTCTCGGCCGGAAGAGTTACGTAAACACACGCAAAACACTCAGAGGGGTTTACAACGGCACCGTAGGTGGCATGTCGATTTCGCCGACGTGCGAATCCCCGAGCGCACACTGAGCGAAAGGCCCTGGCGCTTATGAACACCACGGTCAGCTGCGAGCTGCACCTGCGCCTCGTTGTGTCGAGCGAGTCCTCCCTGCCTGTCCCCGCAGGCCTGCGGTACGACACGGCCGACCCCTACGCCGTGCACGCCACCTTCCACACCGGAGCCGAGGAGACCGTCGAGTGGGTGTTCGCCCGCGACCTCCTCGCCGAGGGGCTGCACCGCCCCACCGGCACCGGCGACGTCCGCGTCTGGCCGTCCCGCAGTCACGGTCAGGGCGTCGTGTGCATCGCCCTGAGCTCTCCGGAGGGCGAAGCCCTGCTCGAAGCCCCGGCGCGGGCCCTGGAATCCTTCCTGAAGCGAACTGACGCCGCCGTGCCGCCCGGCACGGAACACCGGCACTTCGATCTCGATCAGGAGCTCTCGCACATTCTGGCGGAGAGCTAGGGCAACGCCCCTGCAAGCCGCCCGGCGCCGTCCACTCGGGGAGACGGCTCGGGCCTAGACAACCGCATACGGCAGCACCGGCGCCGCCACCGTGATCGGTCACGGGGGCGGCGCCGGTGTGTCCGTGCGCCCTGGGAACCCCCGCCGGGCGGTGCGCGTTCTACAGGGCAGCGACGAGTGGGGCAGAGCACGATGCGCCGGAGCCGTATGTCGCTACGATCGGCCACCATCGGCGGGCGCCCGCCCGACCCTCAGGCCAGGGAGCGAAACGTGCTGATCACCCACGACACCCGGTGTTCCCTCGACGCCGTGGTGGATCTGGTGAACACCGCGCCGGAGGACGACTCGGCGCCGGACGGGCTGTCCGATGTCGCGGCGCTCCAGGTTTTCGTACGGAACCACGACATGAGCGATGTGGGCGTGCTCTCGGAGTTCGACCTGTCGGCGGTGCGCAAGGTCCGCGGCCGGTTCGCGGGGATCTTCGCCGCCCCGGACGCCCGGATCGCCGCCGGGATGATCAACGAACTGGTCGCGGCCGCGGGCACCACGCCCCAGCTCACGGACCACGACGGCTACAACTGGCATGTGCACTATTTCGCGCCCGGCGCCTCGGTGGCCGACCACCTCGCCGCCGACTGCGGGATGGCGCTCGCGTTCTTCGTCGTCGCCGGAGAGCAGGAGCGGCTGCGGCGCTGCGAGGCCCCGGACTGCCGGCGCGCCTTCGTCGACCTCTCCCGCAACCGCTCGCGCCGCTACTGCGACAGCCGGACCTGCGGAAACCGGCTGCATGTCGCCGCCTACCGGGCACGCCGCAAGGAGGCGGCGGGCTGATCCCCGAAAGGCGGATCTCACCGAGCCGCCGGCCCGGTCCGCCGTCGGGGTTCATCGGCAGGTTCGTCGTCGGGGTTCGTCGATGCCGACGCCTGTCCCGGCGGGTGGCGCCGGGACGGGCGGGTACGGCTCACAGCCACAGCAGGTCGTGCAGCGCAGCCATGAGGAGCAGACACCCGATCACCGCAAGGAAGATCATCAGCGGTGGCTGGGAAAGGGCGAAGAGGCACCCGCGCGGCTCGTCCTTCGGCGGCACGGCCTCGCTCTGTTTCGTGTCCAGCATCTCGCGGCGATGATGACCTAGCGGGCACCCTCTGCGCGATCAACACGCCCGGAATGGGCGGGAGTTCGCCGAATTCCGTGATGTCCGGTTCGCTTCCGCTCGCCCGGTGAACGCTTCCGCGCACGCCGTAGGCGCACTGTGTCGTTTCAATGCCTCATGTGACTGTCATATGCATCCGCCGCGACCCGTCTGAACAGCGCCGGGCCCGCGCGACGGGGGCGCCGCCGTCTCCCGCACGCCCCCGCCGCCGCGGGTGGGTCATATCCCGTGCTTCTTCAGGATGGCCTCGATGTCGCTGAAGTCCTCACCCGACCCGGTACCTCGGGGCGACCCCGCGGGCTTGGCCGCCGGGCGGGTGGCGGGACCCAGCGAGGGTGCCGAGGCGGCAGGAGCGACGGCGTCCCGCTTCGTGTCCCGGGCGGCCGCCTTGCGCTCGGCGCGGGTGCCACCGCGTCGGCGCTCCACAGCACGCGATGACGCGAACAGGGCCCAGGCCGCGCCGAGCACCCCGAAGCCCGCCCAGGCGGTGGGGCTGAACGCCGTGTCGGCGAGCCAGCCGACCACTCCCGTCATGACCAGGCCGACGGGCACGAGTGAGTAGGCGGCTATACGGGCCGCCGACAGGTACCGCTTGCGGTAGGCGGTCACCACGGCGATGCCCAGGCCGGCCGCGGACGCGGCGGAACAGACTGTCTCGGCGATCATCCGGTCCTCCTGGCGGGCTCGGTCGGGCGGGGCGACGGACACACGCTGCGTCGTGCCCCCTCCATCGTGCACCGCCCGGCCCGTGCGATCCATGCCCGGGCCTGACAATCAGGGGCATCTCGGGGTCCCCTCCGGGTCGTCTCCACCCCAGGTACGAACGGTGATCACAGCCGGCCACCGGCCGCCGCCCAGCGTCACGATTGGGTCGACGGAGCCCGGCCTGGAAGACTGGTCGCCATGAACGACTCCCCCGCGCCCACCGACGCCCCGGTCCTCGACGTCTGGTGCGATCTCCAGTGTCCCGACTGCCGCAGCGCCCTGGACGACCTCCGCGCCCTGCGCGCCCGGTACGGCGACCGGCTGGAGCTGCGGCTGCGGCACTTCCCGCTGGAGAAGAACAAGCACGCCTTCGCCGCCGCGCAGGCCGCCGAGGAGGCGCTGGAGCAGGGCAAGGGCTGGGAGTACGTCGAGGCGGTCCTCGGCCGGGTCGAGGAGCTGGACCGCAAGGGCGAGCCGTTCCTGGTCGAGGTGGCCCGTGAACTGGGCCTGGACGCGGAGGAGTTCGACACCGCGCTGGTCGACGGCCGGCACATCCTGATCGTCGACGCCGACCAGGCCGAGGGGCAGGCCATCGGCGTGACGGGCACCCCGACCTACGTCATCGGGGGCGAACGCCTCGACGGCGGCAAGAGCCAGGAGGGCCTGCGCGAGCGGGTGACGGAGATCGCGGACCGGCTGCTGGCCGAGCGGGAGCAGTGATCCACAGCCGGACCCCACAGCCCGGCCCCGCAGCCCGACCGCACAGCCGGTTCCGGAGCGGCTTTCAGAGCAGGTTCTTGTACAGGTGGTAGGTGATCGTCTCGTAGCCGAGTGACTCGTAGAGCCGCTCGGCGGGGGTATTGCCCGCGAAGACGTTCAACAGGATGGCCGGCCGGCCGGCCGCGACGCCCTGCGCCTCCGCCAGGAGCATCAGCGTGCGGCCGTGTCCCCTGCCCCGGTGGCGCGCGTCGGTCTCGACCTTGTAGACGAAAGCCCTGTCCTCCCGGGTGCCCGTCCAGAGTGTGCCGACCGCGGTTCCTTCGTGGTCCAGGACGCTCAAGACCATTCCGGGGGTGGCCAGGCCGTCGGGCAGAAAGCCGACGGTGTCCCGCAGAGCCTTGGCCTTGGCCTCGGCCTCGGGCACTCCGCGCTCGAACCAGCTCTGCGCGTAGCTCTCCTGGAGCTCTTCCCGCCAAGGGCCGAACTCCGCCGGGGTCATGGACCGCCCCCGGCTCCCGGCGGGCAGACCGGGCGGGGTGTCGCCGAGCGGCTTCTCCATGTGGCGGTTGCGTACGAGGTAGCCGAGAGCGGTCGCCGCCTTGAGTGCCGCTTCCGCCTCCCCCGGCACCGATGTCTCGATCCGCGTACACCCCCACCCGCGCAGCACTTCCTCCGCGGCGAGCGCGGCGACCGTGCCCCGGCCTCGGCGGCGGTCCGGCTCCTCGATGCGCAGGTCCAGAATCCGGCCCACCGAGTCGCCGAACTGGGGACTCACGCCGAGATGTATCGCGCCGACGGGACGGCTGTTCACACACACCTGGTACCGGCGTGAACGCGTCCCGTCGGCTTCGTGCTGAAGCGGCTCGGTCGGCCGCAGGGTCGTGGTCATCAGAGGTGTTCTACCCGCCACGGACGCCCACGTCAGCCCATTAAAAGCGGCTCTTACGGATCCAGGTCCTGCCCGGACCGCTCGTCGAAGATCCGCATCGCCTTGGCGGTGACCGGGCCGGGGGCGCCGGGGAGTTCGCGGTCGTCGACCCGATGCACGGCCTGGACATCACGCAGGGTGGAGGTCAGGAAGACCTCGTCGGCCCGCTCCAGGACGTCCAGGGGCAGGTCGGTCTCCTTGGCGCCGGTCCACTCGACGGTCAGGGCGCGGGTGATGCCGGCCAGACAGCCGGACGCGACCGGCGGGGTGTGGATCTCGCCGTCGAGGACGACGAAGACGTTGGAGCCGGTGCCCTCGCAGAGCTGCCCGACGGTGTTGGCGAACAGGGCCTCGGTGGCGCCGTGTTGGTGGGCACGGGCCAGGGCCACGACGTTCTCGGCGTACGAGGTGGTCTTCAGGCCGGTGAGCGCGCCGCGCTCGTTGCGGGTCCAGGGGACCGTGACGACGGCGGTGGAGTCGGCGCGGCGGCCGGTCTCCCCGAGGGCGACCACGAGGGTGGGGCCGCGGTCACCGCGGTCGGAGCCGAGCGGCCCGTGGCCGCCGGTGTAGGTGATGCGCAGCCGGCCCAGCGGCATCGGGTTGGCCGCCAGCACCGCCTCGCACGCCCGGCGCACCTCGTCGTGGTCGGGGTCGGGCAGACCGAGACCCCGGGCCGAGCGGGTCAGCCGGTCGAGATGCCGGGTGAGCGCGAAGGGCCTGCCCTCGGTCGCCTTCACCGTCTCGAAGATGCCGTCCCCCACGGTCAGCCCGTGGTCGAACACGGAGACACGCGCGGACTCGACGTCCTGCAGCCCGCCGTCCAGCCAGATCTTCACCCGAGGTCCCCTTCGTTCATGTCGTACCTACCCGACGCTACCGCGAGGAGCCGGGCGGCCTTCAGCTCGGTCTCCCGCCATTCACCCTCCGGGTCGGATCCCCAGGTGATCCCCGCCCCGGTACCGAACCGCAGCGCGCCCGCTCCCCGGTCGATCCAGAAGGTGCGGATGCCCACCGCCAGCTCGCCGACGCCCCGGTCCGCGTCGACCCAGCCGATGCCGCCGCAGTACGGGCCGCGCGGCGCGGTCTCCAGCTCCTCGATGATCCGCAGGGCGCTCGACTTCGGCGCGCCGGTGACGGAGCCGGGCGGGAAGGCCGCGGCGAGCAGCTCGGCCCAGCCCGCCCCCACGCGCAGCTCGCCCCGGACCGTGGAGACCAGGTGGACGAGCCCGGGATGCTTCTCGACGGCGCACAGGTCGGGGACGGTCACCGTGCCGGTGGCGCAGACCCGCCCGATGTCGTTGCGGACCAGGTCCACGATCATCACGTTCTCGGCGTAGTCCTTCTCCAGGAGGTCCGCCTCGGTGCGGCCGGTGCCCTTGATGGGTCCGCTCTCGACGGTCCGCCCCGTCCGGCGCAGGAACAGCTCGGGCGAGGCGGTGGCTATCTCGACACCGTGTTCCGGGAGCCGAATCGTTCCGGCGTACGGCGCCGGGTTGCCGCGGGCCAGCAGTGCGGTCAAGGCGTCCACGTCGGAGTCCGGGGCGGCCGGCGCGGACAGCACACGGCACAGATTGGCCTGGTAGACCTCGCCGGCCGCGATATACGTACGGATCCGCCGCACGGCGGTCGTGTACGCGGCGCGGTCGAGGGACGACGTCCAGTCACCGGCGGCCGGGCCCCGCCACTGCCCCGGCACCGGCGCGGGCACCGGTTCCTCCCGTACGTCGCCGAACCGGGCACAGGTCAGCCGGCCCTCGAAGTCCGCGCAGACGGCCCAGAATCCGGTGGAGTCGAGGGCCGCGGGATCGCTGGTGACATCGAGGAGACCGGTGGCGAGACGTGCGCCGAACCGGGCGAGAGGAGGGTGATGGAGCACGTCGTCGAGTCTATGGCGGGTGTCCTGGGGGTGACCCGGGCGTGTCGTCAAGGGGGCCCTGACCACGTCGTCTGCCGGGTCAGGCGCAGCACGCTGCGCAAACGCGTTTTTGTGCTGGCCCGGGAATCCGCTAGAGTTCAACACGTCGCCGGGCCGCGAGAGCGGACCGAAACGACAGGCGGACGTAGCTCAGTTGGTAGAGCGCAACCTTGCCAAGGTTGAGGTCGCGAGTTCGAGCCTCGTCGTCCGCTCGAAGGAACTAGGGGTCTTCCCGATCCCCTACACTCCTGGTGGAGTGGCCGAGAGGCGAGGCAACGGCCTGCAAAGCCGTCTACACGGGTTCAAATCCCGTCTCCACCTCCAAGGACGATTAGCTCAGCGGGAGAGCGCTTCCCTGACACGGAAGAGGTCACTGGTTCAATCCCAGTATCGTCCACTGGATCTTCGCAGTTTTCGGCGTTCTCGCCGAAGGATCGAGGATCTGATCCCGCGCGATTAGCTCAGCGGGAGAGCGCTTCCCTGACACGGAAGAGGTCACTGGTTCAATCCCAGTATCGCGCACGCAGTGCCCGTGATCTTCGGATCGCGGTCCCGAGGACGATTAGCTCAGCGGGAGAGCGCTTCCCTGACACGGAAGAGGTCACTGGTTCAATCCCAGTATCGTCCACACGCAAAGAGCCCCGGCCGTCGTGACGGCCGGGGCTTCTTCGTGCGCCAGAGTCTGCGCGGGCGCCCGGCGGAGGTGCCGGGCGCACCGGGCTCAGCTGGAGAAGAGCATGTGGGCCCAGCTCTTCTGGCCATGGTGACCGCCGTGGTGCCCACCATGGCCGCCGTAGTGACCCCCGTGGTGCTGCTGCGGGGCGCCCCAGGCCGGCGCGGGCGGCGCCGGGTAGGCCTGCGGGGCCGGCGGGGCCGGCTTCGACCACTGGGCCTCCATCTGGGTCAGCGCCTCCAGCTCGCCGTAGTCGAGGAAGATGCCCCGGCAGCCGCTGCACTGCTCGATCTGGACGCCGTTGCGGTTGTAGGTGTGCATCGGCGCATGGCACTTCGGACACTGCATGGTCGGCTCAACTCCTCGCCGGTAAAAACTGCTTCACGTTCTCCCAGGACAGACTCCGTCCGACCCCGGTCGGTTGCACCCTACTTCGGGAAATCGACGGCCAACCGGGCGGGGACCGGGGTCGTTCGGGAGCGGCGCGGGATCATTCCGGGGCCATACGGGCACAAGCGTCGATCAAGGACTGCTCCACCTCGTCCAGGCCACGGTCCGCCGCGAGCGCCTTCGCGAGATAGCGGGCGGCGGTCTGGACGGTGAGGGCGCGGGCCGGCACGTCCAGGGCCGGCCAGGGGTCGCCGTCCTCCGGTACGGCCGGGCCGCCGGCTGCGCGGTAGGCGGTCAGGAAGCGGGTCCAGTCCTCGGGCGGGAGGAGGCCGCAGGCGTACCAGGAGGCGGGGCGGGCGAGGTCCCAGGCCGGGTCGCCGACGCCGAGGTCGTCGACGTCGATGAGCCGCCACGGGCCGTCCGGCGCCGGGTGCCGGACCAGCTGGCCGAGGTGCAGATCGCCGTGGCAGAGGGTGCGGGCGCCGGACATCGGGGCCTCGGCGCGGGCCCAGGCGGGCAGCGCGGACCAGGCGCGGAGGACGGGCGGGGCGGCGGGGTGCACCGGCGAGGCGGCCAGCGCCCGGCGGAGGCGGGCGATCGCATCGGCGGCCTTGGCCGGGCCGCGCATCGGGGGTGTGGCGGGGAGCGGCGGGGTGCGATGAAGACGGGCGAGGAGGGTGGCGGCGGCTTCCCAGGGGGCGGCGTCCGGGGCGTCGGGGTCCACGGGACGGCCGTACGGCCAGAGGGTGACCGGGCGGGTGCCGAGCACAGTCGCCGGGGTGGCCGCGAGCGGAGCGAGGAAGACGTCGGGGAGGTGGGCGGCGGTCGCCAGGCGGAGCGCGAGGGCGGTGGGGTCGGTGCCGGGGGCGTGGGCCTTGGCGACGGTTTCCGCGTGCCGGAGGACCGTGGTGTCGGGGCGGTGGGCGAGGGTGGTGGTGGCGCCGCAGTGGCAGGGGGCCGCGCCGGGGTGTGCGGCGGCTCTGACCTTGGCGGTCAGCTGGGGTATTACGTCTGCGGTCGTCAAGGGTCCCCCGGGGTGTGCGGATGTATGCGGCACCGAGCGTACGTGGGTGCACTTGGCCGGGGTTCACGGTCGGGCGGCGTGGGTGCTGGGGTACCGGAGTTTCACTCGCCCGCGCTTGCGGGGTGCCGCCGCGCCCACCCGTGCCGCCCTGCGGCACGATTGCCCGCAGCTGTGTAAGACGCGGCTGGGACGCGCCCCCTGAAGGGGCGCGGGGAACTGCGCGGTCAGCCCCCGCCGGGCCGCAGATGTACTTCGGCCGTGCGCACCGCAAAAAAAGCAATGCCGGCGCAGCTCCCCAGCTGCGCCGGCATTTTGCCGTCCGCCGCACCCCCGTCCCCACGGGGTTTCATGGGTGGATGTCCCCGCCCGGACCGCTCTTCCGGGCCTGGGGTCGCCGCTCAGCGCCCCAGCATCACTCCCACGGACGACGCCTGTGTGGCCACCGTCTCCCAGCCGTCGAAGACGAGCAGGAGCAGGGCCGCCAGGGGAAGGGCCATCAGCGTCGCCACCAGCGGGTGGCGGCGGCCCTGCCGGCGGGGGCGGGTGGTATGTGTCCGCTGTGCCGTAAGAGCCATGGTCCCTCTCCTGACCGTTCAGTTGTCGTTGGCAGCGGCGGGTGTCTGACCTCGGGGGACGAGTGCTGCACCCGCCGCTTGACCTCAAATCTAGGCGCGGGCCGCCTCGGGGACGTCATGCCCTCGTACCGAATCGCTGGCCTCCGAGAGGATGAGCCGTGACCTGCGGTCTACTCCCCTGGGTGGAGACCGGGTCCTACACCTCGTCCTGGGCCTCGGGGTCTTCCCGGAGGGGGTGCCCGGTCCTTCCCGGTTTCTCCGAGCTGTCCTCGCGGGGCACCGGCTGCTCGACGAGGGCCAGGACCCGGGTCGCCATGAAACGGGCGGTACGGACAACACTGCCGTTTCGCGTGACTTCGCTCACTTCCACCACCCCTCGTCGTACCGCCGTCTCCACCCGGCGGCCCGCCCTGCTGGCCACCACCTCGTATGTACGGGTCGTGTCGCCCGCGTCGACGACTATCTCCACTCGGTCACCCTTCACAGCCTCAATCCCCCTTCTGTGACGGCTTGTTGGCGCAGACGGATGCTCAAAGGAGCCGATACCGGCGCCTTCCTGACCACTCCTCAAGTCTCGCACCCGGCACTGACAATCCGTCGGGCCGAGAGGGCGCGGCCTCTGCGCGCGGGCGGCCGTGGAAACGTAAGCTGTGCCACGTCACACGGACCGGGCAGCGGGGATGAACATGGCGATGATGCGCCTGAGGCGCGAGGACCCGCGCGTCGTCGGCTCGTTCAGGCTTCACCGGAGGCTCGGCGCCGGCGGGATGGGCGTGGTCTATCTCGGCTCCGACAAGAAGGGGCAGCGGGTCGCGCTGAAGGTGATCCGGCCCGATCTGGCGGAGGACCAGGAGTTCCGGTCGCGTTTCGCCCGTGAGGTCTCGGCGGCCCGGCGGATCCGGGGCGGTTGCACGGCACGGCTGGTCGCCGCGGACCTGGAGGCCGAGCGGCCGTGGTTCGCCACCCAGTACGTGCCCGGTCCCTCGCTGCACGACAAGGTCGCCGACGACGGCCCGCTGGGCGCGGCGGACGCGGCCGCGGTCGGCGCGGCGCTGTCCGAGGGCCTGGTCGCCGTGCACGAGGCCGGGGTCGTCCACCGGGACCTGAAGCCGTCCAACATCCTGCTGTCCCCGAAGGGGCCGCGGATCATCGACTTCGGCATCGCCTGGGCCACCGGGGCCTCCACGCTCACCCACGTCGGTACGGCGGTGGGCTCCCCCGGGTTCCTCGCGCCCGAGCAGGTGCGCGGCGCGGCCGTCACCCCGGCCACCGACGTGTTCTCGCTCGGCGCGACCCTGGCGTACGCGTCGACCGGCGACTCGCCCTTCGGGCACGGCAGTTCCGAGGTGATGCTCTACCGCGTGGTCCACGAGGAGCCGCAGCTGTACGGGGTGCCGGACGCGCTGGCCCCGCTGGTGCGGGCCTGTCTGGCGAAGGACCCGGAGGACCGGCCGAGCACGCTCCAGCTGTCGCTCCGGCTGAAGGAGATCGCCGCGCGCGAGGCGCAGGGGCTGCCCGACGTACGGCCGCCGGCGCCGCGTGCCGCGGAGGCGGACCGGCCCACCGGCCGGCTCACCGAGACCTACCCGGAGCCGCAGCGCGCCCAGCGGCGGCCGCCGCCGCAGTCCTCGGCGGGCACGCCGGTGCGGGGCAACGCGCCCTCGCGCGGCGGCAGCGGTCCACGGCCGAACGGCGGTGTGCCGTCCCGGCCGAGCGGCGTGCGCCCCATGCCCGCTCCGCGCGGCAACGGCAGCCGGCCCGGGAACACCAACGGGAACCGCCCCGGCCCGCGCAGCGGTACGGGACGACCGGCGCCGCGCCCCACGGGCACCGGACGGCGCCCGGCCAACCCCCGGCTGCTGCGCCAGCGGCTCTTCGTGTTCGTCGTGGTGACCCTGCTGGTGGCGCTGGGGATCGCGCTGGCCCAGGGCTGTTCCGGCCCGGCGCACGGGATGGGCGTGCCCGGTGGGGCCGTACCCGCGAAGGCGGCCGCCCTCAGGGAGTAGCAGGTCCTACGCAGGTCCTACGCCTCGGGGCGGCCGGTGGTCACCGCGTAGAAGGCGACCGCGGCCGCCGCGCCGACGTTGAGGGAGTCGACGCCGTGGGACATCGGGATGCGGACCCATTCGTCGGCGGCGACCAGGGCCTGGGTGGAGAGGCCGTCGCCCTCCGCTCCGAGCATCAGGGCGACCCTGTCCATCCGGTGCGGGGCGGCCTCGTCGAGGCTGCGGGCCTTCTCGTCCGGGGTGAGGGCGAGGAGCGTGAACCCGGCCTCGCGGACCGAGTCCAGTCCCTTGGGCCAGGTGTCGAGGCGGGCGTACGGCACGGAGAAGACCGCGCCCATCGAGACCTTCACGCTGCGGCGGTAGAGGGGGTCGGCGCAGTCGGGGGACAACAGCACCGCGTCCATGCCGAGGGCCGCCGCCGAGCGGAAGATCGCGCCGATGTTGGTGTGGTCGTTGACCGACTCCATGACGACGACCCGGCGGGTGGTGCGCAGCAGTTCGGTCGCCGTCGGCAGCGGCTTGCGCTGCATGGAGGCGAGCGCGCCGCGGTGCACGTGGTAGCCGGTGACCTTCTCGGCGAGCTCCGGGCTGACCGCGTAGACGGGGGCCGGGAGTTCGTCTATGACATCGCGCATGACGTCGACCCATTTGGCGGACAGCAGCATCGAACGCATCTCGTAGCCCGCGTCCTTCGCCCTGCGGATGACCTTCTCGCCCTCGGCGATGAACAGGCCCTCGGCCGGTTCGCGCTTGCGGCGCAACTCGACGTCGGTCAGGCCCGTGTAGTCGCGCAGGCGCGGGTCGTCGGGGTCCTCAACGGTGATGAGATCGGCCACAGGGTGATACTGCCTTGTCCTGGGTGTGGTGCCAACGGGCTGGAACGGGTTGTGTTACCCGGGGTTACGCCGGTGCCTCTCCGGCGGACGGGTGCGGGCCGACGTTCACGACCTCGCCGACGACGATGACCGCCGGGGGCTTCACGTCCTCCGTGCGGACGACCTCCGCCACCGTGGCGAGAGTCGCGTCGACCCGGCGCTGGGCGGCCGTCGTGCCCTCCTGGACCAGGGCGACCGGGGTGTCCGGGGACTTGCCGTGGGCCACCAGGGTCTCGGCGATCTGCCCGATCTTGTCGACGCCCATCAGGATCACCAGGGTCCCGGTGAGCTTCGCGAGGGACGGCCAGTCGGCGAGCGACCGCGCGTCGTCCGGCGCCACATGGCCGCTGACCACGGTGAACTCGTGCGCGACCCCCCGGTGGGTGACCGGGATACCTGCCGCGCTCGGCACCGAGATCGAGCTGGAGATGCCGGGCACGACCGTGCAGGGGATGCCGGCCTCGGCGAGCGCCTGGACCTCCTCCATGCCCCGGCCGAAGACATAGGGGTCGCCGCCCTTGAGCCGTACGACCGACTTGCCCTGCTTGGCGTGCTCGATCAGGGCGTTGTTGATGGCCTCCTGGGCCATGTAGCGGCCGTACGGGATCTTCGCCGCGTCGATCACCTCGACGTGCGGCGGGAGTTCGGCGAGCAGGTCGCGGGGGCCGAGGCGGTCGGCGATCACCACGTCGGCTTCGGCGAGCAGGCGGCGGCCGCGCACCGTGATCAGGTCGGGGTCGCCGGGACCGCCGCCGACCAGGGCGACGCCCGCGTGGCGGCTGCGGTGGTGCGGGGCGACGAGGGTGCCGTCGCGCAGGCCCTCGACGACCGCGTCCCGGATGGCGGCGGTGTGGCGGGGGTCGCGGCCCCGGGCGTCGGTGGTGAGCACGGCGACCGTGACGCCCTCGCTGTGGCCGGTGGCCGGGGTCCAGGCGGTGGCCTGGTCCGCGTCGTCGGAGCGGACGCACCAGACGCGGTGGCGCTCGGCCTCGGCGGAGGCGGCGGTGTTGGCGTCGGGGTCGCTGGTGGCGATGAGGGCGTACCAGGCCTCGGTGAGGTCGCCGTCCTGGTAGGGGCGCCGTACCCAGGTGATCTCGCCGGCGTCCGCCATGGCCTCGACGGAGGGGGTGGCCTCGGGAGATACGAGGGTGACGGCGGCGCCGGCCGCGATGAGCGCGGGAAGTCGGCGCTGGGCGACCTGGCCGGCGCCGAGGACGACCACCTTGCGGCCGGCGAGGCGGAGGCCTACGGGGTAGGCGGGGTGTTCGGCCATGAGGGTGCGGCTCCCTGGTGTGGCGGCGGTGCGATGCCGGCAGCGATGCGATGCCCTGACGTGCGGATTTTACGTGGCGCGGGGGTGCGGTGGCTCAGGTGCCCGAGTGCTGGGCGGGGTGGCCGGGTGCGGGTGCGCGGTCCGTGCCCAGCCGTTCCGCCCGGGGGCGCCTCCCGGGCCCTTGAGGCACTGAGGGAGGAACGCCTGCCCACGGACCGGAATGCGGTTGGCGCCCTCACAGGACGAACCACCCCGACCGCCCTCCGGCCGGCGCCCGCGGAGGACGAACCGCGCCGGCCGCGACGGCCCGCCAGCGGTGCGGAGCGAACCGTGCGGGCTGCGGGCAGCCGCCCGGACCAGGGGCGGGTCCTGCCCGCGCGGAACTGCACAGGCCACGGTCCGCTCCCTGGTCGCGCAGGACGCCCCCGCTACTTCTCGGTCACCCCCGCCGAGTCGAACGTCGCCACCTCGTGCATGGCCCTCGCCGTGCTCTGCACCAGGGGAAGGGCCAGCAGCGCGCCCGTGCCCTCGCCCAGGCGCAGGTCCAGGTCGACCAGGGGGCGCAGGCCCAGCTTGTTGAGGGCGGCGACGTGGCCGGGCTCGGCGCTGCGGTGGCCCGCGATGCAGGCGGCCAGGACCTCGGGGGCGATCGCGCGGGCCACCAGGGCCGCGGCGCCTGCGCTGACACCGTCCAGGATCACCGGTGTGCGCAGGGACGCGCCGCCGAGCAACAGGCCCACCATCGCCGCGTGTTCGAAGCCGCCGACAGCGGCGAGGACGCCGATGGGGTCGGCCGGGTCCGGCTGGTGGAGGTCCAGGGCGCGGCGGACGACCTCGGTCTTGCGGGCGAGGGTCTCGTCGTTGATGCCGGTGCCGCGGCCGGTGACCTCGGCGGGGTCGGCCCCGGTGTAGACGGAGATGAGCGCGGCGGACGCCGTGGTGTTGGCGATGCCCATCTCACCCGTGAGCAGGGCCTTGTTGCCGGCCGCCACCAGATCGCGGGCGGTCTCGATGCCCACCTCGATGGCCTGCTTGGCCTCCTCGCGGGTCATGGCCGGGCCGGTCGTCATGTCGGACGTACCCGCGCGGACCTTGCGGGGCAGCAGGCCGGGCGTCGCCGGGAGTTCGGAGGCGACGCCGACGTCCACCACGCACACCTCGGCGCCCACCTGGGACGCGAACGCGTTGCAGACCGCTCCCCCGCCGAGGAAGTTGGCCACCATCTGGGCGGTGACCTCCTGCGGCCAGGGGGTGACGCCCTGAGCGTGCACTCCGTGGTCACCGGCGAAGATCGCGACGGCCGCGGGCTCCGGGATCGGCGGCGGGCACTGCCGGGACAGACCGGACAGCTGGGCGGAGATGATCTCCAGCATGCCGAGCGAGCCCGGCGGCTTCGTCATCCGCTTCTGCCGCTCCCATGCCTCGCCGAGCGCCTTGGCATCCAGCGGGCGGATCCCGGCGACGGTCTCGGCGAGCAGGTCGTGCGGGTCCTCCCCGGGCAGGGCGCGACGGCCGTACGTCTCCTCGTGCACGACCCAGGACAACGGGCGCCGCTTGGACCAGCCGGCCTGCATCAGCTCGGGCTCGTCCGGGAACTCGTCGACGTAGCCCACGCACAGGTAGGCGATGACCTCGAGGTGCTCGGGCAGCCCCAGTGCGCGGACCATCTCGCGCTCGTCGAAGAAGCTGACCCAGCCGACGCCGAGGCCCTCGGCGCGGGCGGCGAGCCAGAGGTTCTCGACGGCGAGGGCCGCGGAGTACGGCGCCATCTGCGGCTGGGTGTGCCGGCCGAGGGTGTGGCGGCCGCCCCGGGTCGGGTCGGCGGTGACGACGATGTTGACCGGGGTGTCGAGGATGGCCTCGATCTTCAGTTCCTTGAACTGCTTCGCGCGGCCCTTGGGGAGGGACTTGGCGTAGGCGTCGCGCTGGCGCATGGCCAGTTCGTGCATGCTGCGCCGGGTGTCGGCGGACCGGATGACGACGAAGTCCCAGGGCTGGGAGTGGCCGACGGAGGGCGCGGTGTGGGCGGCCTCCAGGACGCGCAGCAGCACCTCGTGCGGGATGGGGTCGGCGCGGAAGCCGTTGCGGATGTCACGGCGTTCGCGCATGACCTTGAGGACGGCCTCGCGCTCGGCGTCGTCGTAGGCGGGCGCGGCCGGGCCGGTGGACTGACGTGCTTCTGCCACGGGGGCCGTGCTCTCTTCCTGGTCGGCGGCCCTGGTGTCCAGGTCCTCCGCGTGCTGTACGACATCGGGGTGGTGCTCCGCGACCGGGCCGGGCTCGGCCACACGGGGCGCGGGGACGGTGGCGGCCTGCTCCGGCACGGTCTCGCCCTGGTCCTGGGCGGGGAGGACCAGCGGGTGCGGCGGGGTCGGGGCGAGATGCGGGGTGGTCGGCACCAGGCCGTCGACGGCGACGAACTCGCCGAGCGGCCGGTCGGGCGCGGGCTCCGCCGGAACGGCCGCGTCCAGGGGCTCCTGGGCCGCCGGGGTCTCCTCCGGCCGGGCCTCGGGGGCGGGCGGGGTGCCCTGGGTCTGGGGGCCGGCGAGGGGCTGGACGTGCAGCGGCTCAGGGGCGGCAGCGGTCTCCGCCGGCGGTACGACAGCGGCCGCGGGGAACTCGGCGGGGGCCACGGCGTCCGGCGTGGGCTGCTCGGTCTCGGGGGCGGCGAAGGACTCCGGCGGCTGCGGGGCCTCGGCGACGGCCGCGGGGGCTGCCGGGGCGGGCGCCTCGACGACGGCCTCCTCGGGCTGCACCGGCACGGGCGGCGCGAGCGGCGCGGTGGCCACCGGCTGAACGGGCTCGGCCAGGACGGCTTCCGGGGTGGGAACGGGCTCGTACGCGGCCGCTTCCGGCACCGGAACGGACTCGGGTGCGACGGTCTCCGCGGCCTGCTCGAAGACGGCCGGTTCCACGGCCTGGGGCTCCGGCGCGACCGGCGGCACGGACTGCACCGGCACGGGCTGCACCGGCTCGGCCGCCATGGCCTGGGCGGCCTGCTCCGGAACCACCGGTTCCATGAGCTGACCCGCGGCCTCCGTCACAGGCACGGCCTCGGGCTCGGCCACCGCGCCAGGAGCCACCACGGCAACGGGCGCCGGCAGCACGTCCTGGCTCTGCAGAACCTCGGGAACCTCCGGGACCTCCGAAACCTGCGGAATCCCAGGAACCTGCGCGGCCTCCGGAACCTCCGGGACCACCGGAGCGGCCTCCGGCACCGCGCCCGGCATCACACCCGGCACCGGCCCCTGCGCACCTTCCGGGGCCTCGGCGGCCTGCGGCACCACCTGCCCGGCCACGGGCACCGGACCACCCCCGTCGACCGGCTGGGCCGCACCCTCCGGACCGTACGCGTTCTCGGGCCACACCACGCCGAAGCCCGCCGGTGCCTGCTCCGCAGGCACACCCGCGACGTCCGCCGCCGCGGACTCCTGCGCGAAAGCCGCGGGATCCACAACGGCCACGGGAGCGACGGGAGCAGCCGTCTCCGTTGCCGGAACAACCGTTTCCGCAGCCGGGGCCTGTGCGGCCACCTGTGCCACCGGAGTGGCCTGCGCGACGGTCCCCGGCACCGCGGTCCCCGGCACCGCCGTCTGCGGCACTCCCCAGGGCCCTGCGGCCTGCGGCACGGCATCGCCCAACGGCTGGGCGTCGAGGTACTCGGGCCCGGCCGTCGGCAGGCCCGGCTGCCGGGCCGACGTGCCGGCCGGGCCGCGGTCGGCGAGCGAGCGGACCGGGCTGGCGGAGGTGTCGGGGATCGGCGGACCGAGGTGCAGCGGACGGCGCGGGGCCGGGGCGGCCGTCGGGTCGTGGGGCACGGAGAGGATCGGGGACGCCGGTACCGAGCTGGGCAGCCGGACGGCGGTGAGGTCGACCGAGCCGCTGTCCCGGCCGTCCGTCTCGTGCGGGCCGGGCTCGTGGACGGTCTCGACGACCGGTTCCGGGGCCGGCGGCGGCACTTCGTTGCCCCAGGCGCCCTGGGCGCCCGGGAGCAGCAGGTCTTCGTCCTCGGCGGGCGACTCGGAGAGGTAGGTGTACGCGCCGTGCGCGGGAACGCCCGGCTGTTCCACCATGCCTGCGCTCTCCGGCAGTCCCTCGCCCGGGACCTGGCCGGTGTCCGTCATGCGTACCCCTCGCCCATCGGTTAGTGCCTTCTACGACCAGCTCACTCGGGACGGCGCACCGACCGCCCCGCAGTGAAGAACGAGCGTGCGTGCCCAGCGGCACGAACGACCCGCCGGAAAAGGCGACAAAGCCATTCAGTGGCATTGTCCCGGCCGTTCGACCGTCGCGACAGCGTGATCCGCGACAGCCCGCTGTGGACTGCGCCACGTTGCGCGTCCCCGGTTCTGCCGTACCACACCCGCCCCAAAAGGGGCGCGTTTTCCGGATATTGACGAACGAATTTCCGGGCCACCGGTGCGGTGCAGCGATCGGCCAGCCTACCGCGCGCAGTATGACAACCGGATCACGGGGCTCGCTCGGGCAGGACGCCGCTGAGCAGGAAAACGACGTTCCGCTCGGTCTCCGTCCAGGCCCTGGTGTCGAGTTCGACGGACTGCAGCAGGGCGCACTCGACCTGATATCCGTGCTCGGTCAGGCCGCGTCCGATGAGTTCGGCCGCGTCGCGGGTGGCGGCGTGGGTGACGATGCGCTGCGGGCGGCGATCGGCAACCGCGCCGACCACGGCCGCTCCCCCGCCGCCGACCCGGACGACGTCGGGTTCGGGCAGGTTCTCCAGCACATGAGGGGCGCCGCCGTGCACGATCTGGAGCTGGACCCCGAACTTGCGGGCGGCTGCGTCGCTGCGGACACAGGCCGCGAGGTCCCGGTCGACGGCGATGACGGCGGCCCCGGCCCGCGCGGCCTCGGTGGCGAACGCGCCGCTGCCGCAGCCGATGTCCCAGACGAGGTCTCCGACCCGGGGCCCCAGCCGGGCGAGTTGGGCGGCCCTGAGCAGATCCGTTTCCCCTTCGCCGAGCGCCGCTCCCTCGCCGTACTCCGCGTCGGGCTGCACCCAGCCGCGCGGGCCGGCCGAGGGGTCCCGGCCGGCGATCCAGCCGCCGCCCTCGCCCGCCGGCGCCGGCCCGGAAGGCCCGCCGATGACGATGACGACGTTGGGGTCGCGCCAGGTGTGGTCGGCGGCCTTGTCGGAGGTGACGACGCTGACCTGCTCGCGGTCGGTGCCGAGTTCCTCGCAGATGACGAAGGTGCGGTGGACGCCCTCCATCAGCAGGCCGAGTTCGGCGGGGCCGGCGCCGGGTGAGGTGAGGACGGCGACCTTGGGGTGGGCGCGGCACACGTTCACCGCGCGTCGCAGGGTGCGCCGGTGTGCGACGACCACCTCGGCGTCGTCCCAGGGCATGCCGGCGCGGGCGAAGGCGGCGGCCACCGAGGAGACGGCGGGGACGACCTCGACCTCCAGGCCGAACTCGGGTGCGCGCAGGGTCCGTACGACGCCGAAGAAGCCGGGGTCGCCGTCGGCGAGCACCACCGCGGTGCCGCGGTGGCCGGTGATGCGGCGGGCGGCGAGGGCGACGCTGCCGAGGCGGATGCGTTCGGCGGTCCCCGGCACCTCGGGGAGGGCCAGATGGTGGGCCGCGCCCGCGACGAGCGTGGCGGCGCCGAGCGCGCCGCGTGCCGCGGCGGTCAGGGGCGAGCCGTCCCAGCCGATCACCGTGACCCGGTCGGCCATCGTCGTCAGTCTCCAGGGTTTTCGCAGGTCGTCAGGGTCCGGGGCCCATGGGCGGGCTCCGTGAGAGTACCTGGTGGAGCTGTCCGGCGCGCGACGGGGCGAATCCCGTCGGCGTCAGTTCCAGGAGGTGAAGCCACCGCTCTCGGCGAGTTCCTCGCCCGCGCCTTCCAGGTCCTCCGGGAGCAGGCTCCACACGATGAAGTCGGTGCGCACGTCCGCCCAGGTGCCGTCCTCGGTGCGGACGTGGACTATGCAGGCGTTGCGCAGCACGCCCTCGCTGATACCGCCGATCTTCTGGGCCACCTGCTGGGAGGCGGTGTTGTCGGCGGCGGTGCGGATCTCGATGCGTTCGAGCTTCTGGTCGCCCAGGAGCCAGTGTGCGGTGGCGAGCGCGGCCTCGGAGGCATAGCCCTCACCGCGGGCCCAGGGGGCGATGATGTACGACAACTCGGTCGACCTGATGTGCCAGTTGGTCTTGGTGAGCTGGATGACGCCGACCAGGCGCTGGGTGAGGAACTCGGTGACCGCGAAGTCGAGGCCCCGGCCGTCGGTGCGTTCGGCGGGGGCGTACTCGGTGATCCAGTGCCGGGCCGCGTCCTCGGTGAACGGCTGGGGCACGTCGGTCCAGGCCGCGACCTGCTCGTCGTTCATCATCTCGGCCAGGGCAGGCACGTCGTCCTCGTCGAGGGGACGCAGCACCAACCGCTCCGTGCTGATGGAGATGTTGGGGAAGGTGCTAGTCATGCGCCACTCCGTAACCTTCGGAAATCCTTCAGGGCGTGCGAACTGCCCAGCATGCAGCATGAAACCACTGAACCGCACGACGGGGTCCACCCGCGGTGAGCGAGCGGACCCCGTGCGTGGCGATACGCCGTATACGTGCCGTCGGAAAGACGTACACCAGCCGTCGGAAAGCCGACCGGAAAGCCGATCAGAAGGAAGATCGGAAGGAAGATCGGAAGGACGATCAGAAGGACGGGATGACCGAGCCCTGGTACTTGTCCTCGATGAACTTCTTGACCTCGGGCGAGGTGAGGAGCTTGGCGAGCTTCTTCACCCGCGGGTCCTTCTCGTTGCCCTTCTTCACGGCGAGGAAGTTGCCGTACGGGCTGTTCTTCGCGGACTCCAGGACGAGGGCGTCCTTGGCGGGCTTGATACCGGCCGAGATGGCGTAGTTGCCGTTGATCACCGCGGCGTCCACGTCGTCCAGGGAGCGCGCGGTCTGGGCCGCCTCGACCTCCTTGAACTGGAGGTTCTTCGGGTTCTTGGCGATGTCCTGCGGGGTCGCCTCGCTGCCGGCGCCGTCCTTGAGGGTGATGAGCCCGTTGGCGGCCAGCAGCTTGAGGGCACGTGCCTCGTTCACCGCGTCGTTCGGGACGGCGACGGTCGCACCGCTCTTCAGCGCGTCGACGCTCTTGACCTTGTGGGAGTAGAGGCCGAGCGGCTCCAGGTGCACCGTGACGACGGGCACGATGTGGGTGCCGCGCTTCTTGTTGAAGTCGTCGAGGTACGGCTGGTTCTGGAAGTAGTTGGCGTCCACCGAGCCGTCCTCGGTCGCCGTGTTCGGCACGATGTAGTCCTGGAACTCCTTGACCTCCAGGTCGAGTCCGGCCTTCTTCGCCAGGTTGTCCTTGACGTAGTTCAGGATCTCGGCGTGCGGGGTCGGGCTCGCGGCGACGACCAGCGGTCCGCTGTAGTCGGAGGAGGACGCGGAGTCCTTGTCCGAGCCGCAGGCGGTGAGCCCGAAGGTGAGGGCTCCGGCGGCGAGGACGGCGGCGGTGAGCTTGGCGGTGTTACGCACGAAAAGTGCCTTTCCTTAAGGGTGGAGCGGCCCCGCGATGGGTGGTGCGGGGAAACCTGGGGGAGGGTGCCGGGGGCTCAGACGGTCTTGCCGGCGGCCGTGGAGGCCTTCAGCAGCCGCAGCTTCGGCACCGGGCCGGACTGGCCGCCACGGCGGTGCAGGGAGCGGGCCGTGTAGTCGCCGGCGAACTGGATGAGCGAGATGACGACGGCGAGGATCGCCACGGTGATCCACATCAGCTCGGTCTCGAAGCGCTGGTAGCCGTAGCGGATGGCGATGTCGCCGAGGCCGCCGGCGCCGACCGTGCCGGCCATGGCCGAGTAGCCGATGAGCGCGACGATCGTGGTCGTGGTGGAGGAGATGAGCGAGGGCAGCGACTCCGGTACGAGGACCTTGCGTACGACGGTCCAGGTGTTGCCGCCCATCGACTGCACGGCCTCGACGAGCCCGCCGTCCACTTCGCGGACCGCCGTCTCGACCAGCCGCGCGAAGAACGGGATCGCGCCGATGGCGAGCGGCACGATGGCGGCCTCGCGGCCGATGGTCGTCCCGGTGATCGAGCGCGTGAAGTTCATCAGCGCGACCATGAGGATGATGAACGGCATCGAGCGGGCGACGTTCACGATCTGCCCGATGACCTTGTTGGCCAGCACGTTCTGGAGGAGTCCGCCGCGGTCGGTGAGGACGAGCAGGACGCCGAGCGGGAGTCCGCCGACGACGGCGATCAGCGTGGACCAGCCGACCATGTAGAGCGTGTCCCAACACGCCTGGGACAGCAGCGGCTGCATCTCGGACCAGGTCACTTGGCACCATCCTTCACCAGCGCGGGCTCCTGGCCCAGTACGTCGATCTGCAGGCCCTGTTCGCGCAGGAAGCCGATGGGGACCACGTTGTCCTCGTAGCGGCCGGGCAGTTCGATGCGCATCCGGCCGATCTGGAGGCCGCCGACGGTGTCGATGGCCGCACCGAGGATCGATATGTCGATGTTGTAGGTGCGGGAGAGCTGGGAGATGACCGGCTGGGTGGCGGCCTCGCCGTGGAAGGTGACGTCGAGGACGGTGCGGTCGTCGCCGGAGGCCTCGCCGCCGACCGGGAACAGCGCGGCGGCCAGCTCGGAACCGGGGGTGCCGAGCAGCTCGCTGACGGTCCCGGACTCGACGATGCGCCCCTTCTCCATGAGGGCGGCCGAGTCGCAGATCGACTTCACCACGTCCATCTCGTGCGTGATGAGCAGGACGGTCAGGCCCAGCTGCCGGTTCAGGTCGCGCAGCAGCTGGAGGATGGAGCGGGTGGTCTCCGGGTCGAGGGCGCTGGTGGCCTCGTCGGAGAGCAGCACCTTGGGGTCGCCGGCGAGTGCGCGGGCGATGCCGACACGCTGCTTCTGTCCGCCGGAGAGCTGGGCCGGGTAGGCCTTCGCCTTGTCGTCGAGCCCGACCAGGTCGAGCAGCTCCAGCGCCTTGCGGGAACGTTCCTTCCCTGAGATGCCGAGGATTTCGAGCGGCAGCTCGACGTTGTCCTGGACGGTCCGGGAGGAGAGCAGGTTGAAGTGCTGGAAGACCATGCCGATACGGCTGCGCGCCTGCCGCAGCTCCTTGCCGGCCCGGGGGCCGCGCCCGGCGAGGGCGGTGAGGTCCTGGCCGGCGACCGTCACGGTGCCGGCGGTGGGACGCTCCAGGAGGTTGACGCAGCGGATGAGCGAGGACTTGCCGGCGCCGGACTGGCCGATGACGCCGTACACCTCGCCCTCGCGGACGTGCAGATCGACACCGTCGAGGGCGGTGATCTCGCGGCCGCGGGAGCGGTAGACCTTGGTCAGGCCCGTTGTGGTGATCACTGGGATTCCATCACTGTTGAGTACCCGGGCATGGGTGGGCCCTGGTACGGGAGGGAAAATGTGCGCGGGGCAGCCGGGTCACATACGGCTCACGGCGTACGGACAGGCCACGGCGGCGACTCGCTTCGGGGCGCGAGGCTCTGGGTGGTGCGAGGGCCCTCTAGAAGGCGCACATTCGACACATACAACGAGCACCGGGCGTCATGGTCGCCTCGGTCGCAAGGGTGCGTTCGCTCGTCGTGGTCATGCGATCAGTAAACCAGACCTACGGTCCTGACAGCCCGCCGCTGTCCGCATGCTGGACAGCGGCGGACGTCCGTCAGCGGCGCGCGGAGATCTCGACGACGTGGTCGGTGACCAGCGCCGACAGGGCCGAGAGGTCCTGCACCACGAGGTCCGCGTCCAGCTCGTGCGCCTGGTGGGTTGTGGCCAACGCCACGGTGGTCATCCCGGCGGCGCGACCCGCCTGGAGTCCGGCCGGGGCGTCCTCGAAGACCACGCAGCGGGCCGGGTCGACGCCCAGCCGGCGGGCGGCGAGGAGGTAGGGCTCGGGGTCGGGCTTGCCGCGGGTGATGTCGTCCGCGGCTATCAGCGTCTTCGGCCGTATCCCGACCGCGTCCAGGCGGGCCTCGGCGAGCCGGCGGGTGGCCGAGGTGACGACGGCCCAGCGGTCGGCGGGGAGGGAGTCGAGGAAGGCGGTGGTGCCGGGCAGCAGCCGGACACCACCATGGGGGACGTCCTCCACCTCCAGCTGCTCGACCCGGGCGACGGCCTCCGGGACGAGGTGGGCGGGGACCAGGTCGGCGACGATGTCCGCGGCGGTCCGGCCGTGCAGTTCGACTCGGGCGAACTCCTCGGTGACGCCGTACTCCGCCGCCCAGCGGGTCCAGCAGCGCTCCACGGAGTCGAGGGAGGAGACCAGGGTGCCGTCGTTGTCGAAGAGCAGGGCTTGTGCGTGGATCGTCATGGTCTAGACCCTACGGTGTACGGCAGGGGCGACGGCGTGGGGCCGTTTCGGCCGTAATAAGGTCACCGCATGCTCAATGCCCTGTTGCTGGTGACCGGAGTCGCCGCACTGCTGCTCGCCGCGTGGTGCGGCTGGGCCGCGTACCGGGACCAGCCGACGAAGGACTGGCACTTCATCGGGATGGCCGTGGTGTCGGTGCTGGCGGTGATCCAGCTGGTGGCCGGGATCGTGCTGCTGGCCCGGGGCGACGAGCCGGCGCAGGGTACGACGATCTTCGTGGCGTATCTGGTGGGCGCCTTCGCGTGCGTCCCGGCGGCGGGGTTCATGTCGCTGGCCGAGCGGACCCGGTGGGGCTCCGTGACGGTCGCCGCGGGCGGTGTGGTGCTGGCCGTGCTGGAGGTGCGGCTCTATGACATCTGGGGAGGGTGAGATGACGACCGTGGAGCAGGGGCCGAAGCGGCTCACCAGTGGGCCGGGCACGCTTCTCGTGTGGTTCTACGGCGTGATGGTCGTCGGAGCGGTGTCGCGATCCGCGTACCAGATCGCGACCGAGTTCGACCGGGCGCCGCTCGCGTACTCGCTGTCGGCGGTCGCGGGGGTGGTGTACGGGTTCATCACGTACACGCTGGTGCGGGGCGGTGAGACGGCCCGCAGGGTGGCGCAGGTGTGCTGCGCCGCCGAACTTGCGGGGGTGTTGATCGTGGGTACGTGGACCCTTGTCGACTCGTCCGCGTTCCCGGATGCGACCGTGTGGTCGGACTACGGGATGGGGTACGTGTTCATTCCCGTGCTGTTGCCGATCTCCGCGTTGTACTGGTTGCGGAAGGCGCCCAGGCAGCAGGAAGGCTGAGCAACAGGGCGACTGCGGGACCGTCGTGGCTGGTCGCGCAGTTCCCCGCGCCCCTTGGGTCAGTTGTCAGGCCGTTGTTGCATAGGTGCCGGCCGGCTTTTCCAGGACGATCATCGGGACGCCGTCCTCGCCCTTGGACGTGCCTACCGTTTCGTAGCCGACCCGCCGGTACAGCCTCAGGTTGCCCTCGCTGCGGTGGCCGGTGAAGAGGCGGAACCTCTTGGCGCCGCGCTCCTCCTCCAACGCGCCCTCGGCCGCGCGCAGCAGCCGCGCGCCGATGCCGTGGCCCTGGAGGCGGGGGTGGACGCAGAGTTTGCCGATGGCGGCGGCGCCGTCCTCGGTGACCGAGCCGCGGACCGAGCCGACGACCTCCTCGCCGAGTCGGGCGACGAAGACGCAGTCGGTGGCGAGCTCCTGGCGGACCGAGTCGAGGCTCTGGACGAGCGGGTCGATGCGGTAGTTGCCGTACAGCGCCGCCTCGCTCTGGAAGCACAGGTACTGGAGCCTGAAGATCTGCTCTGCATCCTGCTCGGTCGCCACCGAGATGGTCACGCTCATGCCCATGTGCGCACGCCTCCCGCTCACCTGATCGCCTGTTGTTCTCACTCCTATCCCCGCGCTCCGCGGGACGCAACCTCCGGCGTCAACAATCGGCGCAGACATCCCAGACATCTGGAACGTTCCGGCCCCAGACTGCCCTGTGAGATACCCAACTCCCCCGCGATCTCCCGGTATGTCAGGTCCTTCGGGGAGAGCAGGGCCTGGAGGAGCCGGGGGCAGCGGCCGGGAAGACGGGCGACCGCCTCGCGCACGGCACGGCGGTGGGCGGCGGTGAGGACGCGCTGTTCGGGCGTGGGGGTGGCGTGGTCCGCGGGTTCGGTGCCGTAGGGGCGTTCGTTGCGTGTCGTACGGCGGGTGCGGCGGGACTCGGCGCGGACGGCTCTGCGCAGCCAGTCCTCGGGGGCCCGGGGCGGGCCGTGAGTCTCCAGTCGCTCCAGGAGGCGGAGCCAGACGGTCTGTTCCAGGTCGCCGGGGTCGCTTCCGCAGGCATACGCCTCGGCCGAGGCCTCGGCGGTGAGCAGGGGGCCCAGGGCGGCAACCAGGTCGTGCGTCATGTGCGGAACGACGCGGCCGCCCCGGGACAGGTTGCCGGGGCGGCCGGGAGACACCCCGAACGGGGTGCGGGGGCTCAGCCGTTGACGAAGGCGTCGCGGGCCAGGATCGCGGTGTCGGCGTTGTCCGAGAAGACGCCGTCGATGCCGGTCTCGAAGTAGGCCTGGAAGACCGGGAAGACATCGCCGTACGCGGTGACGTCGCTGCCCTTGCGGTAGGCCGGCGGCAGGAAGGGGTTCTCGTTGCGCATGGTGTAGGGGTGCAGGATCAGACCCACCTTGTGCGCGTCCGCGACCAGCGTGCTCGGCGTGGTGAAGTCGCCGTTGGCGTTCTTCGGGATGACCAGGTCGAGGGTGGGACCGATGCCCTGCGCGTAGCCGGCGATCTCCCGCAGGCCCTTCGGCGTGATCAGGTCGGCGACGGTGCGCGGGTCGCCGGTCGCGACGAAGTCGTAGGGCTGGGTGTTCGCCGCGGAGAGCAGGACGACCAGCGGGTTGTCGACCAGCGTGTTCAGGCGCTGGATGCTGGTCGGCTCGAAGGACTGCAGGATGACCGGCGAGTTCCGCTTGTCCTTGCCGTACTTGCGCAGCAGCTTGGCGACCCGCTCCTCAAGACCGAGGCCCAGCTTGCGGAAGTAGGTGGGGTGCTTGGTCTCAGGGTAGATCCAGACCTGCTTGCCGCGCTTGCGGGTCTGCTCGTCCTGCCACTTGAGGACCTCCTCGAAGGTGGGGATCTCCCAGTGGCCGTTGTAGAGCGTGTTGTGCGGGCGGTTGGCCGGTATGCGCTCGATCGCGCGCAGCGTCTTCAGCTCGGCGAGCGTGAAGTCCTCGGTGAACCAGCCGGTGGTGGGGATGCCGTCCAGGACCTTGGTGGTCTTGCGGTCGGCGAACTCCTTGTGGTCGGCGACGTCCGTGGTGCCGCCGATCTCCGGCTCGTGGCGGCAGACCAGGTGGCCGTCCTTGGTGGGGCACAGGTCGCCGGCCTCGACGACGTCGGCGCCGAGGTCGAGGGCCAGGTTGTAGGAGCCGAAGGTGTGCTCCGGCCGGTAGCCGCTGGCGCCGCGGTGGCCGATGATCGTCGGCTTCGGCAGGCTCTTCAGGCCGCCGTGGCCGTGGCCGGACCGCTTCGCCTCGGCCGCTCTGGCGGTACCGGGCAGTCCGAGGACCGCTCCGCCGGCGCCGAGCATCGCCGCCCCGAGCAGCGCCCGCCGTCCGGTCGTGCCGTTCACCTGTGCCCGCTCGTTCGAGTCGTTCGTGTTCATGAGCGCCCTCCTGACCTTCACCCTTGGATGCGGGCTGATCGTAGGGCTGCCGACGTGACCGCCGGGAGACCGCCGGCCCAACGCCCGGGTGACGCCGTATGGCTGATGGACGGCGTGTCGTGACGGTCCGTCGGCGACTTCCGTCACATCGCCGCGGCCTCGCCGCAAGCTGTCTCCCGGGCGGCACCGCAGGTAAACCAGCGTCAACAGTGCGTAAGACCTCGGTGAACCGACCGTCCTCGATGTGCGCTCCCCCTGGGGCCGCGAGTAATGTCCTCACCTGCACAGACTCATACCGCCCCTCGACATCGGAGGACCCGTTGTCCCGCTTCGCGCTCATCAAGGCAGTGCTCGGACCGATCATGCGCCTGATGTTCCGCCCCCAGGTGGAGGGCGTGGAGCGCATCCCGGGAGACGGTCCGGTCATCCTCGCCGGGAACCACCTCACCTTCATCGACTCGATGATCCTGCCGCTGGTCAGCAAGCGGCAGGTGTTCTTCATCGGCAAGGACGAGTACGTCACCGGGAAGGGCTTCAAGGGCCGGCTGATGGCCTGGTTCTTCACCGGCGTCGGCATGATCCCGGTGGACCGGGACGGCGCGAGCGGCGGTGTCGCCGCGCTGATGACCGGCAAGCGGGTCCTGGACGAGGGCAGGATCTTCGGGATCTACCCGGAGGGCACCCGCTCCCCCGACGGCCGGCTGTACCGGGGCCGTACCGGGATCGCGCGGCTGACGCTGATGACCGGCGCGCCGGTGGTGCCGTTCGCCATGATCGGCACGGACAAGCTGCAGCCGGGCGGCGCGGGCATCCCGCGGCCGGGCAAGGTCACCGTCCGGTTCGGCGAGGCCATGGAGTTCTCCCGGTACGAGGGGATGGACCGGGACCGCTATGTGCTGCGGGCCGTGACCGACTCGGTGATGGCCGAGGTCATGCGGCTGTCCGGGCAGGAGTACGTGGACATGTACGCCACGAAGGCGAAGGCCGCCTGACACTCTTTCGGCGCAAGGGCACGGACCGGTGGTCCGTGCCCTTCTGTCTGCCATCCGCCTGACATCCGTCGACGTCCGCCTGGCGGTGGAATCTGGCCCGACACTTGGGTCATTCATGCGTATTTACCGCCCATATGAGCAGACAGCATGTCTTATTCAGATATGCAGACACCTTCTCGGCGTACCCTGCTCAGTGCCCCGTTCGCTGCCGCCGGCGCGGGGCTCCTGGCCGCTTGTTCCGACTCCGACTCCCCCTCACGCTCCGGCCCGCGGCACACGGCCGGGACCGCGGCGTTCGTCCCGCAGGGGCCCAAGGGGTTCGTCAACCCGTCGGATCCAGAGGTGCTCGCGGCCGAGCGGAAACGCGGCTCCGGCCCCGTTCGCATGGTCACGTTCACGGCCGCCGAGAGCATGCTGGACCTGGGCGGGCGGTCGGTGCACAGCTGGGCCTACAACGAGTCGGTCCCGGGCCCGCTGGTGCGCGTCACCGCCGGTGACGTCCTCAGCCTGACCGTCAGCAACCGGCTGACCGAGAAGACCACGCTGCACGCGCACGGGGTGCGGCTGCGCTGCGACATGGACGGCGCTCCGGATCTGACCCAGCCGCCCATCGAGGCGGGGACGGACTTCGTCTACCGCTTCGTCGCCGCCCACCCGGGCACCTACCTGTTCCACTCGCACGTCGGCATGCAGCCCGACCGTGCCCTGTACGCGCCGTTCATCGTCGACGACCCGAAGGAGCCCCTCGCCTACGACAAGGAGTGGATCGTCGTCCTGGACGACTGGGTGGACGACATCGACGGCTCCGACCCCGAGCAGGTGCTCGACCAGCTCAAGCCGGGCGGCTCCATGGGGATGAGCATGGGCATGGGCCCCGGGCACGGCGGCCCGAGCCCGCACCGGTCGGCGAACACCTCCGCGGCACCGTCCAGATCCAGGAAACGGATGGGTCCCGACCGGGTGCTGCGCGACTCCCACAGCCAGATGCTGCACGGCGAGGGGGGCAACGTCTCCTATCCGCACTACCTGGCCAACGGGCGGCTGCGCACCGACCCCTCCGTCTTCCGCTGCAACCCCGGCGACCGCGTCCGGATCCGCCTCATCAACGCGGGCTCCGAGACGGCCTTCCGGGTCGCGCTGGGCGACCACGCCATGACCGTCACCCACACCGACGGCTATCCCGTGCAGCACAAGAGGACCGACGCCCTGCTCATCGGCATGGCCGAGCGGTACGACGTCCTCGTCACCGCCAAGGACGGCGTCTTCCCGCTGGTCGCACTCGCCGAGGGCAAGAAGGGCAAGGCGCTCGCGATCCTCCGGACCGACAAGGGAAGAAACCTTCCGGCGGCGGATGCCCGCCCGGCCGAGCTGGACCGCGAGGTCGTGCCGGCCCGCCGGCTGCTGCCGGCCGAGTCCGTCCGCATGGACGACCGGGTACCCGACCGCGACCTGCGCATCAGGATCACGGGCACGATGCAGAAGTACGACTGGGGGTTCGACCACAAGCCGTACGACGTGCGGCAGCGGCATGCGGTGCGGGCCGGCGAGCGGGTGCGGCTGACGCTCATCAACGCGACCGACATGTGGCACCCGATGCATCTGCACGGGCACACGTTCTCGGTCACCGGGCTGAACTCGGCGGGAGCCCGGAAGGACACGACGATCGTGCTGCCGCACCGCAAGCTGGTGCTCGACTTCGACGCCGACAACCCCGGGTTGTGGATGCTGCACTGCCACAACCAGTACCACTCGGAGAGCGGGATGATGACGGTGCTCGGCTACCAGAGGTGAGGCGTCACACCGACAGGCCGCCTTCCAGTTTCTGCCCCTTCAGCAGGAACCAGGCCACCGCTGCCGTCGCCAGGAGGACCGCGGCGCCCGCGCCCGAGGCCAGGTGCAGGCCGTGGACGAAGGAGTCCCGGGCCGCCGCCAGCATCTCGGTGGACGTGCGCGGGGGCATGGTCGCCGCTGCCTGCACCGCCGCGCCCAGGGATTCGTGAGCGGCGGCCGGGGTGCCCGCCGGGGCCGGGAATCCGCGGTAGACGCCCATCACGATCGAGCCGAGCAGGGCGATGCCCAGGGCCGCGCCCAGTTCGTACGCCGTCTCGGAGACCGCCGAGGCGGCACCGGCCTGGTCCTTGGGGACGCTGGAGAGGATCACGTCCGCCGTGACCGTGAAGGAGAAGCCGGCGCCGACGCCGACCACCAGGAGGGCCGCGCCGAGGATCGGGTAGCCGGTGGACTGCGAGAGCGTGGTCAGGGCCGCGAGGGCCACGCCGACGGCCGCCAGGCCGCCGGAGACCACCGCGCGTACCGAGTGGCGGCGGGCCGTCCGGCCGGCCACCAGGCCCGCCGCCACCGCGCCCACGGCGGCCGGCAGTTCGGCCAGGCCCGCCTCGAACGGGGGCCTGCCCTGGACCAGTTGCAGGTACTGGGAGAGGAAGAACACCAGGCCCGACATGCCGAGCACGGTCAGCAGGTCGGCGAGGACCGCGCCGCTGAAGCCGCGCCGGCGGAACAGCCGCATGTCCAGCAGGGGTTTCGGCATGGTGAGCTGACGGCGGACGAAGCCGCAGAGGGCCGCGGCGCCGAGGAGGGCGGTGGCCGCGGTGACCCCGGTCAGGCCGTGGGTCGCGGCCTCCTTCACCGCGTACACGACCGCGATCATGCCGACCAGCGACAGCACGACGCTGATCAGGTCCCAGGGGCCGGGGTCGGGGTTGCGGGACTCGGGGAGCGTCCTGATACCGACGAGGACCAGGACCACCATCACCGGCAGGTTGATCAGGAAGACCGACCCCCACCAGAAGTGTTCGAGCAGGAGGCCGCCCACGATCGGGCCGACGGCCGTGCCGGCGGAGGCGGTGGCGCCCCAGATGCCGACGGCGAGGCTGCGCTCGCGCGGGTCGTGGAAGAGGTTGCGGATCAGGGCGAGGGTGGCGGGCATCAGGGTCGCGCCGGCGACGCCCAGCAGGGCGCGGGCCGCGATCATCGTCCCCGGGGTCGTCGCGTACGCGTTCAGGACGGATATCGCGCCGAACGCCGTCGCACCGCAGAGCAGGATCCGCTTGCGGCCGATGCGGTCGCCGAGGCTGCCCATGGAGACCAGCAGTCCCGCGATGACGAACGAGTAGACGTCACCGATCCAGAGCAGCTGGGTGCCGGTGGGCTCGAGGTCCTCGCTGATGTAGGGGGTCGCGAGGCCGAGGACGGTCGCGTCGACGGCCACCAGCAGCACGGCGAGCACCAGGACGGAGAGCGCGAGCCAGCGGCCCGGGCGCTTCTCCTCCGTCTCCGTGGCGAACGCCGGCCGCACGGTGCTGGTCATGATTCCTCTCTTCGTCGTGCACCGCCGAGCAGCAGCTCGACGATCATGTGGGTGAAGTCCTTGGGGGCGACCCTGCCCTCCGACACCGCCCAGGCGGCGGAGGCGAGCAGGCCGTACAGCGCCTCGGTGAGCCAGGCGGGGGTGAGGTCGATACGGAACTCGCCGTTCTGCTGGCCGCGCCGGAAGAGGGCCGCGATGCGGTCGTCGATGCGGGTCCAGCCCTGGTTCTGCTGCTCGCCCTCGAACAGCTGGTTCTCGGTGTAGAGGAAGGCCAGCAGGCCGGCGGCCGGTTCGATCTCGCGGACCAGGCGGTGGACGGCGTCGGCCGCCGGGCCCTCGTCCAGGCGGGCCGCGTCCAGGGCCGCCTCGCACTCCTCGATGCCGAGCGCCTCCAGTGCGCGGACGAGCGCGTCCCGGCCCGCGAAGTGCCGGTGCAGGGTGGCCCGGCTGATCCCGGCGGCCTTGGCGACCTCGTCCATGGTCGCGGTGGATTTGCGGGTCAGCAGGGCGGCCGCGCTGCGCAGCACCTGCTCACGATCGAGAGCCATGAGACAAGGGTAACCCATCTGAGACATCTTTGTCTCACGGTGGGCATGCGTGAGTCACAGAGGGCTGGTGAGGGGTGGTTCCGTGTCAGTGCCAGGGCAGGCTGCCGCGGCGCTCCCAGTAGGCGTTCGGCTCCTCGACCAGGGTGGCGAGGCGGGTCAGCTGGTCGTCGTCGAGGTCGACCGCGGCCGCGTGGAGGTTGGAGTCGAGCTGGGTGAGCGTCGCCGCACCGGAGAGGACGACTCCGGCCCAGGGCTGCCGCAGGACGGCGGCGAGGGCCACGGCGTCGCAGCCGAGACCGGTCTCCTCGGCCACGACCCGCAGCGCGTCGGGGGCGTGCGGGGCGGCCAGGCGGCCGTTGGCCATGCCCTCCTTCACGATCACCGTCAGTCCGGCGTCGTGCGCCTCGGCGAGGGCGGGTCCTGCCGAGGTCTCCAGGGCGTTGTACGTCGACTGGACGGTACGGAAGAGGGGCTCGCCGTCGACCGTGACGGCGAGGGCGGCACGAATGGCGTCGGCCTGGGCGGGGCCGCTCGTGGAGAAGCCGACGGTGAGGCCGGTGGCGGCCGCTTCGGCGAGGCGGGCGTGCAGCTCCTTGTCGGTGAGGGCCGGGCTGTCCGGGGTCACCGAGTGGATCTGGTAGAGGTCGAGGTGGTCGCCGAGGAGTTCGGCGGTCTCGGCGCGCTGGCGGTCGTAGGTCCGGACGCTGTGGTCCTTGACCTCGTGGGTCTCGGCGTCCGCCGACCAGCCGGCGGTGTAGGTGTAGCCCCATTTGCTGCCGACGACCACGTCGGCGGCGGCTTCGGGGCGGGCGTTCAGCCAGTCGGCGAGGAACTCCTCGGAGCGGCCGTAGGAGCGGGCCACGTCGAAGTAGCGGACGCCCTGGGCGTAGGCGGCGTCGAGGAGTTCGTGCGTGCGGGTGCGCAGCGCGGCTGCGCTGCGATCGGTGCCCAGGTCCTCTTCGCGACCGAGGTTGATGTAGCCGGGGCGACCGACTGCGGCGAGGCCGAGGCCGATGTGGCAGGTGGGGGTTGTCGCTGTTGCCAGTCGGGCGAAGGGCATCGCGGGCTCCGTCGGGTCGGCTCCGGTTCGGTTCCTGACCAACGTAACCCGCGATGACCTTCGCCTCGGAGCTCGGGTGGCGCGGTGTGTTGGCGGGTGCGGGCGCGTAGTGGCCGGTCGCGCAGTTCCCCGCGCCCCTGACGGGGCGCCCCGGTGCGGGACGCCTGATCAGCCCTGCTTCTTGGCGTTTGCCCACGCGTGCTGCTGGGCCACGTTCGCCTTGACCTCCGCCAGTTGCACCGCCACCGCGCTCGGGGCCGTGCCGCCCCGGCCGTTGCGGGAGGCGAGGGCGCCGGGGACGTTGAGGACCGAGCGGACCTCGGGGGTCAGGTGGGCGCTGATCTTCGCGAACTGGTCGTCGGTCAGTTCGTCCAGCTCCTTGCCCTCGGCCTCCGCCGCCTTGACGCACTCGCCGGCCACCTCGTGGGCCACACGGAACGGGACGCCCTGCTTGACCAGCCACTCCGCGATGTCGGTGGCGAGGGAGAAGCCGGCCGGGGCCAGTTCCTCCATGCGCTCGCGGTTGACGGTGAGGGTGGCCATCATGCCGGTGAAGGCGGGGAGCAGGACCTCCAGCTGGTCGCAGGAGTCGAAGACCGGCTCCTTGTCCTCCTGGAGGTCGCGGTTGTAGGCGAGGGGCAGGGCCTTGAGGGTGGCCATGAGGCCGGTCAGGTTGCCGATCAGGCGGCCGCTCTTGCCGCGCGCCAGCTCCGCGATGTCCGGGTTCTTCTTCTGGGGCATGATCGACGAGCCCGTGGAGAACGCGTCGTGCAGGGTGACGAAGGAGAACTCCTTCGTGTTCCAGATGATGATCTCCTCGGCGATCCGGGAGAGGTTCACCCCGATCATCGCGGTGATGAAGGCGAACTCGGCGACGAAGTCGCGGGAGGCCGTGCCGTCGATGGAGTTGCCGACACTGCCGTGCTCGAAGCCGAGGTCCGCGGCCACCGCCTCCGGGTCCAGGCCGAGCGAGGAGCCGGCGAGGGCGCCGGAGCCGTACGGGGAGACGGCCGTGCGCTCGTCCCACTGGCGCAGCCGCTCCGCGTCCCGGGACAGGGACTGGACGTGGGCCAGGACATGGTGGGCGAAGAGCACCGGCTGAGCGTGCTGGAGATGGGTGCGGCCCGGCATGGCCACGTCCGGGTGGGCCTCCGCGAGACCGGTCAGGGCGTCCTGGAGGTCGGCGATCAGGCCGCCGATCACCCGGGCGTGGTCCCGGAGGTACATCCGGAAGAGGGTGGCCACCTGGTCGTTGCGGGAGCGGCCGGCGCGGAGCTTGCCGCCGAGGTCGGGACCGAGGCGCTCCAGCAGGCCGCGCTCCAGAGCCGTGTGGACGTCCTCGTCGGCGATGGTGCCCACGAAGGAGCCGTCGGCGACATCGGCCTCCAGCAGGTCGAGGCCGGCGATCATGCGCTGGAGTTCGTCCTCGGTGAGCAGGCCCGCCTTGTGCAGCACGCGCGCGTGGGCACGCGAACCGGCGATGTCGTAGGACGCGAGCCGCCAGTCGAAGTGGACGGACGCGGACAGCTTCGCCAGGGCCTCGGCGGGACCGTCGGCGAAACGGCCGCCCCAGAGCCGAACGTCACCGCTGTTGCTGCTCACTTGCGTTGCTCCTAGAGAGATACGGATGTGGCGCCGCCTCCCCGGCCATGAACGGGGAGGCGGTTGTCACGCTACTGCTCGGGACAGGTCGCGCCGGGCTACGCCCGCAGTTGACGCTGCGCCGCGATCTTCGACGACAGGCTGTAGATGTCGATGAAGCCCTTGGCCGCGGCCTGGTCGAAGGTGTCGCCGGTGTCGTAGGTGGCGAGGTGGAAGTCGTAGAGGGAGGAGCCGGAGCGGCGGCCGGTGACCACCGCACGGCCGCCGTGCAGGGTCAACCGGATGTCGCCGGTGACATGCTGGTTGGCCTCGTCGACGAAGCCGTCCAGGGCGCGCTTGAGCGGGGAGAACCACTGGCCGTCGTAGACGAGTTCGCCCCAGCGCTGCTCCACCTGCCGCTTGTAGCGGGCGAGTTCGCGCTCGACGGTGACGTTCTCCAGTTCCTGGTGGGCCGTGATGAGCGCGATGGCGCCCGGGGCCTCGTACACCTCGCGGGACTTGATGCCGACCAGCCGGTCCTCGACCATGTCGATCCGGCCGACGCCCTGGGCGCCGGCGCGCTCGTTCAGCTCCTGGATCGCCTGGAGCACCGTGACGGGCCTGCCGTCGATCGCGACCGGGGCGCCCTGCTCGAAGGTGATGACCACCTCGTCGGCCTCGCGCGGGGTGGCCGGGTTCTGCGTGTACTCGTAGATGTCCTCGATCGGGCCGTTCCAGATGTCTTCCAGGAAGCCGGTCTCGACGGCGCGGCCGAAGACGTTCTGGTCGATGGAGTACGGGGACTTCTTGGTGGTCGCGATCGGGAGGCGCTTCGCCTCGCAGAAGGCGATGGCCTTGTCGCGGGTCATCGCGTAGTCGCGGACCGGTGCGATGCAGGTGAGGTCGGGGGCGAGGGCGACGATGCCGGCCTCGAAGCGGACCTGGTCGTTGCCCTTGCCGGTGCAGCCGTGGGCGACCGTGGTGGCGCCGTGCTTGCGGGCGGCGGCGACCAGGTGCTTGACGATCGCCGGCCGGGAGAGGGCGGAGACCAGCGGGTAGCGGTCCATGTAGAGGGCGTTGGCCTTGACCGCCGGGAGGCAGTACTCCTCGGCGAACTCGTCCCTGGCGTCGGCGACCTCGGCCTCGACCGCGCCGCACGCGAGGGCGCGCTTGCGGATGACGTCCAGGTCCTCGCCGCCCTGGCCGACGTCCACCGCGACGGCGATGACCTCGGCGCCCGTCTCCTCGGCGATCCAGCCGATGGCGACGGAGGTGTCCAGCCCGCCCGAGTAGGCGAGTACGACGCGCTCGGTCATGGGTTCCTCCTCCCGTACATCCACTTGCTATGCATGAGTATGCAGAGCTCTGCATGATTCGTCAATCCGGCTCGCTCCGGTCACGGAGACCTTGCGAGCCGTGTCAGGGATTCGTGAAAGAGGTTTGAACAAATGAAACCGCTTTCTCGTACCCATGCCTGAACGCCGGCGCCGCATTTGTAAACCCACCTCTGACCCAAGTGAGGCATCCGCATGTCCAGGGCTCTTCCGAAGTACAACAAGCGTCGCGTCGTGCTGATCGGCGGCGCTGCCGCCGTGGCGCTCTCCGGTGCGGTCATCGCCGGTTCGGCCCTCGCCGGTACGCCCGACAAGAGCAGTGGCACGAGCAACGCGCGCACCCTCGCCGCCTCACCCGGCACGATCACCTGCCCGGACGTCGCCTCGCAGCTGCCCGCGATCCCGGCCTCCGCGCAGGCCGAGGTCGAGCGCAACCTCACCCTCCTGCAGACGCAGATCCAGGAGGCCAACAAGCGGCTGGTCGACACGGTGGGCCAGGGCGGGCCGAACTTCGTGAACAACGCGATCCTCGGCCCCCTCAAGGACAAGCGCGTGGCGACCGTCAACCGGATCGCGACGGCGATCGGCCGTACGGCCGCCAAGCCGACCGGCCTGGACGCGCTGGCGCCGTGCACCCTGAACGCGAGCGGGACCGGCACGAACACGGGCAGCGGTACGGCGACGGGCGCGGCCTCGGCCACGCCGAGCACGGCGGCCACCCAGCAGCAGTCGACCGGCAGCACCGGCACGAGCACCGGCAGCTCCGCGGCGGGCACGATCACCTGCCCCGACGTCGCCTCGCAGCTGCCGGCGATCCCCGCGTCCGCGCAGGCGGAGGTCGACCGGAACCTCGCCCTGCTCCAGACTCAGATCGGCGAGGCCAACAACCGGCTTCAGACCACGGTCGGCCAGGGCGGCCCGAACTTCGTGAACAACGCGATCCTCGGCCCCCTGGCGGACAAGCGGAAGTCGACCATCGACCGGATCGCGATCGCGATCGGCCGTACGTCGGCCAAGCCGACCGGCCTCGACTCCCTGGCCGCCTGCACGCTCACCAAGTGACGTGACAGGCAGCTGTGGCCGCCCCGTGTACAGCGCCGGCCGGGGCGGCCACAGTGGTGTCCGCGGGCCCGGGGCACCGGGGGTCGTCCGGATGCCGGAATTACTCAGACGTGCGAAGTACACGCGCCGATAATTCCCCGGTATGGGAAAGACCTATGAGCGCATCGACGGCAGGCTCCGCACGTTCATCGAGGAACAGCCCCTGTTCTTCACCGCGACCGCCCCGCTCGCGGGCGACGGCACGGTCAACCTCTCCCCCAAGGGCCTCCAGGGCTCCTTCGTGGTGCTCGACGAACACACCCTCGCGTACCTGGACTTCGCCGGCTCCAACGCCGAGACCATCGCCCATCTGCGGGAGAACGGCCGCATCACCCTGATGTGGTGCGCCTTTCAGGGCCCGCCGAACATCGTGCGGGTGCACGGGCACGGCGAGGCGGTCCTCCGCGACGACCCCCGCTTCCGGGAACTCCTCACCCGTTTCCCGGACATCGACCCGACCCGGCACGGCCTGCGCGCGATCATCGTCGTGCACGCCGAACTCGTCCGGGACAGCTGCGGTTACGCGGTCCCCCACATGGCGTACGAGGCCGACCGCGACCTGCACGGGAAGCGGTTCGCGCGCGAGGACGACGCCTCGCTGAGCGCGTACTTCGAGAAGAAGGACCACATCGCGGTGAGCCTGGACGGCCTACCCGGGCTGCCGTTGCCGCTGCCGCCGTCTACCGTCTGAGCCATGCGTCCAGGCGTCGTCGTCACCCTTGTCTCCGCGTCCCTGCTGCTGCTCGGCGCGGCACCGGGGGCCGGGGATCCGCAACCGCTGCCCGCCCGGATGGCCGACACGGGCGGCGGCACCCAGCTGATCACCGCGGAGGCGTCCGCGCTGAGCTCGACCTCGGGGACCTTGACCTGGTGGGAGCGCCGGGACGGACAGTGGGTGCAGGTGGGGTCGGCCGCCGCCCGGTTCGGCGCGAAGGGGCTGGTCGAGGGGGCCGCGCGGCAGCAGGGTACGAACACCACCCCGACGGGGCTGTACGACCTTCCCTTCGGGTTCGGCCTCCAGGCGGCGCCGACGGGTACCTCCGTCAAGTACCAACCGGTGACGGCGACTTCGTGGTGGTGCCAGGACAACGACTCGACCTCCTACAACCGTTGGGTGGAGCCGCTGCCGGCCGACTGCCGGGCCACCGAGGCGGAGCAGCTGTCGTCGTACGGGACGCAGTACGCGTATGCGCTGGTGATCGGGTTCAACTACGAGCGTCCGGTCCGGGGGCGCGGAGCCGGGATCTTCCTGCATGTCAACGGGAGCGGGGCCACCGCAGGGTGTGTGTCCGTGCCGGTGGACGCGATGCGGGAGATCGTGCGGTGGGCGGATCCGAAGAAGGGGCCGCACATGGCGATCGGGACGGTGGACGGGGATACGGCTCTTACCCGGTATTGAGGTGCGGTTGCGCCGTAAGAGGTGCGGTGCGTTGGCGGGTGCAGGCCGTCTTGGGCCGGTCGCGCCCACGCGGCGGAGCCGCAAATTGAGACAGCCCCGCGCCCCTAGGGAGTGGCCGTTGCCGGCAGCTTCACGGTGAACGTCGTCGAGCCGGGGCGGCTCTCCAAGGTCACCGTCCCCCCGTGCGCCTCCACCACCGCCGCCACGATCGACAGGCCCAGGCCCGCTCCCCCGCCGGAGGCGTCCGCGCGGCGGCGGTGTTCCGCTCTCGTGAAGCGTTCGAAGACGCCGGACCGGATGTCCTGCGGGATGCCCGGGCCGTCGTCGAGGACGTGGAGGACCGCCGTCCCGCCGTCCGTCTCCAGCGTCACCGTCACCTTCGTGCCCGCAGGGGTGTGCAGACGGGCGTTGGCCAACAGGTTGGCCAGCACCTGTTGCAGGCGGTGCGTGTCGCCGGTCACCGTCACCGGTTCCTCGGGGAGGTCCAGGGTCCAGCGGTGGTCCGGACCCGAGGCGCGGGCGTCCGTGACCGCGTCCAGGGTCAGCCGGGTGAGGTCGACCGGGTGGCTCTCCAGCGGGCGGCCCGCGTCCAGGCGGGCCAGCAGGAGGAGGTCGTCGACCATCTCGCCCATCCGGGCGGACTCGGCGGCGATGCGCTCCAGGGCCCGGGTGATCTCGGGAGGCAGCGGCCCCGGGTGGAGCAGCGCCAGTTCCGCGTGCCCGCGGACCGAGGCGACCGGGGTGCGCAGCTCGTGGCTGGCGTCGGCGGCGAAGGAGCGGAGGCGTTCCTCGCTGGCGTGGCGTTTGGTCAGCGCGTCCTCGACGTGGCCCAGCATGCGGTTGAAGGCGGTGGCCATCCGGCCGACCTCACTGCGGGGGTCCGACTCGGGGGCGCGGGGTGGCAGGGCCACCTCCCCGCTGGCGAGCGGGAGTTCGCTGACCCGGGTGGCCGTCGCCGCGACCCGGCTCAGGGGGCGCAGGGACCAGCGGACCCAGAGCGCTCCGGCCACCCCGGCCGCGGCGAGGGCGAGGCCGAAGACGCCGGCCGCCACCAGTTCCAGGCGGTGGACGGTGGCCCGTACCGGCTCCAGGGGCAGGCCGGTGACCAGGACGTCGCCGTCCCGGCCCGTCCAGGCCAGCAACCGGTAGTCGCCGATCGAGGAGAGGTGAACCGTGTGGCCGCGTCCGTCCACCGGCAGTTCGGCGAGGGCCGTGCGATCGCGGGCGGTGAGGCCGACGGTCAGGTCCGGGTCGGCTCCGGAGGGGATGACGGCCGCGTTGGTGACCCGGCCCTTCAGCAGGCGGGCGCCGAAGGTGCCGGCGGCCTGACGGCGGGTGTCGCCGTGCTCGTCGCCGTCCCGGTCGCTGGGCTTGTAGTCGCCGTGTTCGAGGGACTGCGGGAAGCTCGGCCCCGTCTGCTGGAGCTGCTGGTCCAGGCGCCCGGTGAGGAAGCCGTCCAGCTCGACCACCGCCGCGATGCCCACGGCCGCGCAGCTCACCGCCAGCAGCACGACCAGGCCCGCGGTGAGGCGGGCGCGGAGGGTGCGGGGGCCGGGCAGGTGCCGTAGCCGTAGCCGTAGCCGTAGCCGTAGCCGTCGGAGGAACTTCACCGGGTCACCGGCTTGAGGACGTACCCGGCACCACGGACCGTGTGGATCATGGGCTCGCGGCCCGCGTCCACCTTCTTGCGCAGGTAGGAGATGTACAGCTCGACGACATGGGCGCGGCCGCCGAAGTCGTAGGACCACACCCGGTCCAGGATCTGTGCCTTGCTGAGGACGCGGCGCGGGTTGCGCATCAGGAAGCGGAGGAGTTCGAACTCGGTCGGGGAGAGCTCGATCAGCTCGCCGGCCCGGGTCACCTCGCGGGCTTCCTCGTCCATGGTCAGGTCGCCGACGACCAGCCGGGGGCCGTCCTCCTGCTGGCGGGCCATGCCGGCCCGGCGCAGCAGGCCGCGCAGCCGGGCGACCACCTCCTCCAGGCTGAAGGGCTTGGTCACGTAGTCGTCGCCGCCCGCGGTGATGCCGGCGATACGGTCCTCGACGGCGTCCCGGGCGGTGAGGAAGAGCACGCAGACGTCCGGCTTGACCCGGTGCAGCGAGCGGAGCACGGCGAAGCCGTCGGTGTCCGGGAGCATCACGTCGAGGATCACCGCGTCCGGCAGCAGCTCACGGGCCGCGGCCAGCGCGGACGCGCCGTCGCCGGCCGCGCGGACCTGCCAGCCCTCGTAGCGCAGGACGCCGGTGAGCACCTCCGCCAGGTCGGGGTCGTCGTCGACGACGAGGACGCGGAGCGGGGTGCCGTCGGGTCGGGTGAGGGCGGGGCGGCCGGAGCGGGTCGTGTTCATGGCGTCTACCAGCATCGCCCCTCCGGGTGGAGAGCGGTGACCCGCGGCCCTCTGAGTTTGCTCTGAGTCGGCTGAGCCCGGTGGTCACTGAGAGGTCGCTCAGAGGTTCGGACTGCACAGTGGCGGCACCGAACGGAGAAAGGACCCCGCTCATGACGACCGTGGACGACCGGCGTACGGCCTCGGCCGTGCCCGCCGTGGCCACGCGCCGCTCCCCCGCCGCCGCCGTGCTCGCCGTGCTGTGGGCCGGGGCGGCGGCCGTGTTCGTGCTGTGGTGGTCGGACACCGGCTCGGTCGTCGGAGCGGCCGGCTGGCTGACCGGGGCCGGGCGGATGGCCGGGCTGCTGTGCGGGTACGCCTGCGCGGTGCTCGTCGGCCTGATGGCCCGGGTGCCGCTGCTGGAGGTGCGGGTCGGCTCGGACCGGGTCGCCCGCTGGCATGCGACGGCCGGCCGGTACACGGTCTGTCTGCTGACCGCGCACATCGTGCTGATCCTCACCGGGTACGCGGCCCAGGACCACGCCTCGCTCGTCCACGAGGCGGTCGATGTCGTCCTCCACTACCCGGAGATGCTCAAGGCCACCGCCGGCACGCTGATCCTCTTCGCGGTCGGCGTCACCTCGGTGCGGGCGATGCGCCGCCGTACCCGTTACGAGTTCTGGTACTACGTCCATCTCCTCACCTACGCGGCCGTCTTCCTCGCCTTCGGCCACCAGCTGGCGCTGGGCAACGACTTCAACGGCAAGCCGGTCGCCACCGCCTTCTGGTACGCGCTGTATCTGGGGGTCGCGGCCCTGGTGGTGTGGTTCCGGGTGCTGGCGCCGGTGCGGCTCAATCTCCGGCACCGGCTGCGGGTGGAGTCCGTACGGCAGGAGGCGCCCGGCGTGTACTCGGTCGTGGTGCGGGGCCGGCGGATCGGTGAACTGGGCGCTCAGGCAGGGCAGTTCTTCCGCTGGCGGTTCTTCGGCGGCGACGGCATGGGCTGGACGTCGACTCCGTACTCGCTCTCGGCGCCGCCGCGCGGCGACCTGCTGCGGATCACCGTCAAGGCGCTCGGCGACCACAGCGCGGCCGTGTCGCTGCTGCGCCCCGGCACCCGCGTGTGGGCGGAGGGACCGTACGGTTCCCTCACCGCCGACCGGGCCATCGGTCACCGGTCCCTGCTGATCGCGGCGGGCGTCGGGGTCACCCCGCTGCGGGCGCTCTTCGAGACGCTGCCCGGCGAGGTCACGCTGCTCTACCGGGCGCGGACGGCCGAGGATCTGGCGCTGGGCGGCGAACTGGAGGCGATCGCGCGGTGGCGCGGGGCCCGGGTGCTCTATGCCCTCAACGGTCCGCACGGCGAACGCCCCGCCCTCACCGCGGAGTCGCTGCGGACTGCCTTCCCCGGCCTCGCCACGCACGACGTGTACATCTGCGGCCCGCACGGCTTCGCCCAGGAGCTGTACGGCGCGCTGCGCGCCGCCGGTGTGCCCGATCGCCGTATCCACCACGAGTCCTTCGAGCTGTGAGGCCCCTGCCGTGCACCCACTGAACAAGAACCGGCCCCTGCGGCGCATCACGCTGGCGAGCGCCGCCACCGTCTCCGGGATGGTGATGCTGCTGGCGCTGAAGCCGCACACCGCCCCGACCGTGGTCACCGACTCGGCGGCCCCCGCGCCGTCGTCCAGCGCGAGCGCCGCATCCGGCGGGTCGGGCAGCGGTACCGGTACCGGTACCAAGACCGTCACCGGGGACACCGCGCAGACCCGTTGGGGCCCCGTCCAGGTGCGGGTGACCGTCAGGAGCGGGAAGATCACCGACGTCACGGCGCTCCAGTACCCACAGGACAACCCCCGGGACCAGCAGATCAACAGCTACGCCCTGCCGCAGCTGCGCAGCGAGGCGCTGGCGGCACAGAGCGCCCAGATCGACACCGTCTCCGGGGCCACGTACACCAGCGAGGGCTACCAGCAGTCGCTCCAGTCCGCGCTGGACTCCGCGGGTCTCTGAACACTCAGGCAGTAAGGCACGTATCTGTGGGCCAAGGGTCAAGTCCCTACGGAGGAACCGTGACCACCACGCTCGCAGGCGGACGTGCCGCCCGCCGCCAGACGATGCGCCGCATCCGCCCGCGCCGCTCCCCGGCCGTACCGCTGCTGCTCGCCGTATGGGCGGGGGCGGTGGCCGTGCTGTGGCTGTGGTGGCACAACACCCCGTCCATCGCCGACCAGAACGGCAAGATCCTCAACGCCGGCCGGATCACCGGTCTGCTGGCCGGATACCTGATGGCACTCGTCGTGCTGCAGATGGCCCGGGTGCCGGCGCTGGAGCGGCGGGTCGGCTCCGACCGGGTCGCCCGCTGGCACGCGATGAGCGGCCGCTACACGCTCTGCCTGGTCTTCGCGCACGTCTTCCTCATCATGTGGGGCTATGCCCTGCAGGCCGGCAAGACGCTGAACGACATCGTCCAGCAGACCATCGACTCCGTGAACCAGCTTCCCGACATGGGCAAGGCGGCCATCGGCACCGGTCTGTTCGTGGTCATCGGCCTCACGTCGATCGGCCCGGTCCGGCGCAGGATGCCGTACGACACCTGGTACCACGTGCACCTGCTCACGTACGCGGCGGTGTTCCTGACGTTCTGGCACCAGATCACCACCGGCAACGACTTCGCCCTCACGCCGATGGCCAAGACCTTCTGGTACGGCCTGTACGGCGCTGTCACCGCGCTGGTCGTGTGGTACCGGATCTTCACCCCGATCCGGCTCAACCTGCGGCACCGGATGCGGGTCGAGGCGGTCATCGAGGAGACGCCGGGCATCGTGTCGGTGCTGATCGGCGGGCGCAAGCTGCACCGGATGGGCGCGGAGGCCGGGCAGTTCTTCCGCTGGCGCTTCATGGCTCCGGGGATGCGGTTCAGCTCGCACCCGTACTCGCTGTCGGCGGCGCCCCGCCCCGACATGCTGCGGATCACCGTCAAGGCGATCGGCGACCACAGCGCGCGGCTGCGCGAACTACGGCCCGGAACCAAGGTGTGGGCCGAAGGGCCGTACGGGGCGATGACCGCGTCCCGGCGCAGCCGCGGCAAGGTCCTGCTGGTGGCGGGCGGTGTCGGGATCACGCCCATGCGGGCGCTGTTCGAGACGCTGCCCGGAGCCGCCGGCGACCTGACCCTGCTCTACCGGGCCAACACCACGCAGGACCTGGCGCTCTGGGACGAACTCGCCAAGATCGCCAACGAGCGCGGGGCCCGGCTGATGTACGCGGTCAACAGCCCGGAGGGCGAACGGCCGGACATCTCCGCGGAGAACCTCCAGCGGAAGATCCCGGACATCGACAACCACGACGTCTTCATGTGCGGCCCGCCCGGGTTCGCGCAGGGCGTGTACGAAGCACTGCGCGGCGCGGGAGTTCCCGCCCGCCGCATCCATCACGAGTCGTTCGAGATGTGAGCGACGGGACCACACGGGAATCCAGGGAATCGGGAGTTCGTAAGCGATGAGGAAGAGTCACCCCATCAGGCGTGTGGTGCTGGCCACCGCGGCAACCGTGTCCGGTGTCGTGCTGCTGCTGTCGCTGAAGCCGTCGTCGGACCCGGCGTCCGCGGCGGCGGGCGCGGCCCCGTCGGCCGCGGCGGCGGGGCAGGAGTCGCCGCAGGGTGGCACCGGCGCCGCCGGCGCCACCACCGTCACCGGTGACGCGACCCAGACCCAGTACGGGGTCGTGCAGGTGCGGCTGACCGTCGCAGGCGGCAAGATCACCCAGGCCGAGGCGATCCAGGCGCCCAAGGGCGGCACCAGCGACCAGAAGACCGCGCTGTCGGTGCCGCAGCTGAACAAGGAGACGGTGGCGGCGCAGAGCGCGAACATCGACTCGGTCTCCGGCGCGACCTACACCAGCACCGGCTACAAGCAGTCCCTGCAGTCGGCGCTGGACAAGATGAAGGAGACGGCGGGCGCGACCGGCTCCTCGTCTGGTTCTTCGGGCTCCTCCGGCTCCGCCCAGGCACAGGCCAAGACGGTGACCGGGCAGGTCGCGCAGACCCAGTACGGGCCGGTCCAGGTCCGGATCACCGTGGCCGGCGGAAAGATCACCAAGGCGGAGGCCGTGCAGGCGCCCAGCGGCGGCACCAGCGACCAGAAGACCGCGCTGTCCGTACCGAAGCTCAACCAGGAGGCGGTGGCGGCCGGGAACGCGAACATCGACTCCGTCTCCGGGGCCACCTACACCAGCACCGGCTACAAGCAGTCCCTGCAGTCGGCGCTGGACCAGGCCGGTGGCTGAGGCGGTGGCCGACGCGGAGGCACCCGCCTCGGTACGTCACGCGGAGGAGGTCATGGGGACCGTCTTCTCCTTCGACGTCCGCGGCGGGGATCCGGACGCCGTACGGGCGGCCCTCGACGAGGCGGTCGCCGGGCTGCACCGGGTCGACGAGGTGTTCAGCACCTACCGCGAGAGCAGCCAGGTGTCCCGGCTGGCCCGGGAGGAGATCGGCCTCGCGGAGTGCGACCCCGAGGTGGCCGAGGTGCTGGACCTCGCGGCCGAGGCGGAACGGGTGAGCGACGGCTGGTTCAGCACGCGCTACCGGGGGCGCCTCGACCCCACCGGCATCGTCAAGGGCTGGTCCGTCGAGCGGGCGGCGCGGGCGCTGGCGCGGGTCGCCGGGGTGACCGGGGTGAGTGTGAACGGCGGGGGCGACGTCCAGATGTTCGGCGCGCCCGAGCCGACCCGGGCGTGGCGGGTGGGGATCGCCGATCCGTTGCGGCCGGGCGGGCTGGCGGCGGTGATCACAGCGGCGGGGGTGGACGAGCTGGCGGTGGCCACGTCCGGTACGGCGGAGCGGGGCGCCCATATCGTCGACCCGCGGACCGGGAAGTCGGCGGTGACGGACCTGGTGGCGGTGACGGTGGTGGGACCGCGGCTGACGTGGGCGGACTGCTGGGCCACGGCGGCGTTCGCGATGGGGTCGCGGGAGGGGCTGGCGTGGCTGGAGTCCCTGCCGGATGTCGAGGCTCTGCTGATCACGGCTGGTGACGAGGTGCGGTGCACCGGGGGGCTGGCCGCGCGTCTGGGCTGAGGTAGAGGGTGGGGACGCTTACCGGCGCTTGCAGGGTGCCGCCCGCGCCCACCCGTGCCGCCCAGCGGCACGACTGCCCGCGGCTGAGGAGAAACGGCGGGCGAAGCGGCCCCGTCAGGGGCGCGGGGAACTGCGCGACCAGCCCCCACCGGCCCGCACGCGGGCGACCACCGGCCCACAACCCTCAATGGCCGTTCTGAGCCAGCCTCAGCAGATGGTCGGCCAGGGCCTGACCCCCCGTCGGCTCACGACTGATGAGCAGCAGCGTGTCGTCCCCCGCGATCGTCCCCAGGATGTCGTGCAGCTCCGCCTGGTCGATCGCCGACGCGAGGAACTGCGCCGCCCCCGGCGGGGTCCGCAGGACGACCAGGTTCGCCGACGCCTCCGCGGAGATCAGGAGTTCCTGGGAGAGACGCCGCATCCGCTCCTCCTTCGCCGACCCTCCCAGCGGCGCACGAGGGGTACGGAAACCCCCCTCGCTCGGCACCGCGTAGATCAGTTCCCCGTCGGTGTTGCGGATCTTCACCGCGTTCAGCTCGTCGAGGTCCCGGGAGAGCGTCGCCTGGGTGACCGTCAGCCCGTCGTCGGCGAGCAGCTTCGCGAGCTGGCTCTGCGACCGCACCGGCTGCCGGTTGAGGATGTCCACGATCCGGCGGTGCCGGGCGGTCCGGGTCTGCGGTACCGCGGGCCCCGCCCCGCCCGACTGGTCGAACTCCTGCGCCTGGCTCATCGTCGTCTCATTCTCCGGATCGTCCGTCCCCGCTCGCTGCGTCGAGGATGCCGGGCAGGGCCCGCAGCAGCGCGTCCACCTCGTCGTCACGGAGGTTCAGCGGGGGCATCAGCCGAACGACGTCCGGGGCGGGCGCGTTCACCAGGAACCCGGCCTCCTGAGCCGCCTGCTGCACCTGTGCTGCCAGCGGCTCGGTGAGCACGATACCCAGGAGGAGACCCGCGCCCCGGACATAATCGATCAACCGGTGGCCGAGGCCCTCGATTCCGTCCCGCAACTTCTCGCTCTGCCGCTTGACGTTCTCCAGCAACCCCTCGTTCTCGATGGTGTCGAGGACGGCGAGCCCGGCGGCGCAGGCGACCGGGTTGCCGCCGAAGGTCGTGCCGTGGTGGCCCGGCTGGAGGAGTTCGGCGGCCCGGCCGAAGGCCACGGTCGCGCCGAGCGGCAGTCCGCCGCCGAGCTGCTTGGCGAGGGTGACGACATCGGGCAGCACGCCCTCGTGGGCCTGGTACTCGAACCAGGTGCCGGTCCGGCCGATGCCGGTCTGCACCTCGTCGAGGACGAGCAGCGCACCGGTGGCCGCGGTGATCGCACGGGCCGCCTTGAGATAGCCGGCCGGGGGTACGACCACGCCGTTCTCGCCCTGCACGGGCTCGATGACGACCAGGGCGGTGTCCTCGGTGACGGCGGCGGCCAGCGCCTGTGCGTCGCCGTAGGGCACGTGGGTGACGTCGGCCGGCAGCGGGCGGAACGGGTCCTGCTTGGCGGGCTGCCCGGTGAGCGCGAGGGCGCCCATCGTACGGCCGTGGAAGCCACCGTCGGTGGCGACCATGTGGGTGCGCCCGGTCAGCCGGCCGATCTTGAAGGCGGCCTCGTTGGCCTCGGCGCCGGAGTTGCAGAAGAAGACCCTGCCGTCCCGGCCGAAGAGCTGGAGCAGCCGTTCGGCGAGGGTGACGGTGGGCTCGGCCATGAAGAAGTTGGAGATGTGGCCGAGGGAGGCGATCTGCCGGCTCACGGCCTCGACGATCGCCGGGTGGGCGTGGCCGAGCGCGTTGGTGGCGATACCGCCGACGAAGTCGTAGTACTGCCGGTCCTCGGTGTCCCACACCTTGACGCCCTCGCCGCGTACCAGGGGCAGCCGCGGGGTGCCGTAGTTGTTCATGAGCGCGCCCTGCCACCGTGTGGTCAGCTCCTGGTTGCTCATGACCGTTCCCCTTGTCGCTCGTCGGGCACGACCATCGTGCCGATGCCTTCGTCCGTGAAGATCTCCAGCAGGATCGAGTGCTGGACCCGGCCGTCGATGACGCGGGCGGTGGTGACGCCGTTGCGTACGGCGTGCAGACAGCCCTCCATCTTCGGCACCATGCCGGAGCTCAGCTCCGGCAGCAGCTTCTCCAGTTGGGAAGCGGTGAGACGGCTGATCACCTCGTCGGAGTTCGGCCAGTCCTCGTAAAGGCCCTCGACGTCGGTGAGGACCATGAGGGTCTCGGCGCCCAGCGCCGCAGCGAGTGCCGCAGCCGCCGTATCAGCATTGACGTTGTAGACATGTCCGTCGTCCTCGGAGCGGGCGATGGAGGAGACGACCGGGATCCGGCCGTCGGCGAGCAGGGCCTCGATCGCGCCCGTGTCGATCGCGGTGATCTCGCCGACCCGGCCGATGTCGACGAGTTCGCCGTCGATCCGGGGCCGGTGCTTGGTGGCGGTGATGGTGTGGGCGTCCTCGCCGGTCAGCCCGACGGCCAGCGGGCCGTGCTGGTTGAGCAGTCCGACCAGTTCGCGCTGGACCTGGCCGGCGAGGACCATCCGTACGACGTCCATGGCGTCCTCGGTGGTGACCCGCAGTCCGGCCTTGAACTCGCTGACGATGCCGTGCCGGTCGAGTGCGGCGCTGATCTGCGGGCCGCCGCCGTGCACGACGACCGGCTTGAGGCCGGCGTGGTGCAGGAAGACGACGTCCTGGGCGAAGGCGGCCTTCAGCTCCTCGTCGATCATGGCGTTGCCGCCGAACTTGATGACGACGGTCCTGCCGTGGTGCCGGGTCAGCCAGGGCAGTGCCTCGATGAGGATCTGGGCCTTGGGCAGCGCGGTGTGCTTTCGCGTGGTGCTCATGACGAGTAGGCGCTGTTCTCGTGGACGTAGTCGGCAGTCAGGTCGTTGGTCCAGATGGTGGCGGTCTCGGAGCCGGCCGCGAGGTCGGCGACGATGTGCACCTCGCGGTAGCGCATGTCGACCTTGTCGCGGTCCTCGCCGACGCCGCCGTTCTTGCAGACCCAGACGCCGTTGATGGCGACGTTGAGCCGGTCCGGCTCGAAGGCGGCCTTGGTGGTGCCGATGGCGGAGAGCACGCGGCCCCAGTTGGGGTCCTCGCCGTGGATGGCGCACTTGAGGAGGTTGTTGCGGGCGATGGAGCGGCCCACCTCGACGGCGTCGTCCTCGGAAGCGGCGTTGACCACTTCCACCTTGATGTCCTTGCTGGCGCCCTCGGCGTCCCGGATCAGCTGCTGGCCGAGGTCGTCGCAGACGGCCCGTACGGCCTCGGCGAACTCCTCGTACTCCGGGGTGACCTCGGCGGCGCCGGAGGCGAGCAGCAGCACGGTGTCGTTGGTGGACATGCAGCCGTCGGAGTCGACGCGGTCGAAGGTCGTGCGGGTGGCGGCCCGGAGCGCCTTGTCCAGGACCTCGCTCTCGACGGCGGCGTCCGTGGTGAGCACGACCAGCATGGTGGCGAGGCCGGGCGCGAGCATCCCGGCGCCCTTCGCCATCCCGCCGACGGTCCACCCTCCCCCAGACTCCGTCCGGGGGGACCCCCAGGCCACGACGGACGTCTTGTGCACGGTGTCGGTGGTCTTGATGGCGATGGCCGCCTTCTCGCCGCCGTGCTCGCTCAGGGCGGCGGCCGCCGTCTCGACCCCCGGCAGCAGCTTGTCCATCGGGAGGAGCACCCCGATCAGACCGGTCGAGGCCACGGCGACCTCGATGGCGCCACGGCCCAGCACCTCGGCCACCTTCTCCGCCGTCGCGTGGGTATCCTGGAAGCCCTTGGGGCCCGTACAGGCGTTGGCGCCGCCGGAGTTGAGGACGACGGCCGAGACCTGGCCGCTCTTGAGGACCTGCTCGGACCACACGACGGGCGCGGCCTTCACACGGTTGGAGGTGAAGACGCCCGCGGCGGCACGGCGGGGCCCGTTGTTGACCACGAGGGCCAGGTCCGGGTTGCCGCTCTCCTTGATCCCGGCGGCGATGCCCGCGGCCGTGAATCCCTTCGCTGCCGTCACGCTCACGGCGCAACTCCGATCGTGGTCAGCCCCGTGGTCTCGTCGAGCCCCAGGGCGAGGTTCATGCTCTGGACGGCACCGCCGGCGGTGCCCTTGGTCAGGTTGTCGATGGCGCTGATCGCGATGATGCGGCCCACGGCGTCGTCGTACGCGACCTGCACCTGAACGGCGTTGGAACCGTAGACGGACGCCGTCGCGGGCCACCGGCCCTCGGGGAGGAGGTGGACGAAGGGCTCGTCGGCGTAGGCCTTCTCGTAGGCGGCCCGGACGGACTCGGCCGTCACCCCGCTCTTCGCCGCGGCGCTGCACGTGGCGAGGATGCCGCGGGGCATCGGCGCGAGGGTCGGCGTGAAGGAGACGGCGATCCGCTCCCCCGCCACCACGCTGAGGTTCTGGATCATCTCGGGGGTGTGCCGGTGGCCGCCGCCGACGCCGTACGGCGTCATGGAGCCCATGACCTCGCTGCCCAGCAGATGCGGCTTGGCCGCCTTGCCGGCGCCGGAGGTGCCGGACGCGGCGACGATCACCGCCTCGGGCCCGGCGATCCCGGCCGTGTACGCCGGGTACAGGGCGAGGGAGACGGCGGTGGGGTAGCAACCGGGTACCGCGATGCGCTTGGACCCCTCCAGCGCGGCGCGGGCACCCGGCAGTTCGGGGAGGCCGTAGGGCCAGGTGCCGGCGTGCGGGGAGCCGTAGAAGCGCTCCCAGTCGGCCGGGTCCTTCAGGCGGAAGTCGGCGCCCATGTCGACGACGAGGACGTCCGGGCCGAGCTGCTCGGCGACGGCGGCGGACTGGCCGTGCGGCAGGGCGAGGAAGACGACGTCGTGCCCGGCGAGGGCCTCGGCGGACGTCTCCGCCAGCACGCGGTCGGCCAGCGGCAGCAGATGCGGCTGGAGCGCGCCCAGGCGCTGCCCGGCGTTGGAGTTGCCGGTCAGGACACCGATCTCGACCTCGGGGTGCCCGAGGAGCAGCCGCAGGACCTCTCCGCCCGCATACCCGCTAGCTCCGGCAACCGCCGCACGTACCGCCATGTCCATCCTCCTCCGGATGGCATGACTATACGGTCCCATGCACTTTTATGCAACGGACTCCTCCGCCGCCGCGTCAGAGAGCGCACCGGCGGCATGGCGATGATGCCCACGAGGGGGCAAGGGAGAACGTCCTCCCCATGCCCTTCCGGTGTCCTCTTTGTGACAGGGAGTGCGAAGGACGGGGTCCGGCCCTGCCGCGCAGGTCCGGTCCGCCGGGACCGGTGGCCGTCCTTCGATGACAGGATGTCCGGCGGGAGTCGGCCGGCCGAGATCACGGGGTGCGAATGACGGACGCGATCCTGAGGGCGCTCGACGATGTGCCCTGGGAGCGACTGGAGTCCGGCCGTGCGGCCCATCCGGCCGAGGAGATGGGGCGCGCTCTGCGACGCCTGGTACGCAAGGGCGGAGCAGCGACGGAGGAGGACTGCCACCCCGTGTACGCATGCCTCGCGCTGGACCTCGGGCGGGTGACCTCCGCCTCGACCGCCGCACTGCCGTTCATCGTCGCCCTCGCCTGCGATCCGGGCACCGGCCCCCGGATCCCGCTCGTGGGGATGCTGGCGACCCTGTCCAGGACGGCGGCCTCGGCCGAACCGGGCCGGGTGGACCCGGAGTGGCACGAGGCGTGGCGGCGCCAGGGTCCCCGCTTGCGGCACCTGCTCGCGGACCCCGATCCCGTGGTGCGCAGGGAAGCGCTGCCCCTCGCGGACGGGGTCGCCGTGCTGCTGGAGCGCTGGACGGCCGAGACGGACCCGACCGTGCGGCTGCCCGTGCTGCTCGCGCTCGGCGCCGCCGCGGCGGCCGACGCCGGCACCGAGGCCGTGGACCGGGTGCACGCCGTGGTCCGGGAGGTCCTGCGGTCCGGTCCTGACGTCATGCGGGTCGCGGCCGTGCACGCCTGGGCCGCGTTCGACGCCCTGGCGCCGGTCCGGGAGCTGGACCTGCTGGTGGAGATCCTCTCCGACCCGACCGTGCGTCCCCGGTTCGAGGACATCTGGTACGAGCCGGACGTCGACCACGCCTTCAGCGCTGCGGACCTCGTCACCTGGACGGCCGCGCTGTTCAAGGACGTTCAGACCACCGCCCTCCGCTTTGTCGTCCGGCTCGTCGGTGCGGCGCGCCGGACGGGCGACGCACCGCTGTGCCGGGCCGCGCTGGACGAGGCCTGGCGGCTGCTGCTGGTCCGGCCGTCCACGGCGTCCGAACTACTGCCCCTCGCGGGTGGGCTGCTCGCGGACCCGGACGCCGGGGTGCGCTACCGGGCGGCCCACCTGCTCGCGGTCCTGGGAGCGCGGGCGGCCCCTTACGCGGACGGGCTGGTCGCGCTCCTGGACGACCCCGGCGAGGCCGAGTTCCTGGACGGCACCGTCGGCGAACACGCCCGCTGGGCGCTCACGCGCATCGGCGACCCTCGCGCCATGCCGGGGCTGGTCGAGCGGCTCCACGAGCCGTACCGGGGTCAGTACTCCCGCTCCTACACCATGGGGGACCCACGCCGTCCGGAGGTCGAGGAGGTGCTGACCCCGCTGCGGGCACACGCGGAGATCCTGCTGCCTCCGATCCGCGCACTGCTGCGTGAGGAAGGCGCGGACGGTCCGCTCACCGGCGCCTTCCTCAAGGCCCTGGCTGCCTGGGGACCGGCCGCGGCGCCCGCCCTTCCGGAGGTGGTGGCCCTTCTGGACGACGCCCGGCACTCGCTGAGCGCGCTCGACGCCCTGGTGGCGATGGGGCCGGCCGCAGCCTCCGCCGAGCCCGCCGTGCGCGGGTGCACGGTCCTCGACTTCCCCGCCAACCACCGAAGGGTGGCATGGGCCGCCTGGCGCCTCGGCGGCGACCGTGACACGGCGCTGCGGCTCATCGGCGAGGCGGTGCTGTCCGAGGACCGCCCGTACGACGTCGTCCGCCTCGGCGACTTCGGCCCGGCCGCCCTGCCGTATGCCGACCGGCTACGACAGGGCATGGACGGCTACGACACCTGGTACGAGATGTGGGCGGCGATCGCCCTGTGGTCGATCACGGGCGAGACGGAGCCGAGCCTGTCCGTCCTGGAGAAGTACGTCCTGCCCGTCGCCGACGGCGACGAGTCCTACGGCAGCTTCCTCATGGCGCTGCGTGCGATCGTCCGCATCGGGACGGTCTCACCGGTCGTGCGGGCCGCCCTGCGCACGGTGCGGGAGACCGACCGGCGGCTGTCGCCGTACCGGGACTACCGCGCGTTCCTGGAGGACGAGGAGATCCGGTCCGCGATCGACGAGACGCTCGCCCTGGCTACGCCGCCTCCACCTTCGGCAGCATGACCCAGCGTGACACCACGAAAGTCACCGGAATCGCCGCCGCCGACGCCATCAGCGGGGCGAACCGGCTGCCGGCGTGCAGGACGTCGACGATCACGTACACCCCCACCGTGGTGATCACGAAATTCGTCGCGTTGGTCAGCGGGAACAGCAGGAATTTACGCCAGGTGGGCCGTATTCGGTAAGTGAACTTCGCATTGAGAAAGAACGAACCGATCATGCTCAGCAGAAACGCGAGAATATGCGCGGCGAGGTACGGCAAATACATCAGGAACAGCAGGTAGAGGCCGTAGTAAGTCGCCGTGTTGATGACCCCGATCACCGCGAAGGTGATGATCTGGCCCGATATCGGGCGGGTGGGTCCGGTGGTCGACAGGGCGTTCGGCATCAGGGGATGAGGTCCTTCGTCGTGCCGCGGGTGCGGTCTTCCGTTCGGTGCACGTTCGTCGCCTTCACCAGGAAGTGCGGGCGCCCCTTGACCTCGTAGTAGATCCGGCCGGTGTACTCGCCGATGACCCCGAGCATGATCATCTGTACGCCGGCCAGGGCGGTGACGGCTGTAATGATGGTGACATAGCCCGGCGTCTGGACGCCGTTGATCATCGCTCCGCCCACGATCCACGCCGTGTACACGCCGGCCAGGGCCAGCAGGGTCATGCCGAGGTAGAGCGCGGCGCGCAGCGGGCGGTTGTTGAAGGAGAGCAGCCCGTCCAGGCCGTAGTTGAGCAGGCTGCGGAAGGACCAGGAGCTGGTGCCGTGCTCGCGCACCGCGTTCGCGTACTCGAAGGTGGTGCTGGGGAAGCCGACCCAGGCGAACAGGCCCTTGGAGAACCGGTTGTACTCGGTGAGGTCCACGATCGCGTCCACCACCCGGCGCGACATCAGCCGGAAGTCGCCCACGCCGTCGACGAGTTCGACGTCGACGAGCCGGTTGATCAGCCGGTAGTAGAGGCGGGCGGTGAGGGTGCGGGTGAAGCGGTCGCCCTGCCGGGTGCGCTTGGCGATGACCTGGTCGTAGCCCTCGCCGCGCAGTTCGACCATGCGCTTGATGAGCTCCGGCGGGTGCTGGAGGTCGGCGTCCATGACGATCACGGCGTCGCCGGTGGCGTGCTTCAGGCCGGCGAGCAGCGCCGACTCCTTGCCGAAGTTGCGGCTGAAGGAGACGTACCGGACGCGCGCGTCGCCGTCGGCGATCTGGCTGAGGAGGGGCAGCGTCCTGTCACGGCTGCCGTCGTCGACGTACACGAACTCCATGTCGTGACCGAGCGGCAGAAGCTCGTTGGCGATCTTCTGGACCTGCTCGTGGAAGCGCTCGATGACGTCTTCCTCGTTGTAACAGGGCGCGACGATCGATATCAGCATGGGTTTCTCCCCCTGGGGACGGGTCAGTGAGCGGTGGTCGTGCGCTCGCCGGAGCGGACGGCGGTTCTGCGGCGCAGGGCCGAGAAGACGCCGAGCAGGATCAGGGTCAGCAGCGAGACGCCGCCGACGGCCGTGCCCAGACGCAGGCCGGGCGGGTGGAACGTGCAGGTCAGACTGGTGGCGGAGGCGCCCAGCGGGACGGCGATGAGGCCGTGGAACTCGCCCGCCGCGACCTCGTCGCCCCCGGCGGAGCAGCGCCAGCCGGCGATCCGCGGGGCGGCCACGACGGCGGTTCCCGTGCTGCCGGCGGGGAGCCGGGCGTGCAGGGTGCCGTCGGAGACGGTCACCTCGGTCGCTCCCGTGGCTTTCAACTGCTGTACGGCGGAGCGCAGTTCGCCGGTGTCGAGGCAGCCGACCGCGCCCTGCGCCGGGACGCGGCTGAGCCGGTCGGGCTTCAGGTCGATCCGTACCTGCCCCGAGGCGGGTACCGTGCCGAGCGGCTGCATCGCGGCGATCTTCGTGCCCTCGGCGTCGGACCGGTAGAGCTGCTGCCGGCCGTCGCCCGCCAGCTGTGCCGTACCGGCGTAGTGCGGCGCCCACAGGAACGCCTCGCTGCCGGCCTGGCAGCGTGCGGTGAGCGTCTGCGCCCCGTCGACCAGGAGCCCGCGCGCCTCGTCGCCCTTGCGCTCACCGCTGAGGGTGGTGCGGGGCAGGGTGTAGACGCGGGTGCCGAGCAGCAGTTCCTGGTTGCGGTACGGCGAGGGGCCGAAGGAGGCCGGGGTGGTGCGCGGTGCGGCCGGTCGCACCGTCACCAGCGGCGGCACGTCCTCGCGGGTGACGGTCGACGGACCGCCGCCCTGGGGCAGCCACTTCTGGTGCGGGTCCGGCGGGTTGTGCACCCGGGCGCCCACCGAGAAGACCGCGTCGGTGACCGGGTTGTCGAGGCTCTGCAGGCTGCGGCCGCGCGAGGTCCAGCCGTCGCCCAGGGCGGTCATGGTGCGGCTGAGGACGTCGGCGGTGAGGCTGCTGTAGTACTGCGAGCCCTGGCCGCCGACCATCATCGGGTCGTTGGCGACGGTCTGGTCGCGGCCGGGCTCGGTGCGGTACTCCGGCCAGGCGTCGGCCTGGGCGACGGCGTCCGACTCCCGCTGCTGGCGGTCGCCCCAGGGCGCGTAGTCGTCCATCTGGGTGAGGCGCATGTGGGTGGCCACCGCGGAGGTGGCGGCGGCCTCGCCGAACTGGGCGCCGATCAGCAGCACGGCGGCGAGTCCGGCAAGGACCGGCCGGCCGTTCCTGAGACTCAGGAGGGCGAGTCCGCCGAGGGCGCCCGCGGCGGCGAGCACCACCACCGGCCAGGTGTGGTGGGAGTGCTGCTGGGTGAGGGTGCTGCGGCTGGCGACGGCGGCGACCAGGACCAGGAGCACGGCGGCCGCGCCCAGGGCACGCCGGTCCGGCAGTCCGTAGGCAAGGGCATGCCAAGCCGCTATGACCAGCAGGGCGCAGAGCACGAAGGCCTGGCGGTAGGAGCTGCCGTTCGGGGCGGCGAAGGCGTGCCAGGCCAGACTGGTCGGCGCCCACTGCAGCGACAGTGCCACGGCGAGCACCAGAACCGTCCAGCCCGCCCGCACCCGGACCGGGACCTTGCGGTGGAAGGGCAGGGCCAGGGCGAGCACCAGCGCGGTGATGCCCACGTAGAGGGCCGGGGAGCTGTAGCTGTAGGTGGTCGGCAGCAGCCGGGCGAGCAGGTCGTCGGCCCCGACCGGGGCGAAGTGGCCCTCGCGGCCCGGGTAGGCGTGCTTGGTGCCGGAGTAGACGACGATCACCAGCGGCGCGGCCAGGCCGACCCCCAGCCCGACGACGACCGCGGCCCGGCCGACCACCGCCAGAGCCCGCCGCCACGGCACCTCGGCGAGCACCAGCCGGAGCAGCAGCACCAGGGCGGCACCGAGGGTGGCCATGTAGGCCGTGTAGAAGTTGGCGATCCAGGCGAGCGCCACGATCAGCACACTGAGCAGCGGGCGCCGGCCGTTCATGGCCCACTCACCGACCAGGCAGAGCAGCGGCAGCGCGATCAGCCCGTCGAGCCACATCGGGTTGAACGAGGCGAGCGCGAGGCTCCAGCCGCACAGGGCGTAGGAGGCGCCCAGGATCCCGGCCGCCCACCAGCGGCCGCGGCGCAGGCTGAGCAGCAGCCAGGCCATGACGGCACCGGCGACCGCCGTCTTCAGGACGGTGATCACGTACACCGCGAGGTCGATCTCGTCGCGCGGGAACACCCCGACCAGCAGGGCGAACGGGCTGCTGACATAGGTGCCGATGTCCGGCAGGAAGCTGGAGCCGTAGCCGGACTGCCAGTTGAAGACGATCCCGCCGTCGGCCCTGCCGTGCAGCAGGTCCCACAGATGGGCGTGGAAGGGCACGTACTGGTTGCCGAGATCGTTGACGCTGCGGGTGCGGGAGCCGAAGGGGTAGCTGCGGGCCACGACGTCGGCCGCACAGAAGGCGACGGCGGTGAGGAGCGCCGCGAGCAGGGCGGCCGCCCAGCGCCGATCGGCGTCGGGCCGTCGCGCGGATTCGGTCTCCCGCTCTTCGCCCCCCGCCGGTTTCACCCCCTGTTCGCGCCCGGTCAGGGTCGTGCGATTCATTCTGTGCGGCCCCCAGAGAAAAACGGGGGCTGTTACTCCCCGCAGGTCGGTGTTTCGCCGACTTAGACGGGTAGAGGTTCCTGATGGTTGTGCCTCACCTATGAAGTAATAAGTCGAATTCCGAATCCGCGTGCGACCCAGGAAAGAATTCGCGACTTCAAAGGGAACTAAGGATTTCAGAAAGGTGTTCTTCTGGTTAACGCGCCTGTGAGAGGTCCGTGCCGGCGCGGCGGAGGGCCGCATCGCGCACCGCCTCCGAGGAGGTCTCGCGGCGGGCGCGTTCGATGGACTGACCCCAGTACGTCCCGGTGACGATCAGTGCGGCCCCCAGCACGGCGGGCGCGGTGAGGCGTTCGCCGCCGAGGCCGACGCCGACCAGGAGGGCCCACACCGGTTCGGTGCCCAGCAGCAGACTGGCGCGGGTCGCGGAGGTGCGCTGAACCGCCCAGGTCTGGGCGAGGAACGCGAGCAGGCCGCAGCACAGGGCGAGGTAGACCAGCTCGGCCCAGGTGGCGGCGCCGGTCCGGGCGAGCACCGGCAGTCCGGGCGCCGCGGGCACGAGGAAGAGGACCGCGCCGACGACGCTCTGCACGGCGGTCAGCTGGAACGGGCGCACGGCCCGGCCCGCGGTCAGCCGCCCGACCAGCACCACATGACCGGCCCGGACCACCGCGGCCCCGACCATCAGCAGGTCACCGGCGCCGGGGGCACGCAGCCCGTTGCCGGACACCAGCAGCCCGACGCCGGCGACGCACACCCCGACGGCGAGGAAGAACCTCCCCGGCAGCCGCCCGCGGTCCAGGACCGGGGTGAGGACGAGAGTCAGGCTGATGATCAGGCCCGCATTCCCGGCACTGGTGTGGGCGACACCGTAGGTCTCCAGGACGAGGACGGCGGCCTGGGTGAGGCCGAGGAGCGAGCCGTACCGCTTCTCCTCCCGGGTGAGGGAGCCGAAGCCGCGCAGTGCGACGAGGCAGACGAGGGCGCCGATGGCGTAGCGCAGGAAGAGGACGATCAGCACGGGGAGGGCGTCCGTGGCCGTCTTCGCCGTCAGGTAACTGGAGCCCCAGACGACGGCGAGAGCCAGGAGCACCCCATCGGTACGACGGGTGTGCGGCATGCCGTTCACGATCCCTGACCAGGACTTTGAAGTAAACGACGACTTGCTCAACCAACCCTGTAGCGAAGCTACACTCACGGCATGGACGAACGGCAGCTGCGCGTCCTGCGGGAGCTGGGCGAACTGGGCAGTGTCACGGCGGTCGCGGAGGCGCTGCGGGTGACGCCCTCGGCGATCTCGCAGCAGCTGCGCCTGCTCCAGCGGTCCGTCCCGGTGCCGCTCACCGAACGCGCCGGGCGCCGGCTGGTCCTCACGGCGGCCGGCCGGGCCCTGGCCGACGCGGCGATCGGGGTGGAGACGGCCCTGGCCCGGGCCCGCGGCACCATCGAGGAGTACGTCGACGAGCCCGAGGGCACGGTGTCGGTGGCGGCCTTCCACAGCGGGGCCGCCGCGTTCTATCCGCTGCTGCTACGGCGGCTGCGCGGCCCGGGTTCCCCGAGGATCGCCCTGCACGACGAGGACGTGGCCCAGGCCGACTTCCCGCCCCTGACCCGCACCTACGACCTGGTCCTCGCCCACCGTCTCGACCACGCCCCGCCCTGGCCGCGGACCGCCACGGCCACCCCGCTGCTGCGCGAACCCCTCGACATCGCCCTGCCGGTCGGCCACCCGCTGGCCGCGCGGACCGCCCTGACCGCGCGGGACGTGTCCGGCGAGCCCTGGATCACCGTGCACGACGGCTTTCCGCTGCTCGCGACCGTCGAGGCCATCGCCGCCGCGGCCGGGCACCGGCTCGACATCGTCCACCGCGTCAACGAGACCACGGTGGTCGCCGAGTTGGTCGCCGCGGGCGGCGGGATCGCCCTGATGCCCCGCTGGACCTCCCGCCCGCACCCGGGCGTCACCCTCAGACCCCTCGACGGCATCGAGGCCCACCGCCACATCGACGCCCTCCACCGCCCCGAGCGCACGGCCCGCAGAGCGGTGCGGACCGTGCTCCGCGAGCTGCGGGCCGCGGCGGAGACCATCCGCGTCCGGGACTGATCGCGGCAGCGGCTTGACCTGGAGCACGCTCCAACTCCTAGCGTTCTCCCCATGGACGCACGAGCTGACACGAGCGAGAGCACCACCCGTGACGAGCGTTTCGCCCGCGGTCTCGAGGTCATGAGCCAGGTCGACGGCGGGCTCCGGGAACGGGTCCTGGAGTCGCTGGCCGACATCAGCCCCGAACTGGGCCACCAGGTCGTCGCCTGGGGCTTCGGGGAGATCTACTCGCGGCCCGAACTGGTCCCCCGTGACCGGCAGTTGGTGACCCTGGGCATGCTCACCGCGCTGGGCGGCTGCGAGCCCCAGCTGGAGGTGCACATCAACTTCTCCCTCAACGCGGGACTCACTCCCCAGGAGATCGTCGAGGCGCTGCTGCACTCCGCCGGGTACTGCGGTTTCCCCAAGGCGCTCAACGCCACCCTGGTCGCCAAGAAGGTCTTCGCCGAGCGTGGGGGGGGGGCGGGCGGGGCCGCCGCCCCCCGCGGGGGGAGCAGGAGGCGTAGCGCCCGGGGGTGGACCTGGTTGGCGCGGTAGGTGTGGGTGAACCGGGGCGGGGC